>NZ_JBFAPO010000082.1:0-39201 GCF_040676755.1 Dactylosporangium sp. NPDC049525 | reverse complement strand
CCCGGCGGCCGGGTCGGCGGCGGACCCCGGTGTGACGGACCACGGCCTGTCGCGGTCGAGGATCCGGGCCGCCGCCGGGCGGTGCCGGGCGGCCGGGCACGATCCGTCGGGTGACAGCGCGGCCTCGGCCGTACTCGTTTCCAGGCCGGGACCACCGCACTCATGTGCGCTTCACGGCCGACGAGTACGCCGAGCTGACCGCTAGGCCGGAGAACACCGAGCCCGAGGCTCCCTGCGCTGCTGGACGACTACGACCCGGGTGATGGTCGAGGACCACCGCGCCGCGGTGCTCGTCAGCCTGGGCCGGTTCGCTGCCAACCCTGCCTCATAGCGCCTTCAGACCGTTCGAGGACAGCGTGTACGCGTCTCCGGGCGGTCCGCCGCCGGCGACGAGCTCGGCCACGGCGGCGCCCACCAGATCAGGGGTCATCGGCTGGTCCATGGCGGCGACGAACGCGGACACGTCGATGCCCTGGCGCCCGGCGTACGCGCGGACGCCCGCGCCACCCACCGCGGTCGACGGCGACAGGCTGGGCAGCAGGGCAACGAAGCGGATGCCGAGCGCGCGGCGGGCGGACTCCTCCGCGGCGTACCGCGCCACGAACCGCACCGTCGCCTTCGCACCCGCGTAGCCGCCGCTCATCGGGGAGCCGGCCAACGCCGCGCCGCTGGACATGGCGACGACGAGGCTGCCGGGGTCGAGCGGGGCCAGCAGCGCCGCGCGGGCCCACTGGAACGCCTGCCGGACGTCGACCTCCCAGGGCTGGCTGAACGTCTCCCATGTCTGCTCGTGCAGCGGCCCGGTGTGCGGTACGACCCCGGCGTTGAGCACGACGACCGAGGGCCGGTACTTCGCGATGAGCTGCTCGGCCACGCCGGGCGCGGACGCGTCGGCGGTCTCCATCGCCTCCGGGCCCCGGCTGACGCCGACGACGTCGTGTCCGTCCGCCGCCAGGGCCCGGGCGATCTCCAGCCCGAAGCCGCGCGAGGCTCCTGTCACGACGGCGACCCCGGCGCTCACAGCTGCACCGCGAGGCCGGACAACGCGAATAGCGACGGCTGGTTGAACGACACGATGCGGGAGATCCCGCCCGGCGTCACGGTCAGCACCTGCACCGCGTGCGCCTCCCACCCTCCGCCCGCCGGCCTGCCAGGTTGCCTGATGTACGCCGCGAAGCCCGGCGCGCCGTTGACCGTGAGTGGCCGCAACCGAAGCGGGCCGACCGCAGCGAAGACGACGCGGTCCAGGAACGTCGCGACGGTGTCCCGCCCGGCGAACCAGGTCAGGTGCGGCGGCATCTCCAGGGCCACGTCATCGCGCAACACTCGGACCAGCGCGTCCACGTCGGCGGCGGCGAAGGCGGCCGCGTACTGCTCCAGCAGTCGCCGCTGCGCACCGCCGGCCTGCGGCTCGCTCAGCGACTCCTCGTTGACGCCCACCCGGCGCAGCTGCGCGCGGGCGCGGGCCAGGGTGCTGTGTACGGCGTCGGCGCTGGTGCCGAGCAGTTCGGCGACCTCGCTGGCCCGCCAGGCGAGCACGTCGCGCAGGATGAGCACCGCCCGCTGGGTCGCCGGCAGGTGCTGCAGGGCGGCGACGAGCGCGAGCCGTACGCTGCCGCGGCCGCTCACCACCGCCGCTGGATCTGGGGGCGTCACGAGCGGCGACACCCAGCCGACCTCGGGCCCGGCGAGCGCCAGGGGCGACAGCGGGTCGTCGCTGGGCTGCCCGAGTCCCGACGGCAGGTCCCGCCGCCCGATCTGGGTGAGCGCGCTCAGGCAGACGTTGGTGGCGATGCGGTACAGCCATACGCGAAGCGATGATCGGTGCTCGAACGTGCCGAAGGAGCGCCAGGCCCGCAGGTACGTCTCCTGCACGAGGTCCTCGGCGTCTTGCGCGGAACCGGTCATCCGGTAACAGTGTGTGGTCAGCTCGCGGCGGAACGGTGCGGTCAGCCGCTCGAACTCTACCCCGGAGAGTTGCTCCATAGTCGTCACCCGAATGTAGACCCCGGCCGGGCCGGAAAATCGTCGGCCGACGGTTTTTCGCGCCGGCTCCGGTCTGCACCCTCATGACCGACAGACCACGCTGGGGCTGGACGCTCGCCCTGGCCGCCCTCGGCACGTTCCTCACCGCACTCGACATCGTCGTCGTCTCCATCGCGCTGCCGACGCTCCGGCAGACGCTGCACGCGAGCCTGGCCGACCTGGAATGGACCATCAACAGCTACAACCTGGTGTTCGCGGCGCTGATGCTGACAGGTGCCGCGCTCGGCGACCGCTTCGGTCGGCGGCGCATGTACGTGCTCGGCGTCGCCCTGTTCACCCTCGCCTCGGCCGCCGCTGCCCTGTCCACCAGCACCGGCACGCTCATCGCGGCCCGGGTGGTGCAGGGCGCCGGTGCTGCCGTCGTGATGCCGTTGACGGTCACGCTCGTTGCCGATGTGGTACCGCGAGCACGCCGGGCAATGGCGATCGGCGTGCTCGGTGGCGTCACCGGGCTGGGCGTGGCGGCCGGCCCGGTCCTCGGAGGAGCGATCGTCGAGGGCATCTCCTGGCAGTGGATCTTCTGGATCAACGTGCCCGTCGGCGTGGCGGTGGCGGTGCTCTCGGCACTGCGGCTGCGGGAGAGCCACGGGCCGCGTCCGCAGCTCGACGTACCGGGCCTGTTGCTGGCCGCCGCGACCATGTTCGCGCTCGTCTGGGCCCCGGTCCGGGCACCGTCGGCGGGCTGGGGCTCGGCCGAGGTTGTCGGGGCGCTGGTCGGCGGGGTGCTGCTGGCCGCCGCGTTCGTCGCCTGGGAGCTGCGCGCCGCGCATCCCATGGTGCCGGTCGCGTACTTCCGGCAGCGCGGCTTCGCCTCCGCCAACGCCGTAGGCTTCCTGCAGCAGACGTCGCTCATCGGCTCGCTGTTCATGATCACGCAGCTGTTCCAGGTCGGGATGGGATACGCGCCGTTCGCGGCCGGGCTGCGGATCCTGGTCTGGATGGCGGCGCCGGTGTTCATCGCGCCAGCGGCCGGGCTCCTGGCTGGGCGCCTCGGCAACCGCCCGGTCCTGCTCGCCGGCCTCGTTCTCCAGGCCGTCGGTCTGGGCTGGCTGGCCGTCGCGACCGGCGACGCCGGCTTCGGCTACGGGGACCTGGTCGTCCCGCTCGTCGTGGCCGGCGTCGGCATCTCGCTGTGCTTCCCGGTCGTCGCCAACGCGATCACCGACGTGGTGCCGTTCGAGGAGATCGGCATCGCGTCGGGCGCGAACAAGGCGACGGTCGAGCTCGGCAGCGTCGCCGGCGTCGCGGTGATGGCGGCGGTCTTCGCCCGTTCGGGCGGCTACGCCGATCCTGGGCAGTTCGTCGACGGGTTCGGCCCGGCGATCCTCGCAGCCGCCGGGATCGCGGCGCTGGGCCTGGCGGCCGCGGTGTTCGTGCCGTCCCGGGCAGCGGCCGCCGACTCCGACGCCATCACAGCCGGCGTGGCGGTCATGCCGGACCCTTCGCGGCGGTGACCGCCGCGGTCAGTAGCCGCTCGCGTGCGACGCGGCGCATGAAGCCGACGGGGAAGAAGCGGTCGCCACTGCTGAGGAGGAACTTCGTCGGCACGTCCGGTCATGCCGGTAGCGGCCACGGTTGCTCGAAGGGGGTGCCGGCCTGGGCTTTCTGCCGGCTGAGCGCCTCGGCCGCGAGTTGCGGCGGAAGATCGTGCACGAACAGGGTCAGCAGGTCGTCTTCGGCCCTGCCGTCGTGGGTGTCCTGTTCGCGTCTGGCCTGGTCGTATCCGGTGGAGGCCCACCACTCGCCGGGTGTTTCGCCTGGCAACGGGATCATCGCCTGCAGCATCACGACGAGCCTCACCTGTACCCGGTCGCAGACGAGCGGGGCGGTGAATCCGCCGAGGGAATGGGCCACCACGACAAGATCGGTGCGGTCGCCGATAGCCCCGACCACCGCGTCGGCGTACTCCGGCAGGCCCGCCGACTCGTCGGTACATGGCAGGTCGACGGCCACCACGTCGTGGCCCCGGTCGCGCAACTCGGCGGCCAGCAGGTGCCAGCACCATGAGTCGGCCGCAGCGCCGTGGATCAGCACGTACGTGCCCGGGGCTCCTGAGCGTGTCCTGTTCACGATCGGCCCCGCCGGTCGAACTCCTCCGGACTGGCTCCTCCGGGCAGCCGGGTCTGGAAGTCCAGCACACCCACCCAGGTCGGGCGGACCGCGATGCGGAACATCCTCGTGCCCGGGTGGTCGACCGCAGCGATATTGGCGGCGCCCTGCTCCGCACCGCCATAGCGGTGCTGAGCCATGATGTACTCCGGCACGATCCCGTCGACCTCGGTGATCTCGGCCCGGCCGCGAATGAGCAGCACCTCGGGCGGTGTGGAAGCGGCGTCGATGGTGATCGCGACCGCCGGCCGGGCGCGCAGGTTAGCGACCTTGGCTCCGCCGAACGTGGAGAGCACCAACTCGGTCCCGGTCCAATGGAAGAGCATCGGGAAGACCCGAGGTGTGCCGTCGGACGCCACGTACGCGATACGTGCCAGCTCGGTCGACGACAACAGCCGCTGCGCGACAGGACTGTCCAGCAGCCGGACATCGCCCTGCGGCACCTTCGCCACGTCTTCAGCGCGTGTGGCGGTCATCGGGCTGCGCCCGACGATGTGGGGGTGACCTGGGTCAGATGCTCGGCCAGCCGCTGGAACGAACTGGACCAGCCGCACTCCAGCCCGACGTTCTCCTCGCTCACCGCGAGGCCCGAAACGTGGAACGTCATCTCGGTCCAGTCCCCGAGCTCAGCGAAGGTCACGGTCAGCAGCGCCTCCCCGGTGACGGCATCCGGCCCGGCCGGCACTGGCGTACTCAGCACGAGCCGCTCGGGTTCCACCACCTCTCGACAGGTGAAGGTCACCGGGTACTCCGCGCCGTCGGCATCATCGATCATGCGAAGCTGCCATACACCGCCCGGTCTGACATCCATCGACACCGTGGACAGGGGCGTGGTGACGCCCGCAGGTCCGAACCACCGGGCAAGTTGTCGCGGGTCGGTCCACGCTCTGAAGACCAGACGGCGCGGCGCCTCGAAGACCCGGGTGATCGTGAATCCCCCGGTGGGTGTGCTGTTGGCGGCCGAAGTCTCAGTCATTCGTATCGCCTTTCTGAATCTCTCGCAGGTGAGCGGAGAGGCGATCGAAACCGCCCTCCCAGAATTGGCGGTAGCGCTCCAACCAGTCGGTGGCTTCGCGCAGTGGTGCGGGTTCCAGGCGGCACGGACGCCACTGGGCGGTGCGCCCGCGGCTGATGAGTCCGGCTTGCTCAAGCACCTTGAGGTGCCTGGAGATCGCCTGCAGGGTGAGCGGCGACGGCTCGGCCAGTTCGTTGACGGTGGCCTCGCCCTCGGCCAGCCTGGCGAGGATCGCCCGGCGGGTTGGATCGGCCAATGCGGCGAAGGTCGTGCTGAGCTGCTGAGTGTCCATGCCCTATTCAATCGAGATGTTAATTAACCAGACCATTGAACATACAGGTGAATGCCGCTGTGTCAAGTCAGCGATGCGGTTGGAAACTCCTGCTCTCTACCAGCCGCGGCGCGCCGCGCTCGCGTGTCTGCGGCTGGCGGCCCGTGCCACCGCAGGAATACCAAGGCTGCGCAGGTCAGGAGTCGGCGGCGAGGTCGACGATGGCGCGCAGCGTCGCCTGGAACTGGTCGTACCGACGTTGGCCGATCTTCGCGGCCCATCGTTGACCGATGTCGCGGCTGAAGCCGCTTCCGACGTGGTACATCCGCCAGCCCCGTTCGGTGTGGCGGATGATGCGGGCCCGGCCGTCGGCCGGATCGCGCTCCAGCCGGATGTAGCCCATGCGCTCCAGGTCGCGGATCAGGTCGTTGGTGGCCTGTTTGCTGAGCTTCACGTGGGCGGCGAGGTCGGTCGGGCGCATGCCGTCGATGGGCGGATAGCGCAGCATCGGCCGGTGGACCTCGCGAAGGTCGTCGAAGCCCGCGGCCCGCAGCTCGTTGTACAGCTCGACCTGCAGCGCCTCCCATGCCATCCGCAGCAGCGCGCCAACCTGTGGGTCGTTCTCGGCGGGGGTCGGCGACCCGGCCGGGGGGCAGTGGCGATGTACACCGACGACGTCGAGCACCACGTGGTCGGCTGGCCCACCGGTCCGATGTCGGGCGCGCAGGCCGCGAAGAACTTCTACGACCAGTTGATGGCCGCGTTCGTCAACGAGGAGATGGCTGCGGTGCGGACGCTGCACGGCGACGACTTCTGCGTCATCGAGTACACCGCGCGTGGCCGCTTCCCGCACGGGTTCGCGGGCGCACCGGGTGGCGACCGGCCTGTCACATTCCGCATGCTGCAGGTGTTCGAGTTCCGTGGCAACGCGATCAGCCGGGAGAACGTCTGGCTGGACGCGGGCGCGATCGTCGCGCAGCTGACCGCGCCATGACCGGAACCGGGTCGTACGTGGCGGCGGCCCGCATCCCCGAGGTGGACCGCGATCGGGCGGCCGAGATCGGCGCCGCAGAGGGTGCCGCCGCGCTCGCACTGCTGCGGCTCGGAACCAGCGACGGGGCCCGCCCGACCGACTACGCCGAGTGGGACGTACGTACGCGTCGCGCTGGAGCTGACCGGTCCGGACGGCGGCTCGTGGACGCTCGGGTCCGGCGAACCCGCCGGAGTCCTCAGCGCCGACACGCTCGACAACATGCGCGCCGTGGCCGGTCGCAACGACAACGTCGCGCTCGCCATCGAGCGCGGCAGCGAGGAGGCCCTGCCGCTCATCCGCGCGGCGCGGATTCCCTTCTGACGGAGGCCTTTCACGCGGGCCGCCGGACGACCGGTGACGCCACCGGCAACTCGACGGCGACTCTATCGGTGACTGAATCGGTGACTCGACCGCTGGAGCAAGCCGGCAGGTTGTCCGCCGGCCAACGTCGAGATCCGCCGGCCCGCAAGGCGTCAGCTCGTGAAGGTCCCGCTGGTGACGTTGACGAAGGAACCCGTGATGGAAGCGGCGTGGTCCGAGGCCAGGAAGGCAGCGGTCGCCGCGACATTGGCCAGCGAAGGCGAGCGACGCAGCATACGCATCTGCGCCAGGTGCTGCAGGAGACCCTGGAAGGCCGCTTCGTCCAGTTGCAGGTTGCTGTTCACCGCCGCGAGCTTCTCGGGAGACAGAGTCTCGGCAACGGCGGCGGTCCACAGGCCGAGGACGCGGATGCCGTGCGGGCCGAGTTCGGCGGCCAGGTTGCGCACGAGGATGTCGGTCGCAGCATCGGCCGGCCCGGTACCGCCCATCATCGGGCTACCGAACGCCGAGCCGCTGTTCAGGGCCAGAATGACGCCGGACCGGCGCTCGATCATGTGCCGGGCTGCCGCACGGGCGGTGATGAAGTTGGTCCTGAGCCCGATCGTCACGGGTGCGAGCAGGTCTGCTGTGGCCATTTCGGCAAGGGGTACACCTTGGATGTCGCCGCGGGAGACCAGGTTGAAGGAGATGTCGATGCCACCGGCCGAGGCCGCCACCGCCAGTGCGTGTTCGTCGACAGCACCCTCGTCGAGAGCGTCGATGACGGTCACCTCGGCGAAGCCACCGTTGTCGGCGATCTCCTTGGCTACCGCCTCCAGCTTGTGAAGGCTCCGCCCGGCGAGGAACACCCGGGCTCCCTCGGCGGCGAACGTGCGGGCCACGCCGGCGCCGATGCCACCGACGCCGTAGATGATTGCGTTCTTGTTCTCCAGCAGCATGGCTGGCTCCTTACGTTTCAGGGATGACCGTCGCTGGGTATGCGGGACCGGGAGGGCTAGTTGGTGCTGCGTCCTGCGAAGGCGGCGAGCTGGTCGTACACCGAGGCGCCGACGGCCACGACCTTCTGCGGGCCCATCTGGAAGCCGTAGGCCTCCTGGCCACGAAACTGCGGGTCGTCGTAGGTCCTCGCCCAGTCCAACGCGAACAGTCCCAGCTCCGGATCGAGGACCGCGACCTGACCGGTCGCCTTCGCGATGTCCCATGAATGGATCACCAGCTCGGAAACCTGCTGCCCGACGGCCGTCTCGGCCGGAATGTCCCCGCCTGGGTACCGGTGCGGACGCTCCAACGCGCCGGGCTGCGACCACGCCGCAGCCAACGAGGACGCCGCCGCCCGGTACGCGCTGATCCAGTCGTCGCCGATGATGTCACCGTCGCTGGAGCCACGCCGGCCGGTGGTCGTCACGTCCACGAACCGACGCATCTCATCCACCAGATGGTTGATCAGCGCCCGCACGTCCCACGAATCGCACGGGGTCGGCAGGCTGGCCTGCTGGCGCCGTACACCCGCGATTACCACGTCCGCCTGGCCCAACGCCCGGTCCAGCATGGCAAGCGGGTCGGCTTCGGGTCCGGACAGCACGGCAAGGTCGCGTGCGGTGCGCTCCCGATGAGGGGATGCCTCACCAGAGGCTGAGCCTGGCGCTTCGTCGTCCTCGAACATGATCACTCCTCGTCGGCCCCGCTTCGGCAGGGTGGCCTCGTTGTCGTGTTCAGCCTGCCCGGCGGGCCCGCTTCGGGCTTCCGTGGTGACTACGGGACCTGTACGTGTCAGGTACGTGGCGGGTACGGACGGTCCACGTCCACGGACCTGATCGTGATGCGGGCCGGCAGAGCGTGCGCGGTCCCGCTCGAGATGGCCAACGACGTCGGCGTCGACGTCCGTACCGCGCTCGAGGCGTCAATGTCGGCGGACGGCAGTGCTTATGGTGGTTGGTGTCAATCGCGATTGCCGAACGCCTTGCGGTAGCTGGTCGGCGTGGTGCCCACCTGACGGTTGAAATGCAGCCGGAGGGTGTCCACGCTGCCGAATCCCGTAATGCGGGCGATGGCTTCGATCGTGCTGTCCCCGGTCTCCAGCAGTTCTCGCGCAGCATTGACGCGCTGGTTCGTCAACCATCGGTGTGGTGTCGTGCCCGTCGTGTCGCGAAACATGCGGGCGAATGTGCGGGAGGCAAGACGGGCCCGGCGCGCCAGGTCTTCGACCGAGATCGGCCGGTCCAGATTGCGAACGGCCCAGCTGATGGCGTCGTGCAATGGATCGTTCGCCGCGACGGTCGGCAACGGTGCACGGAGGTACTGCGCCTGCCCGCCCTGGCGATGCAGCGGCACGACCATCCGACGGGCTACTTCTGCGGCAACAACGGCACCATGCGCCCTTCGCAGAAGGTGGAGGCCGAGGTCGATGCCGGCGGCCGTGCCCGCTGAGGTGGAGATGTTGCCGGAATCGACGTACAGCACATTCGGGTTGAGGCGAATCTGCGGGTATCGATCAGCCATTTCGGCCGTCCATCGCCAATGGGTCGTGGCGGCAAGGCCGTCGAGGAGGCCGGCCGCCGCGAGGACGAAAGCGCCACGACAGATGGCCATCAGATGTGCGCCCCGATCAACGGCGCGGTACAGGTGATCGACGAGCGCCGGGTCGGGCGGTGTCTCGACCCAGGATCCCGCGACGAGCACGATGAGGTCGGCTTCGGTGAGACGGTCCAGTCCGTGCTCGGGGGCGATCCGGTGCGCAGCGGTTGTCCGTACCGGTCCGCCTGGGACCGATGCCAATGCGAAGTCGTACCGGGGCAGCCCTTGGTCTGAACGATCCAGACCGAACAGCTCACAGGCGATTCCGACCTCGAATGGGGCAACGCCGTCCGCCACCGGCACAGCGACGTTCGTGATCCTCAACGGGGAGGTCTCTGCTGGCATTGCATCAGCGTGTCAGACGGAACCACTGGTCGGCACCGGTCCGCAGCGGGGGAGCAGCGGTGGCAGAAACTGCGGCCTATCGGGCAGATCTGCCTGGCACATTCTGGCGGTCCCGACCTGATCATGGCTCTCATGAACACGCCACCAGGGGAGTCCGCCGCATCCGCGCGGATAGGGCGGCCGATACTCGCGCTGCTCCTCGCAGCGATGCTCGCCATCTCGTCGGCGTACGGTCTGTTGCTGTTGTTGCCGCTGTACCTCAAGGTGCTCGGAGGCACCGAGGCGACGTTCGGTGCGTTGACCGCGGCCTCGGCGCTGCCGGCGGTCGTTGTTCTCACTGGGCTGCTCCGCTTCCCTGACCGCGTCCGGCCGCCCGTGGTGCTGGCTGGGGCCGCGGCCGTGTATGCCTTGACCGCCGCCGCACTGTCCCAGGTCGGTTCTATCGGGATCACCCTCGGGGCGCTCGTGTTGGTGCTGGGTTCCACCTGGGCCGTTATCTACACCGTCGGCCCAATGGTTGTCAGCGAACACGTCCCCGACACGGCACGAGCCGCCTACATCGGTTACGTCACCGGAACCGTACAACTGGGCTTCGGCATTGGTCCGGTCCTGGGAGGCTCGCTGCACGCCCGGGGATGGACCTATCCGGCGACGTTTCTGTTCGCTGCCGCGCTTGCGGCGGTTGCTGCCGGACTCGCGTATCTGTCGGCCGTCATTCGGCCGCGACATTCGGCACGTTCAGCGGCGCCGGCGGACCGGCGACCCGTCGAACTGCGGGCGGCTCTGGGAAGGATCCTGCGCTCGCCGGCGCTGCGACCGCTGGCGATGATTCTGCTGCTGGCATGCCTGTTCACCACCATGAACAGTTTCCAAACGACGTTCGCGCAGCTGCGCGGGCTGAGCTTCGATGTCTTCTACACCGGTTACACCGTGTCGGTCATCGCCGTGCGGCTGGTGATGGCGAGGTTCTTCCGTGACACGGGTACCGACCGGACCGTCATCGTCGCGACAGCCGGCGTCAGTGTTGCGGTGCTGGGCTTTCTCGCCGTCGGCTCTCACGTAGCCCTGTATGCGACATTTTCGGTGCTGCTGGGCGGCGCGTACGGACTGGCCCTGCCCGCAATACAGGCCCGGGCGGTGAACTTCGCACCTATCGGCGACCGCGCCAGAATGCTGCCCTTGGCCGGGCTCTTGTTTCAGATCGTGATCCTGGGATTCCCCATGGTGGCCGGAGCCGTTATCGCCACCTTCGGATACCAGACGGTTTTCCTGGTCCTCTTCTGCCTTGCCGCCGCTGTGTGGCTCCTCAGCCTGCAGCGGTCACCCCGCGACAGCAGCGGGCAACTGCCGGTGACCGAAGCCCGTCCTACGGCCTCGCCCTAGATCTCGTTGGAAGGAGCAGCATGCGCTATGTCCCACTTGGCTCATCGGGCCTGAAGGTGTCGCAGGTCGCGCTCGGAATGATGAGCTACGGCGATCCGGCGAAAGTCGGCTGGCAACTGCCCGAGGACCGGGCCGAGCCTATCGTCCGTGCCGCTGTCGAGGCCGGCGTGACGTTCTTCGACACAGCCGACATGTACGCCGACGGGGTGAGCGAAGAGATCACCGGACGCCTGCTCGCCAAGCTGTTTCCTCGACGTGATGACTACGTCCTGGCAACCAAGGTCTATTACCCCATGACGCCGGGCCCGAACGGCCGAGGCCTGTCCCGCAAGCACATCATGGACGCGGTTGACGCTTCGCTTCGCCGCCTCGGCACCGACCACATCGACCTTTACCAGATCCACCGGTGGGACGAGACGACACCGATCGAGGAGACGATGGCCGCCCTCCATGATCTGGTGCGCGACGGGAAGGTGCGCTACCTCGGTGCGTCGCTGATGTACACGTGGCAGTTCGCGAAGGCGCAGTACACCGCCCATTCCGCCGGTTGGACGCGTTTCGTGTCAATGCAAACCCGATACAACCTCGTCGACCGCGAGGAGGAGCGGGAGATGATTCCGTTCTGCCGCGACCAAGGGGTCGGCGTCGTGCCTTACAGCCCCCTCGCTCGCGGCATGCTGGCCCGCACCCGTCAACCCGACGGCGCGCCGGCCACGACACGCGCCGTCGCCGAGCGGGATTCCCGGCCGACCTTCGACAACGATCTTGAGGTCGTCGGAGCCTTGGCGGCAGTCGCCGACAATCGGGGGCTGCCGCCGGCGCGCATCGCTCTGGCGTGGCTGCAGAGCAAGCCCGCGGTGAGTGCGTCCATCGTGGGCGTGACCCGGCCGGGCCAGCTGGAGGACGCGCTGGCAGCCTTGGACATTTCGCTCACGGCCGACGAGGTCGCGGCGTTGGAGGCGCCGTACCGCCCGCGCCCGCTCTACGGCTACGCGTGACGACGCCCAATGAACGTACGCGCTTCCGCAGAGGTCTCGAAGCGAGAGGCTGAGGTGCTCGAGGCATTAGGGCGACGACTCTCCAACGCGCAGATCGCGAACCGCCTGCACCTGTCGGTCCGCACCGTAGAGGGCCACGTCTCGTCGTTGCTACGCAAATACCGGGTCTCGGATAGGCAGTCGCTCGCCGCGCTTGCAACGCGGGCGCCCGCGCACCGGCCAGGCATCTGTGGGATTGCCGGCCTGCCCGTTTCTCTGACAACGTTCGTGGGCCGGCAGACGGAACGCGGTCTGTTGCTGGATGCCCTGGCGCACTCGCGAATGGTCACGCTTGTCGGACCGGGAGGAGTCGGCAAGACGAGATTGGCCGCGTTGGTGGCCGGCACAGCCGACGGGTTTCCGTTCGGTGGCGCATTCGTGAATCTCGTCCCCGTTCAGGGCGAGCTGGTGCCGCAGGCGGTTGCCGCGACATTACAGGTGACTGAACAGTCGCAGGTTCCCTTGGAGGAGACGATTGCCGATCACCTCAACGGTGGTCGTTCGCTGGTTGTCCTAGACAACTGTGAGCACGTCCTTGACGCGGTCGCTCGCTTCGCGACGCGCATGTTGCTGCTCTGCCCAGACGTGACCGTGCTGGCAACGAGCCGGGAGCGCCTGGGTGTGCCAGGCGAGCGAAGCGTCGTCGTAGGACCGCTGCCGTTGCACTCTGATGCCGAGCATCTGTTCATCGATCGAGCGGCCGCCGCCTCACCCTCCTTCGCCGCCGGGCCCCACATGGTCACGGAGCTGTGCGCCCGGCTGGACGGGCTGCCACTGGCGATCGAGCTGGCGGCCGCGCGGGTGCCTGCGCTGGGTCCAGACGGCATCCTCGCGGCGATGAGCAACATGATGCGGCTCCTGGCCGGCAGTCGCAGTGCGGACAGACGTCACCGCTCACTCCATTCGTTGATCGGATGGAGCTACAACCTCCTCGATGACGACGAACGTGCACTGTTCCGGGCCACAGCGATGTTTGTCGATCAATTTGACCTGGACGCGGCGTTCCGAGTCAGCAGCATCTCCGACGTCGGCGTCGTCGCGGACCTCCTGGGCCGTCTGGTTGCCAAAGGACTGGTGGAGCACCAGCCTCTGGCGCCGAGCCGGTGGCGGCTCCTGGACACGGTCCGCGCGTTCGCGGCGCAGCGCCTGCATGCCAGCGGTGAACGCGCAGACGTGCGACGGCGGTATCTCGCCTGGGCCGAGACGACCGTTGCACGGCTGCTGAGGCGCTTGGACGAGCCTTGGCAGCCCACGTTCGACGCTCAGGTGGGCGACCTGCGGGCCGCGTCGGCTGCCACCGGCGGCGAGCCTGATGCACTCGCGCACCGGTTGACGCGAGGCTTGGCGAAGCTCACGTATGCACGCGGATTCCTGATGGAATCGCTCGATCACTACCGCCAGGCCGCTGCACGTGCGCCGACCCCGCGCGAGGCTGCCGCAGACCTGCAGGACGCGGCAGGCTGCGCAAGGGTCAGCGCGACGTCCGGTCTGCAGGTCTTCGAACTGCTTCTAGCGTCCGCCGAGCAGGCCGGCTTGGCCGGCCGGGGCAATGAGCAGGCGATCGCGCTCGCCCGGGCGGTCGAGACGGCCAACCGCCATCCTGCGCTGTTCGCGTCGCCGGTTCCGCAGACGTATCTGCATCAGCTGCTCGATGCCGCCAGAGCCGCTGCCGACCCCGAGCACCCGGCGGCATGCGCCTGGCTGGCCGTCGCCGCCGCATGGACGGCGGTGCCGGCCCAGAACGATCCTGATCCGGTATTGGCACGCCTTGCTCTCGAGGCGGCATACGTAACCGGCGATCCCGTCCTCATCAGTGCGAGCCTTGATGCGGTGGGAACCGCCGCGGAGCAGCGAGACGAGCCGGACGTCACGACACGCCAGCGCTTCGCTCTGCTGACCAGAATGGACCATCGCGACCCGCAGTCAGCGCCGGAGATCCTCGACACGTACTCGGTGGCGTCCGCGCACGCCGTGGTGACCGGTGACCTGCCCCGGGCACTCGGCGTCGCACGCGCGATGCTCGAGGATGAGCTGCTGGGTGGGCACGTCCTGCTGTCGGCCGGCAGTCTGATCCCACCGCTGGTGCTGACCGGGGATTTCGACGAGGCGTTCCGGTATGCCGACATCGCCTGGCATGGCTGGCAGGCGGCGGGGCGTCCCGCTGCCGGTTGGCTGACTCCCGCGATATCGGCGGTCGCGCTGGCGCACGGCCTGGCCGGCGATCGTGAAGCGTACCGAACGTGGCGCGCCCGCATTGACGAAATTGCCGGCCTGCTCGACGGCGAACAGCTCATCGTCGCGCCGTTGGCCTTCGCAGACGCACGCGTTGCCGTACACACCGGTGACTTGAGCAGCGCACCCTCACTCGTGGCGCAGGCGGCGGCGGAATTTCGCGGTGCCAGGTACCGCGGTTACGCCAGGACCGCCGCGGCGGAGCTCGCCGTCATCGCCGGTCTGCCCGCTGCGACGCAGTTGCTGGAGGCTGCCATTGACGCAGCAGCTCGAAGCGAGTGGGCCGCAGCCTGCGTGGCGCGCATCCGTGGCCGTCAGAACCAGGACGCCCACGCGTTGGTGGACTCCGCCCGTCGCTGGGGGCGGATCGGCGCCCGTTTCGAGCGCGCCTGCACCATGATGCTGCTACCCGAACGCGCCCACGAGGCGCTCGCGGAGTTCTCCGCGATGGGCGTACCTCCGCCGGCGGTCGTCTCCTCGGCCGCCGCGCCCGACCAGGGCACCACAGTCTGATCATGCAAGAGTGCCGTCCGTCGGCGTCCTCGGGCGCAGGGGAGCATCAGGCAGCCCGCCGTCCAACCCGGAACGTCGATACGAACAGGGCGCCGCTCGCCGACCGCACTGCGTGCAGCGGCGGCCACGATTGGGGGGAGCATCGTCGTGGACGAGCTGCGCAAGAGGGCCCGCAGTGAAAGACATCGGGTGGAACGCCTGGGTGAGCGGGTCGGCTGAGATGGCGAAGCCTGGCCTTCCGGCTCAGCTGGGGTTGATGGTGGGCCCGCTGCTCACGATGATCGACTCATCGATTGTGACGGTGGCCTTCAGCACCATCACCGGGGAATTCCGATCCGACCTGGCGGGTGTGCAATGGGTCGTCAGCGGCTACCTGCTTGCACTCGCCGGTGGACTGCCCTTGACCTCGTATCTGGCCCGGCGGTTCGGCGCCGTCGCCATCTACCGGGCCGGCCTGGTGGGCTGCCGGCTTGGCGGGACTGCGATTCCTCGTCACAGGCGCCAACGTCAGGAGTCCGCAGGCCTCCGACCCGGTCGGGTCTGGTTCTCCTCGCCGCAGGCCTCGTCCTGATGCTGTATGGCGCGACTCGTGGCCCGGCGGACGGGTGGGGGAAGTCCACACCGTGCTGTTCCTGCTGTTCGGCGGCGGACTGTTGGCCGGCTACGTAGGCTGGGCCGCCCGGCGTGCACATCCCGTCGTCGATCTGGCGATGCTCCGCACCGCCCAGCCGGCCTTGGCGCTCGGGTTGAGCGTTCTCGCGTCGACCGTCACCTTCGCCGTAGTGTTCCTGCTTCCGGTGTTCACCGAGGCCGTGCAAGGACGCAGCGCTTTCGGCATGGGGCTGGCCCTGCTACCGCAGGGCATCATCACCGTACTCGGCACCGTGCTGGCCGGCCGCTTCGTCGACCGGCGTCGGGGTTCGTACAACGGTCGCCACCGGCTTCGTCCTGCTGGCCGCAATGACCGGCGGCCCGCAAACGCTGACCGTGTCGACACCGCTGTCAGTCACTGCTGGAATCCTCTCCGCGCGCGGTCACTGCCGGCCTCGTGATCACCTCGTTGTTGTTCGCGATGCTCGGCGCGCTAAGCGACGACCAGATCGACGACGGCAACATCATGTTCACGATCGCCCAACGGCTGGGCGGGTCCATCGGCGTCGGCGTGCTCGGATCGTTTCTGGCCGCCCGATCCGCTGCCGTCGGGGCCGTGGCGGCATTCCACGAGACCGCTCTCGCACTCACCGTTACCGCCGCTGCCGCCGCTGCGCTCGCACTGCGCCTCGCCTCGCCGCACCCCAGCAGCCGGCAACCGGCGGATGCTGCGCAGCGCCCCGACAACCACCTTGCATGACCCTCGGCCGCCGGACGGTCGATGCCCACGGCGGGTACTCAGGGCGGACGTCAGCGCATGCACAGCGCCGTTGAGCCGCGGTCGGACGTTGATCCGGCACAGCTCGGCGGTGCGGCGGATCGGCGACGTTGAGGGACCCGCCGAACCGCCGCCGCCCAACTCTTGGTTTGATGGATGGTGGCGCGAAACCGATCACCTTCGGCCGTGCGACAGGCTTCCGTTCGCTCGCCGTACGAACAGTCTGCCGCCGAGCCACGGCAGAGGCACCGCGCCCACGATGATGACCACCGAGTACCAGAACGGCGACAGGTCCCGGCCGACGATGGCGCCGACGACACCCAGCACGAACCCGACCACACCCAGGGCCAGCGCTTGCCGCATCGGTCGATCGGGTGCCAGCGAGGCTGCGACGTAACCTCCGACCACTGTGTACGCGCTGCGGTACGTCAGTTCGAGCAGATGGAGCCGGTAGTCGCTCAACGGTCCTCTCGGTAGCACCTCGGTCCGGTACAGCACCTCGTCGGTCGCGAACGACAGCACGACGATTGCTGCGAGTCCGGCCGCAACACTGAGGATCCGGCGGAACGTGAGCCATCCGCGGGACGTGGTTTCTGCCGCGTCTGACGGCCTTGTGACCTCGTTCTGGAACATACGAGTCCTCATTCCCTTCGACATGTGCGTGATGGAGCAGTGATTGCGTTGCGGCGACGAACGTGGGATTGCCGACCGGTTCGGGTTGTCCGGCGCTCAGCTTGGCCCACCACAACGGCATCGGGACCCGTGGCGGCTCCGCGTCAGCCACGCGGGCACCACGTGCCCAGTACCTGCCGCATGTGTCGCCCGTCGGACCTCTGTGCTGCACCGGGGGCGCTGTTCTGGTGCTGCTGGCGCCCGACCGCCGCATTCAACCCGGATTGACGATCCCCCACGCCGGTATATCGAGCATCCGTAGCGGATACGGATGTTCGACCATCCGTATCCCCCACGGATGCTTCGGGTGTACAGATCCGTCGCCACTGCAGGATTCGTCGAAGGTTCTGTATGACGCCCGGATGTTACGGGGCTCGGACCGTAACAGAATCAATTTCCTTCGGTAGCGGCAATCTGGAGGCGGCGGACATGACGGGATTTCAGTTGGCAAAGAACGGTCGGCTCACCGTCGGATCGCGCTTGTCTGGACCTGTCCGTCCGACGGCAACCCCGTCGCAACTGCCACGGATGTTCTGGTCACTGATGGCCGCTCACCTGATCAACCGGCTGGGCGGGTTCGTGCAGCCATTCCTGGTGTTGTACCTCACCCAGGATCGCCAGTTGACCGCTGGTACTGCCGGTGCCGTCGCCGCGACCGTTGGGATCGGTACCGTCGCATCCCACGTGGTCGGCGGATGGCTCACCGACCGGGTCGGTCGCCGCCGCACCATGCTGACCGGTTTTGCGGGCGCAGCGTTAGCCTTGATCGGTCTCGGCACTTCAGGCACGACGGTGACGATCAGCATGTCGGCATTCGCCGTCGGGCTGACGTCCGAGCTGTTCCGTCCCGCGCTGTCAGCGACGGTGGCCGATCTGCTGGAGCCGGGGGCGCGCGTCCGCGCATTCGGGATGCTGCTCTGGGCGGCCAATCTCGGCTTCTCTGTCTCGACGGTCAGCGCGGGAGTCCTGGCCGCGTTCGGCTACGGCCTGCTGTTCTGGATCAATGCAGCCACATCCGCGGTAGCGGCGATCATTGTTGCCTGTGCGGTGCGGGAGACCCGGCCGGTCGGGGCACCGGAGGCGCGCCGGTCATTGCTGCCGGTCGCCACCCGCGACTTCGCATTGCTGCTATCGGTTGCCATCCTCGTGGTGTACGCGACGATCTATTTTCAGGGCTACTCAACGCTCGCGCTGGTGACGGCGACGGACGGACTGAGCCCGTCGGAGTACGGTGCGTTGATCGCTGTAAATGGCCTGCTGATCGTGCTGTTGCAGCCTCTTGCCGTCCGGTACCTCGCCAACCGCGATCGAAGCACGGTGATGGCGGCCTCCATGTTGATCGTCGGCGTGGGATTCGGACTCGGTGCCCTGGTGCACAACTGGCAGGGGTACGGGCTGTCGGTTGTAGTGTGGACGGTCGGCGAGATCGGCGTGGCGAACATGTTCGGGGCCATCTTCGCCGATCTCGCGCCGGCAGACCTCCGTGGCGGCTACATGGGTCTGTCCGGATTGTCCTGGGGCCTCGGTGCCGTGCTCGGCCCCGCACTCGGCACGGTCGTGCTCGACCAGTTGGGCCGTGCCGTGCTGTGGGGCTCGTGCGCCGTCCTCGGCGCCGCGCTGTTTGCCGCGCAGCTCGCCATCGGTCCCATGCTCCGCCATCGGGCCGCTGGTGCCGAATCGGGAGACCCGCCGGACCTACCGTCCACCTCGTGACGGCCGTCGTCGCCACGCATCGCGACCCGCCCCTGTCCCCGCCGTTCTGGGCAGGCACAATTCGATGTGTGGACCATGACCGGGCGCTGTCGCGGACAGGGTTGTCCGCGCGTGAAACCGAGGTGCTTGCCGCTCTCGGCGAGCATCTGACGAACGCCGAGGTCGGCGTGCGGTTGTTCATCTCGACGCGCACGGTGGAGACGCACGTTGCGTCGCTGCTGCGCAAGCTGGGCGTCGACAACCGCCGAGCCTTGGCGCGGATGGCAGCCGGCATTCTCGGAACGCAGGAAGAATCGTCCGTGGCCCAGGCGGCCGGGGAACTTGACACGGCGCCCGCCGTCGGCGGGCGCACGACCCTGCCGACACCGCTCACGCCGTTCATCGGACGGGCAGGCGAGCGGGCATCGCTGACAGCGGCGCTCCAGCAGCATCGGCTCGTGACCGCGCTCGGTCCCGGGGGGATCGGCAAAACCCGGCTGGCGTTGGCGGTGGCCGGCGACATCGGGGCGCGCTTCGCCGACGGTACCTGGTACGTGGACCTGGTTCCGGTCACCGACCCGTCGATGGTGGCGACGGCTGTTATGGCCGCGCTCGGCCTGGGGGAGCAGCCCGGGCGCGATGCCGAGGCCGCGGTCATCGATTGGCTTGCCCACCGACATGCCCTGCTTGTCATGGACAACTGCGAACATCTCGTCGACGGCGTGGCGGAGCTGCTGGAACGGCTGCTGACGGAAACCACGCGGGTCGTCGTCCTGGCCACCAGCAGGACCCATTTGCTGCTGCCGTTCGAACAGGTATTCCCCGTGGCGGGAATGTCGATGCCCGGCGACGGTGAGGCGGGCGATGCGGTGACGCTGTTCTGTGCGCGCGCGGCAGCGGCAGGCAGCACACTGTCGCCGGTCGAAGACCGCTCCCGTATCGCCGCTGTCTGCCGAGGACTGGACGGGCTGGCGTTGGCCATCGAACTCGCCGCGGCCCGGCTACCGGCCCTTGGGTTGGACGGACTGGAGTCTGCTCTTGCCGATCCGCTCCGTCTGCTGACCGGGCGCCGCCTCAACGAGCGTCACCGGTCTCTGCGGTCCACACTGGACTGGAGCTACGCGCTGCTCGACCAGGCCGACCAGGCTCTGTTGCGCCGGGTCTGCGTGTTCGCCGGTCCCTTCCCGGTGGCTGCCGCCATGGTGGTCGCCGGGCAATGGCCGCCGGTGGAGGCGACCCGGACGGCCGAAGGATTGGCCAGACTCGCCGAGCACAGCCTGCTGATTGCCGTGATCGGCGCCGCCGGCACGCGGTATCGGGCGCTTGAAACCGTTCGCCAGTACGGCGCCGACCGTCTTCACCAGGCTGACGAGGCGGACGATGCTGCCGCGAGGCACCTGCGCTGGTGCCTCGATGTCGCATCCACACTTGAGGCGACGACCTCGGAGCACAGCGGTGTGGAGGCGGCGTTCGATGATGTCGCCGACGAACTTCGGGCCGCGCTGGGCCGGGCCGCCGGGCACCCCGAGCGCCACAGTGACGCATATCGATTGGCCTCCATGCTCGCCAATCTGACCTTCGCCTGCGGCATGCCCGGTGAGTCTCAGCGCCGATACGAACAGGCGGCCGGCTATGCGGGCAGCGATCACGAGGCTGCCGCCGCCCTGCATCGCGCGGCCGCGGCCGCGCAGAGCCGGCATTCCGGCGCCGACGCCCTCCGGTTGCACCGCGCTGCCGCTGAGATGGCGATACGCGCGGGCGACAACGTCGGCGCGGCCCGGGACCTCGCGATGGCCGCCGAATTGATCAACCGGGGCTCCGGCCTCTTCTCACACCGCACAACGCAGGCCGACGTCACCGCGTTGATTGATCGGGCCCGGGCGCTGGCCGGTCGCGACTCGATCGCCGAGGCCAGAATTCTCAGCGCCGAGGCGTATCGTGCGGCGGACACCGACCCGGCAACCACGGAACTGGTCCAGCGTGCCCTCACCCTCGCCCAGCGATCCGCTGATCCGGCGACCGAAAGCGCCGCACTCGACCGGCTCACCGAATTGCAGATCGCCCGCGGCGAGGTTCGGGCCGCCGAGGTCAGCGCGCTGCGACGCGTGGAGCTGCTGACGCCGCTGCCGGTACAGGTCGATGTCGTCGGCCTGGAACTGGCCGATGCTCTCGGCGCGGCCGCGGAGACCGCTGTCGCCGCTGGAAACCTCAACGGCGCCCGGCGGTTCGCCCGGCACGTGCTCGACCTGCCGTTCCTCCGTGAGGATGGCCATCTGGCCACGGGCCGGCTGCTGGTTGTCGACGCGCTGACGGGCGACTGGGCCGAGGCCGTGAGCCTGAGCGGGCAGTTCCGCGAAGGTTGGGAGCGGGCCGGCCGGCCGAACAACACCAACCACAGCAGGGGCGCCTACGCGGCGGCGGCGGTGTTCGGCATGCGCGGACACGATGACGCCATGGCTGAGTGGCTCGAGGTGGCCCGCCGTCTTACCGCCGACCACCGCCGAGGTGCAGGCGACTGCTTCAGCGATGTCGTCGGCGCGCTGCTCCTGCTGCACCAGGGGCATCCGGAGCAGGCGTTCGCCCGACTGGGAGCACCGCCGGAACAGTTCCACAACTGGCACAACGGATTGTGGCGCACGTGGTACGTGGCCCTGCGCGCCGAGTCCGCCGTGCTCGCCGGTGCCCCGGACGCCGAGGTTCACCTCGTCGATGCAGGACCGGAGACCGTCGACAACCCCGTTGCCGCCGCGATACTGGCCCGTGCGGCTGCAATGGCCACAGGCGACCGGGACGCGCTGACCGCCGTCGCGACGGCCTTCAAGAGAGCCGGATGTCAGTACCAATGGGCCCGTACGCTCGTATTTGCCGGCGGCCGGGAGCGCGCCCGCGGGGAGGCCGCCCTCGCCGCGATCGGCGCCACCCCCATGCCGTAGCCCACGCGCCGTTCACGTTCGCGGGGGCTCCCTTTCCTGGCCCGTTCCGCGGGCCGGCGCGTGGTCGGTTCGCAGTGGAGCCGTATCGGAACACGTAGCGAACACGGATGCCCGGCGGTCGGTACGGGCCGCAGGCTGTTGTCGCGTGCACCGACACGTCGAGACTGACAAGGGAGCGAACCGATGGCCAAGGTAGTTGCCGATATGTCGATGTCGTTGGATGGCTTCGTCGCCGACCCGTCCGACGGTATCGAACTGCTCTTCGATTGGCACCGTAACGGTGACGTCGTCGTGCCGACCGCGGATCCGCAGCGGTCGTTCCGTACCTCGGCCGCCAGCGCTGCGGTGCTACGGGAGATGCTGGACAACATCGGGGCCGTGGTGTGCGGCCGTCGCCTGTTCGACATCGCCGGTGGGTGGGGTGGGAAGCATCCGCTGGGCGTTCCCGTGCTCGTCGTCACCCACACCGTCCCGGATGGCTGGCCGCGGGACGGCGCCCCGTTCACCTTCGTCACGGAGGGAGTCGAAGCGGCGATCGCACGGGCCAAGGTCGTCGCAGGGAACGGATGGGTCGGCGTAGGCGGCGCCGACATCGTCCAGCAATGCCTCAACGGGGGACTGCTCGACGAGATCCGGGTCGACCTGGTGCCGGTACTGGTGGGCCGGGGAATCCGCCTGTTCGACAAGATGGCGGCCGGCCCGATGCGGCTGCAGACGACCCGGGTGATCGAGGGCAACGACGTTACCCATGTGCATCACCGAGTGCCACGTGCATGAGCGCGCCGTGTTTCCCGGCCCGTCTCGCGGTACGGTGCGCCTCGTCGTCCAGCACCTGACGCGCTACCAGGTGTGGAACGTCGACTCGCCACACTTCCCCGGTGCGCACGGCCGGTCCCTGCATGGCCATACGATTTGTGAAGCCGACCGGGCCGCCGTCGACGCCGCAAGAGCTGAGCTGGCAGCCGCGGCCCGCTTCGAGGACGACTAACCATCCGCCACCATCCACCGGAGGCCAGCGTGGTGCACCCGACAGTCGCGGCGTGGTCATCGAAGCCGTGGACCGACGCGCCCCTCGTCGCGGTCGACCTGGAAGGGACCGGCGGGCAGGACCGCGACGACGAAGCGATCCTCGAGATCGCCGCCATCCGCCTGCTCGACGGCGTCCCAGACACGGACACCGCCTACACCACGCTGGTCAATCCGGGCCGACCTGTGCCGCCGCGACGCTGGATCTCACCGGGCCTCGCCGGCGATGCACTCGCCGACGCTCCCGCGCTCGCGGTCGTTGAGCCGCACCTCGCGGCCCGGCTCAACGACCGTATCCTCATCGGGCACAACGTCGGCGTCGACTGGCGACTCCTACGCCGGCGCTGCCCCGCAATCGCACCGGCGGCCCTGCTGGACACGCACAAACTGGCGCGGGTGCTCAACGTGTCCAGCCCGCGCGGGCTGACAACCCTGCTCGACGAGATGCACCTGATTGAGGCGGTCAACGCCGCGGCGCCAAGCAGCCAGCCCCATCGCGCGTTGTGGGATACCGCTGGAACGGCCCTGCTTCTCGGAGCTCTCGTCCGCCGCAGCTGGCCATCCACGCCCATGCTCGCCACCGTCATCGCCGCCTGTGGCCAGCCGGTCGAAGATCCCTCCCCGACGGTGAGCACGAGCGACGAGACAACACTGTTCTGAACAAGGTTCACGGAAACGACGCCGGCAAGGTCAATACCCTGGTTCGGCAGTCGGGCGAGGCGGCGATCCCGGCATTTGCGGCCGCGCTGCGTGTGGAGCCCGAACCCATGCCACCAACACGCATTCCGGTAGAACTGCTCGTCGCCCTCCGCCGCGCCCGCACCAGCGGTCATGACGATCAGCTCGGCGAAGTGCTCGATCGCTGGGCGCTCCAACCGCTCACCGGCGGACGGAACAACCACGTCTACGCCTGGAACTACCCTCACTACGGTCCGACCTGCCTCAAGATCTACTGCCGGGGCGACGACCGTCGGCGAACCAGGGCTCATCGTCTTCCACACGCGACTTGGACTCAGCCTGCTCGACGCCCCTGACCGACGAGGCTCTCACCACCGAACATGTCGCGCAACTCCTGATCGATCGCGCCGCAGGTGACGGCTACGCAGCCCGCGACGTTCTCGACCATCCCGCCTGTCCCGAATTCGTCAACCCTCAGCAGATCCACCGTCTCGGCACCCTCGTCGACGCTTGCGGACTCGGCCGCGGCTCGCTATCAGCAGTGCAGCTTGCCGCTCTCGAGACTGCCCTCAACACGGCCGCATCGACCATTGTGAGTGCTCCGCCAGCGCACGCGCTGCGAGCCACTCAAGCCGACGGGCCCGTTCACGGGTAGTCACGCCCTAGCCGCGACCGGCGTACGACCCTGTGGGTCGAAGACCTTGTCCCCCTCGATGTGCCCGAGGTACTTGCCGGATCGGGAGTGGAGCTCGTTACCGGAGATCTGCAGCGGCCGGCCGTTCTTCGTGTAAAGAGCACTCATAAACGCGATTCCATCACGCAGGTATGACACTTCTTGATCATCGTCACGCTGACCGTCGGGGTGCGCAGCACCGGCGAACAGGGTGCGGAGCGTGGTGATCCGCACGGCGAGGCTGGGCATGTGCTATCCGCGGTGGCGGCCCGACCGGCGCCATCCTCGTCCTCACTGGCGTCATGCTCGCCACCACCGTCGCCGCGACGGTCAGCCCGGTTGTCCGCCACGCTCCGTCGCTGCTGGCGGAGAGCCTGACCCGGCCCAACGTCGCCCAGGTCTGCGCTGGCAGCGCAGCCGACACCATCAACCAGTACCGTCCGCGCCTCAACCTGCCACCCCGGATACCGGGCGCCGCCCTCGCGGCCGCCGCGGGCACCCCAAAGCAGCGCCGGTGCGGATCGCGGTGCCGTGCGGCCGTCCCGGTCGGCCCGGCTGCCGAGCAGGAGCTTCGGATTGCGGCAGGCCCGGTGACGGCGAGGTTGCGGGCATCCGGTACACACGCGGTGTGGGAATGCGGACGCCGGTCGGGCCGGCGCTGCTGGCGACCTGCGGTGCCGCCCTGGGGGTCGTCGGCCTGATGCTCAAGGCCGAGGACGGCTCCCATCCGACCGCCGACCTCGTGTTCGGCGGCGTGAACGGGTTCTTGTTCCTCGCGGCCGGGCTCGTGGCCCATGCCCGCAAGCCGGACAACCGCGTCGGGCTGCTCATGGTGCTCGTCGGGGTCGGCTGGTTCGCCGAGGACCTGCAGTTCTCGTGGGTGCCGTGGGTGTTCGCCGTCGGCGGGCTGTTCTCGCACGTCTCGACCGCGGTCGGCGCGCACCTGGTGCTGGCCTATCCGACCGGGCGGCTCAGTTCGACGGCGGCGCGGGTGCTGGCCGGGCTCGCGTACCTGGTGGCGTTCGTCTGGCCCGCGTTCGGCACGCTGTTCTCGTCGCCCGCCAGCCAGGGCCTGCACAAACCGGACAACCTGCTGATGATCCGGGATGATCCGGAATTCGTGCGGTTCGTGTCCGACAGCATGGAGCTGGCCGGTGGGGCGGTGGCCTGCGGTATCGCGGTGGTGCTGCTGCATCGCTGGTTCCGCGCCGGCCGCCCGTTGCGGTTCATCCTCGCCCCGGTGCTGATCACCGGCGTCGCCGCCGCGCTCGCCACCGCCGTCGGCGGGGTCGCCGGGTATGACAGCCCGTCCGCGCGGGTGGTCCTGACCGCCTACAAGGTCCTGTGCTGCCTGCTGCCGCTCGGGTTCCTGGCCGGCGTCCTGCGCGTGCGGGTCGGGCCGACGCGGGTGGACACGCTGCTGGTCGAGCTGGGCGCGCCCGGCCGCGGGTCGGCCGCGGACCTGCGCACGCTGCTCGCCCGCAGCCTGCGCGACCCCTCGCTGCAGGTCGGCCTGTGGCACGAGGCCAGCCGGTCCTACGTCGACGACGACGGGCACCCGGTGCCGGTCCCGGCCGACGGCGCCGCGAGGGCGGTGACCGAGGTCGGCTTCGGCGGCCGCCCGCTCGCCCTGCTCATCCACGATCCGGCACTGCGCGAAGACCGGACCCGGCTGGACGCCGTGACCGCAGGGACCGCCGTCGCCCTGGAACGGCAGCGCCTCGCTGTCGAGATGCTGGCCCAGGTCGAGCGGTCCCGCGAGCGGATCGTCGCCGCCACCGACGCGGAGCGCCGCCGATTCGGTCAGGACCTGCACGACGGCGCCCAGCAGAACCTCGCGGTCGCCGCCGCCTACCTGCGCAAGGCCGTCGGGGGGCTCGACGACTCGGCGGACGCTACGGTGCTGGAGGCGTTGCGCCGCAGCGACCGGGCGCTGCGCGACGTGACCGGGGAGCTGCGCGAGATCGCCCACGGCCTGCGCCCGGCCGCCCTCACCGAGCTCGGCATCGGCCCCGCCCTCGACGCGCTGGCGGCGGCGATGCCGATCCCGGTCGAGCTCAGCGCCCTGGCCGTCCCGCGATTCGCCCCGACCGTGGAGCTCACCGTGTACATGCTGGTCAAGGAGGCGTTCGCCAACACGCTCAAGCACGGGCAGGCCACCCGCGCGGGCGTGCGGCTGCGGCACACCGGCGCCGAGCTCGAGGTCTGCGTGAGCGACGACGGCGTGGGCGGGGCCGCGGTCGAGCGGGGACGCGGCCTGTTGGGGCTGCAGGACCGGGTCGAGGCGGTCGGCGGCACCCTGACGGTGACCAGCTCGCCCGGTGCGGGCACGACGATTTCCGCGGTACTGCCCGCGGACCCCACCCCGACCCCGGAGGCCGACGATGACGGCCAGTGAGGCGATCCGCGTCGTGGTCGCCGAGGACCACGCCCTGTACCGCGAGCTGCTCGTGGAGCATCTGCGCCACCAGGGCGTCGACGTCGTCGCGGAGACCGCCGACGCCGTCCGCCTCCGCCAGGCCGTGCGCGCCACCCGCCCCGACGTCGCGATCGTCGACATCCGCCTGCCGCCCGGGCCGGGCCCGACCGGCCTGCACGCCGCCGTCGAGATCCGGCGCGCCGACCCGGACGTCGGGGTCCTGCTGCTGTCGCAGTACGTCGAGGCGCAGTTCTTCACCACCCTCGTCACCGACGGCCTGCGCAAGGTCGGCTACCTGCTCAAGGAGCGGGTGAGCGGCGCGGACGGCTTCGTCACCGCGGTGCGCCGGATCGCGGCGGGCGGCTGCGTCGTGGACCCGGAGATCTCCGCGCGGCTGCTGCACGGCCGGCCGGAGCCCGCGCTCGCCGGGCTCACCGACCGCCAGGCGGAGGTGCTCGGGCTCATGGCCGAGGGGCTGAGCAACAGCGCGATCGCCGGGCGGCTCGGCATCTCCGGCAGCACCGTCGAGACCCACGCCCGGGCCGTCTACCAGGACCTCGGCATCGCCGACGAGAAGGGCACCCACCAGCGGGTGCTCGCCGTGCTCATGTACTGGCGGGCCCACCAGGACCGAGCATGAGCGCGGTCGCGGGCCCGGAGAACTCGTCCTTCGCGGCGAAGCCGTGGGCGCCGCACTCGGCGTAGCGCGGGCCGTACGCGGCGATCGGCCGCACCGAGCACAGCACCACCCGGATGCCCGGCCAGTTGGCCCGGATCGCCCGGCACACGGCCAGCCCGTCGATGTCCGGCAGTTGCACGTCGAGCAGCACCGCGTCGGGCGGCCGCGCCGCGATCATCGCCAGGGCGTCCCTGCCGGTGGCGGCCTCACCGACGACCTCGACGCCCTCAGGCTCCAGCAGCGCGCGCGCCAACCCGCGGAAGCCGGCGTGGTCGTCGACGATCAGCACCCGCGACGTCATCGCACCACCTTTCCAGCCTCCGGGCGCGGCCGTCGTCAGTACTAGCACTGACGACTTCGTCCGCCGACGCGCCCATCCTCGGTAATCGACGCCCACGGACCAGGGGAGTACGAGGGCGGCTACGAGGGGCAGGGGATCGCCATGGACGTCCGCCGAGTCAGCACGACCGTCGCCACCGCCGCGGTGGCGGCGCTGCTCATCGGCTGCGGCCTCATCAAAGGCAGCCAGCCGCAGACGCAGCCACAGCCGCAGCAACCGGAGCCGGCGCCGGCCACCACCGCGACGAAGGGCCCGCCGGCGAAGACCACCGGCAGCACGAAGCTGGGCACGCTCACGGTGCACTCGACCGCCCAGACCAAGACCCGCGTGGCGTGCTCGAACATCCAGACCGAGGAGCGGCTCACCGCGAGCAAGGGCCCGGTCAACTGGACCGCCCGGGCGGTCGACCAGGTCTCGGACACCGGTGCCGGCAACGTCATCGGCTCGGTCACGGTGTCCCCGTCGTCCGGTTCGCTCGCCGACGGTGCGAGCGTGGTGGCCCGCATCGGCGGCAGCTACTCCGGCGGCCAGCGGTTCGTCGTCGTGTTCGAGTACCCGACCAGCATCGGCTCCGGCCGCGTGAACGTCGAGCTCAGCTGCTGAGCGCGGCAGCGGTGGCGCAGACCGGGGCCGAGGCGATCCGCCGGCCAGAAGACGTCGTCATGGAGGTCGACACAGTGCAGACCGTACGACTCGGGATCGACTTCGGCACCTCACACACCGTCGCCGTGCTCGGCCGTCCGGGCGGCCGCGCCGACGCGCTGCTGTTCGAGGCCTCGCCACTCATGCCGTCGGCGGTGTACCTCGCCGACGACGAGACGATGCTCGTCGGGCGGGACGCCGAGCACAGCGCCCGGATCGAGCCCGCCGCCTACGAGCCGCACCCCAAGCGCCGCATCGACGAGGGCAGCGTGCTGCTCGGCGGCCGCGAAGTGCCGGTCGAGCGGCTGATCGAGTCGGTGCTGCGCCGCGTGGGCGAGGAGGCCGGCCGGATCCTCGGCGGGCCGCCGGGCGGCACAGTGCTGACCCATCCGGCTGGCTGGGGCGCGACCCGCCGGGGCCTGCTCACCACGGCGGCCCGCAACGCCGGGCTGGCCGACCCCACGCTGGTCGCCGAGCCGGTCGCGGCGGCCATGTACTTCACCGGCGTGCTCGGCCACCGCGTGCCCGACGGCCACGCGGTCGTCGTCTACGACTTCGGCGGCGGCACCTTCGACATCAGCGTCGTGCGGCGCCGCGGCGACGGCTGGCACGTCGCCGCGGCCAGCGGCCTGGACGACGTCGGCGGCATCGACCTCGACGCCGCGGTCATCGACTGGACCCGCGCCCGCGTCGCCGCGCGGGCGCCGGCGCTGTGGGAACGCCTCGAGCGCCCGGCGACCGTGACCGACCGCCGCCACCGGCGGATGCTGTGGGACGACGCCCGCTCGACGAAGGAACTGCTCAGCCGGGCCACCAGCGCGGGCCTGACGATCCCGCTGTACGACGTCGACGTGTACCTCACCCGGCCCGAGTTCGAGACCCTCGCCCGGCCGTGGATCGACCGGACCGTGGCGCTGACCACGGCCACGCTCTTTGCCAGCGACGTCACCGCGGGCCGGCTCGCGGGCGTCTTCCTGGTCGGCGGGGCGAGCCGTGTCCCGCTCGTGGCGACGCTGCTGCACCAGGCGCTGGGGATCGCCCCGGTGGTACTGGAGCAGCCGGAGCTCGTCGTCGCCCACGGCAGCCTGATCACCGACCCGGGCCCGCTCCCGACCGCCACCCTGCCCACCGTCCTGACCACCCCGCCACCACCGCCCGCCGCGCCGGAACCGCCGGTTCCGCCTGCCGCTGCGCCAACGCCGACACTCACGCCGACGCCGACGCCGGTGGCAACACCCGCGCCCACGCCGCCTTTGGCGCCCGCACCCGCCCCACCCACGGAGCCGGAGCCGGAGCCGGATGCGGTACGGGCCGGCGGATGGTGGCCGTTCATCGCGTTCGCGGTCATCGCCGCGCTCGGCGTGCTCTCGCTGCTCGTCGGGGACTTCGACGACGAATACGGGCCCCCGTTCGTGTCCGGCCTGCTCACCCCGCTGCTGCCCAAGTCGGTGCTCGTCCTGCTCGCGATGGTCATCGGCGTCGCGGTCGGCGGCATGCCCGGGCGCATCGTCGCGCCGGCGCACCGGGCGCTCGGCCCGGCCGTGCTTGCCACCGGCGGCGGGGCCGTCGCGCTGCTCGTGCTCGGCCTGACCCGGCACAGCGGCGACGCGTTCTCGATCACCGACGGCGACAGCTCCCGCGGCGGGCAGTTCAGCGCCGCCGCGCTGTGGGTCGTCACCGTGGCTGCGGTCGCCGTGCTGATCGTCGGGCTGTACCTCGCCGCCCGCCCGCCGTCGGTCGATCCGCTCGTCGCGCCGCGCCGCCGTCCGGGCCGGCCCGGCTGGTTCGCGGTGTGGGTGGCCGCGGGCGCGCTGCTGATGCTCGCGACCGGCAGCCGGCGCCCGTGGGCGTACCCGGCGTTTAACGGCGACGAAGCCCGCGACGTGCAGCCGTTGCGCGGCCTCATGCTCAACGGCGGCGCGATCGGCTGGTGGGGCGGCTATCTCCTCGGTCTGGCCCTCATGCTCGGCGCGGTCCTCATGCTCGGTGCGGCCCTGCGCACTGCGATCGTCCGCAGCGCGGCCGTCCATCATGGCATGCGCCCGATCGGCTGGTTCGTGGTCGCCGAGTGCGGCGGGCTGCTACTGCTCAACGTGGTCTGGGACCGGCAGGTGCAGACCTACCGGGGCCCCGCTGTGGACACGCAGAGCTGGTACTGGAGCACGTTCGTGCGCCTCGACGACCTCTCCGGCACCCACCCGGCCGTGTGGCTCGCCCTCGCCCTGACCGCGATCGTCGCCGTCGCCGTGCCGTCGCTCGTCCGCAGCGCCCGTGCCGCCCGCCGGCCCGCGCCCGAGCCGAAGGGGGACTGAACGCGGTGGCCGTACGACGCCGGCGGCTCGCCGTCCTGACCGTGCTGAGCGCCGGCACCGCGCTGGCCGGCGTGCTCGTCGCCGGGCCGGCCCACGCCGACGCGGCCGTCGGGATCACCCGCTCGGTCGTCTACCACCGCGCCCCGGGCGGCGGGTGGGTGAGCGTCGACAGTCAGATGTGCGGGTTCATGCCGCTGCGCGGCGGCGCCGCCGACGACCCGCACAGCTCGCTCGATCTCAGCGGCGACGGCCGGGTCTGCCTCGACGTCTGCCAGGACCAGCACCTCGACGCCTAGGCGCTGGCTGGTGTGCTCGACACGCCGCACACCGAGCTGCGCACCGGGGCCCGGTTCGGTGGCCAGGATTCCCTGGAATGGCTGTGGCTGTGGCTGGCCTGCGCACTGCCCGGCGGGCTGAGCACCCTGCAGACCGACCAGACAGCCCGCGACGAGGGCCTGGTCCTCGCCCCATACCGAGTCTGGGTGTCGTCGGCGCCGGACCCGGCCAGGACCGCGGGCCGAGCGCTGGCTGGAGCCCGGGCAGATCGACAGCGGCGCACAGATGGTGATGATCGTCGACGTGCCACCCGCGCTCCACCTGCGGCAGATCCGGATGTCGGCAACGGCTACCGTGAACCGCTCGTTGCCCCAGCCGGACACGGCTAATGGGAGTTGCAGGACGAGTGGATATTGATACTGCGGCTGCATCCTGGTCACAGCACTAAACTGCGCCGATGGTGCTTGATCGAAGGACTTACCGGCTCGTTGACGGGGAGCGAATCGAGGGCACGTGGCGGCCGATTTTCATCCGCAACGGCCCCTCGTATTTCCTCGCCGACCTGCTGATCTTCGCGGACGGCGCGATCAACTGCTGGGACTGGGTCGACCTCGACGGGCTGCGGGCGAAGCTGGACAGCGGCTGGGTCGCTACCGAGCTGGAGGCGGGCGCGGACGCGTCGGCGCATCACCTGGCCAGCTGGCGGTTCGACGGGCCGGAGGTCTGGGTGACGGCCGAGGAGCTGCTCGGTGAAGTCGCCGACGACATCGACCGGCTCAACGATCGACCCGACTCAACCGAGCGCTGCCTGCAGGCCCTCGATCGGTACCTCGAGACGCGGGCCGAGCCCGACCGGCACGCGATGCGGGCGGCGTACCTGGGCATTCCCGAGCACCTGCGGCATTACGCCCTGGGTGACATGGACGCCAAGGACGGCCCACTGCGGGTGCTCTGCACGCCGCTGGGCGAGGAGACCACCTACGGCGAGCGCGTGACCGAGGCCATGCACACCCAGGCGCTGACGTATTTCGCCGAGCGGGACCGTTGGGCGACGGAGTACCGCGAGAACCGTCCGGCCGACGGTCCCGACCAGGCCGAGCGCCCGACCGTCAAACTGGCGTCGGTCCCGGGCCGGTTCCCGGCCGAGCCGGGCGTGCTGGCCCTGCGCAACGAGTACCCGGTGTCGATTGCGATCGCCGGCGACACCTACGCCAGCGCGGTGCACGCCTACTGGGCGCTCGCCACCACCGACGAGGCGGCCCGCGCGGCGATCCGGGGCACCGAGCTCGCGTTCGGCGTCGAGCGGGCGGTGGGGCGGGCGCTGTTGCGGCCGGACTGGCCCGACCTGCGTCTGGCCGCCATGCACGCGGTGCTGCGGGCCAAGTTCGACCAGCATCCGACGCTGGCCGACGTGCTGGTCGGGACCGGCGACGCGCGCATCGAGTACAACGTCAGCTCGGCCTTCTGGAGTGGGGGCGCCAAGGGCCGAAACTGGGTGGGGCGGCTACTGGAGCTGGTCCGCTCCGAGTTCGTCGCGCAGCGGGCCGGGTTCCTCCGCCCGTAGCTGCCGACCCGCTCAGCCGTGCCGGACCGGCTTGATCACCAGGGCTGCCAGGGTGGCGGGCGTGGATTCCCGACGCCGCTGCGCTCCGAGGTAAAGATCAACAGACCGCATCGCCAACATCACGTGCGCGCTCATCGGCTAGATGAGTGCGCACGTGATGTTGGCTCGTTGCGACGGCGCACGACCGGCGGTCGAGGGTCTCGTGGCCCATGCCGCAGCGATCGCGTTGTGTTCCGGCGGTGATCGGATGTAACGCAACCGAGGCTAGGGGGTTCAAGTCCCTGCGGGCGCGCAAGATCACGAGATGGTTGAACTGCGGAAACGTAGACCAACCGTTCCTTGTTGTTTGTCCTCTGTGGACCTGACGTGTTCCGAAATGACTGAGGTGCGGGCGGTCCCTGTATCCGCGCACTTCTATCCCGGGGTGCAGCAGATTTGCGGCGCGTGGCAGTGCCGGCTACGAGTTCGAATGGCCGTACACGCTCGGCGAGACGGGACCGGCACTGCCCCAGCGGGACCGTACCAGCATGCAGCGGTGGCCGGCCGTCGGGAGTGTCGACCGGATCGTCCGGTCTGCATCGGGTCGTCGCACCGTTACCGTGAGGTGGTGGACGGTCTGCTTGACGGTGCTGAGCTGTGCGTGACCGCGTCCCTGTGCGGCGGCACGCTGCGCGTGCATGTGGCTGGCGACGTTGACCTGGCCAGCGCACCGCGGCTCAAGGCGATGCTGGACCTATCCCGGTTGGAGGGGGTGTACCGGCTGGAGTTGGATCTGTCCGAGGTGACGTTCTTCTCCTGCGCCGGGATCACCGCGGTCCACGGGACGCGCCGGGACGGCCTCAGTCTGTGTCTGGTGGCTGCCGCGCCGCCGGTGACCCGGATGCTGGCGTTGTTGCCGCTGTCGGATCGGCACCTCCAGGCGGCTTGAGCGCATGGCCGTTGGCTGCGGGTCCGGGTTTGGCTGTCGCCGACGTTGAACTGGCTGAAGCGGAAGGAAGGTCTCGAGGTCCAAGACCCGGGCGAGCGGCGTCGTTCCCGCGTTGACGCCACAGTGGTGCCTATGGCGCTTGTGTGAACGGTGGTGCGGAAGCGACCACGTTGCGACGCCAGGCGCCGTGTTCTGATCAGGGATGGCGTGGGTTCGCCCTGGCCCCTGTGGGTAGTTCTCGGCGTGGTTGGTCAAACCTGTGTGCTGATCGTTCATCGTCGGGTCGCTGACGTTGTGGACCGCAACGGGTGCGGCTCGCCTTGACAAGAGATCCAGGACGGAAGGTCGACGAGATGACGACAACTGAGCAGGAGAGAGGCGCGGTGATCGTCACCGGTGCGAGCCGGGGTATCGGCGCCGCGATCGCCCAGAAACTGGCCGGGGATGGGTACGGCGTGGTGGTCAACTACGCGGCGGACACGGCCGGCGCCGAGTCGGTGGTCTCCGCCATCCGTGGACGCGGCGGCCGGGCCATCGCCGTGCGCGCGGACGTAGCGGCACCGGGCGACGTCGCGGACCTGTTCGACCGGGCGCAGCGGGAGATGGGGCCGCTGGCCGCGCTGGTCAACAACGCCGGGGCAACCGGCGAGCAGGCACGCATCGACGAGCAGGACGCAGACCATCTGGCCCGCCTGATGCAGATCAACGTCGTAGGCCCCATGGTCTGCGCCAAGCACGCCGTGCAGGCGATGTCGACCGCGCACGGTGGCGCCGGCGGCTCCATCGTCAATATCGCCTCGGTCGCCGCCCAGGCGCCCCCCGGCATATCAGGATTCGTGGCGTACGAGGCCACCAAGGGCGCCGTGGTGACGTTCAGTCGTGGCCTGTCGAACGAGGTCGCCCCCGAAGGGATCCGTGTCAACAGCGTCTCGCCAGGCGTTATCGACACGAAGATGACAGCGGCGACCCCAGGTGCGAAGCAGGCCGCCGCGAGCAGCCCGCTCGGTCGCGTGGGCCGGCCCGACGAGATCGCCGATGCTGTGTCGTGGCTGGTCTCGCCGGCGGCATCGTATGTCACCGGCACCGATATCACCGTCTCCGGCGGCCTTTGACCGGCGCACCGATTGCGTCGAACGATGCCTGCTCTCAACAGGCAGCCTGCGACACAGGCAGCCTGCGACCAGCGATCTTGAAGATCGCTGGTCGCAACAGCGCCCTCAGGCCTGTGGCTCAGACGTCTTCGTCGAAACGGGTGCCGCGACGCGGGTCAGCGACCCGCCGGCCGGTCGAGTCGACAGCCCCCTCATCAACACGCCCGCCACGGGAGTCGTGCACCTGGCGACTCTGCCTCTCCTCCGCCGCCCGGCGCGCCGCATCGCGCGCCTCGGCTTCCGGCCCGTACGGATCTCTGCCGTGCGGATCGGCGTCATGCGTCGTCATCACGCTCACCCCCAAACGGTGCGCCACCGTCATCGACGACCCGTACCCAGCCTGATCTTCGGTAACCCCGCTCGACCAGGCGGTGCGCCGGCCGATCCCGCCACCTGGTCACCCTTCGGCGCGGTTCGCGAGCGGTCGCTCGGCACGTGACCGCAGCGCGGCCGGAGTGCGGTCCATCTCGTACACCCACTTCTCCACCTGCATCCTGGTACCCATCGCGGGCTGCGCCCCGAGCCGGCCGGCGACCGGCTGCCCCGGCTGTTCCCGCTGGCCGTGATGGGACGTCGCTGAATGTCAATGCAGGATTGGGCGGCCGTTTCGGCGGCGGCACTGGATTGGTCGGTTGGCCGGCTGCGAGGAGGAGTACAGCGCAAAGAGCAGTGGGTCGGTGCTGCAACGCTGCCGTCGACAAAAGTCTCATCCTGGCTACCACCTGATCGCCCGCGCCAGCACAGCGTGCTCCTCAGCCGTTGGGTGAATGGTGTGAAGATCCGACAGTTACAAGTCCGGTTTCGTAGGCGATGACAACGAGTTGGGCGCGGTCTCGCACGGCGAGCTTGGTCATGATGCGGCTGACGTGGGTCTTGGCGGTGAGAGGGCTCAGGAAGAGGTTGGTGGCGATCTCGTCGTTGGACTGGCCGCGGCCGACCAGGGCGAGCACTTGGCGTTCCCGGTCGGTGAGCCGATCGATGCGGTAGTCGGCTGTGACTTTGTCGGGACGGCCCTTGGCGGCGATGTCGGCGATGAGGCGGCGCGTGACGCTGGGCGACAGGAGGGCGTCGCCTGCGGCGACGATCCGCACGGCTTGGATCAGTTCTGCCGGCTCGGTGTCTTTGACGACGAAGCCGGACGCGCCGGATCGTAGCGCCTCGTAGATGTAGTCGTCGGACTCGAAGGTGGTCAGGATCAACACGTGCACGCCGGCGAGGTCCTCGCTGTCTGCGATGCGTCGAGTCGCTTCGAGTCCGTCGACTCCTGGCATGCGAATGTCCATGAGGACGACGTCCGGTCGTGTCGTCGCGGCGAGGCTCACGGCCTGTTCTCCGTCAGTGGCTTCCCCGACGACGACGATGTCGTCGGTGTGCTCGATCAGTGCGCGGAAGCCGGCTCGGATGAGGGCTTGATCGTCGGCGAGCAGGACCCGGATCATGACGCAGACTCGAGTGGAAGGTGCGCGGTGACCTCGAATCCGCCGCGGGGTGCTCGCCCCGCGTCGAGCCTGCCGCCTACGGCGGCTGCCCGTTCTCGCATGCCGATCAGGCCGTGTCCATCGAGTGTAGGAGCGGGGGGCGGTCCCGACCCCGTATCGGTAATGCGCAGACATACCTCGCGGTGGCCGTAGGTCACGTGAACTGTGGCGGTGGCCGGCCCGGCGTGGCGGATGGCGTTGGTCAATGACTCTTGGGCGATGCGGTAGGCGGCCAGGTCGACGGTGAGCGGGAGAACCCGGGGAGGGCGGCCGGTGGTGACGACGGTGGTCGGCAGGCCGGCCGCGGTGACACCGGCCACCAGGGCGTTGAGGCGGGCCAGCCCTGGTTGGGGCTGCTTCGAGTCCGGGTCGTCGGCCTGGCGGAGAACGGCCAGGATCGCACGCAGCTCACGCAGCCCTTCCTTGCTGGCGGTCTTGATGGCCTGCAAAGCCTCGGCGGCGGGCGGCGGAAGGTCGCTGGTGACGTAAGAGGCGACACCCGCCTGGACGTTGATGGTCGACATCGTATGGGCGACAACATCATGCAATTCGCGGGCGATTCGCAGCCGTTCGGCGTCGACGCTGCGGCGGGTCGTTTCCTCCTGGGTACGTTCGATCAACTCTGAGCGTGCCCGGACCGCTTCGATGTAGCGACGCCGGTTGGCGCCGGCGATCCCGGCAAGCACCGCGACGGCAACAAGACCCGCCAGCGCGATGTCGCCGCTGCTGATACGGTCGGGACCGGCAACGACAACCCCACCCAGCGCAACGAGCGTCGCGAATGCGAGCGTCAGTGCTTCACGCGTGGAAACCGTCAAGGCCACGGTGTAGAGCGCAATCGGCGGGATCACCAGCGCCGCGTAGCCGATGTACCCGAGGGCCGCAAAGGCGAGCACGCCGGCGAGCGAGACGCTCAGGACCACCCGCGGACGGCGCCGCCGCCAGATGAGCGCCAGCCCCGCCGCAGCCACCAGCGAATACGCCCAGCTCGGGGCCGGAGTGACGACTTGTCCACCTAAGATCCGCGCGGCCTCGGCGGAGGGATTCGACTCGCTGTAGCAACCCCATACCGTGACCCCCGTCACCGCAAGAGCCAAGCCGACGTCGACGCCGACCGGCGGGACCCGCCGCCTGACGCGGTCCGCGACTCTCCGGGCACCGTCGGGAACCTGTGCGGTAATCATGCTGCAAGGCTAGATCGAGAGGTCGGGCGGGCGGCATCGGCTGCAGGAAGGCTCCGTCGTACTCCCGTCGGTGTACGCAAGACACATCTCACGGAGCAGCGGAAGCCTCCTGCCAGGCGACGCGCACGGACCGGGGACATCGCGACGCTGGGGGCATGAAGATCGCCCTGCGCCCCACAGTGCCCGCGTTTGTAGGCCGGCTCTCCCGCCTGCTCCTTCCCGGCCGGACGCAGTCGTCAACGAGGGGCTCGTCACAGCAGACCGACGAGACAGGGCGAGCGAGCGGTGAACGGGATCCGCAGCCCCACCAGACCGAGCCAGCAGGCACGGTGAGCCGCCGCGCCCTGATGCAGACGATTGGCACGGCCGGGGGACTCGCTGTCATTGCCGGCTGCACGCCATCAGACGAAAGCCGCACCAAGCCCTCCGCAGGGCAGCACACGCACGACAATGGCCAGAGCAGCCAGCACAACGACACCCACGGCAACGGACAGTCAGGCACGTCCGGCCGTGGCGACCCGAACGCCGACATCCAGACACTGACCAGTGAGATCGCGTTGCCCGCGCAGTTCCAGTCACCACTGCCGATCCCGAAACAGCTGGAGCCGACCCGGCGGACCTCCGACACCGACTACTACGAGATCCTGCAGTCACCGGCGACAGTGGAGATCGTTCCCGGCCTGCGGACGCCGATCATGGGCTACAACGGCACCTTCCCCGGTCCGACGATCGTGCAGAATCCGGGTCGCCGCGTGGTCGTCACCCACAAGAACGCGCTTCCCGTGCCCACCGTCGTCCACCTCCATGGCGGGACGTCCCCCTATGACAGCGACGGCTACCCTACCGACTTCGTTCTGCCCGCAGCCACGTACGGCACCTTCCCTGCCATGCCGGCCATGCCGGGGATGCCCGCCATGGGCGACCCCGGCGCCATCGTCAGCAAGCTGCAGCGCGACTACACGTATCCGCCGCAGCCACGGGCCGGGACGCTGTGGTACCACGACCATCGCATGGACTTCACCGGCGCGAGCGTCTACCGCGGTCTGGCCGGCTTCCACATCGCGCACGACACCGAGGAAACGGCCCTGCCGCTGCCCCAAGGAGCCCGCGACGTTCCGCTAATGATCGCCGACCGTGCCTTCGCAGCCGCCGGCTCCTTCCGCTACCCCGCGCTCGACCCCACCATGCACACCACCCCTGGCGTCGAAAAGCCCTCTGTCAACGGTGTGATGGGCGACGTGATCCTCGTCAACGGCGCACCGTGGCCCCGGATGGAAGTAGACACCGCCCGCTACCGGTTCAGGATCCTCAACGCGTCCAACGCCCGCACCTACCAACTCGCCCTCCAGGACTCGTCCCAAGGCATCGGCTTCACCCAGATCGGCACCGACCACGGCCTCCTGCCGGCGCCACTGGCGCAGGACGCCATCGCCATCTCACCGGCCCAGCGATTCGACGTGGTCATCGACTTCAGCCGACATAAGATCGGTGACGAGATCACCCTGGTCAACCAGCTCGGGTCAGGCTCCACCGCAGTCGTTATGCGCTTCGTGGTCACACGGGCAACGAACGACAACAGCAGCGTCCCGGCCACGCTGTCCAAGACCGACACGATCACCCCAACCTCCTCCATGACCCAGCGAACCATGAAGTTCCACCGAGGCGGTGACGGCGAATGGCTGATCAACGGGCGCACATTCGATCCGGCGTTCTCCCACGCTGACGTGCCCGCCGGCAGCACCGAACTGTGGACGATCATCTCGGACTTCCACCACCCGTTCCACATCCACAACGCCACCATCCAGGTCATGTCCCGCGACGGCAACGCCCCGGGACCCTTCGACCAAGGCTGGAAGGACACCGTCTTTGTCAACAAAGGCGAACGAGTCCAGCTCGCCATCCGCTTCAGCAGCTACAAGGGCCGCTACGTCTTCCACTGCCACAACCTCGAACATGAGGACATGGGAATGATGGCGACCTTCCGAATCACCTGACCATCCCACCGATGCCACTGAACGCATGCTGCTGGTCCCACCGTGTCACGGCCGAATCTCTCTTCCCATAGCAGATCAGGTGCGCTCAATTCGGCAGAGTTGCGCATTCGATCTACGCCCGGCTGATACGGACAGTGACGGTCACGCCGACTGCCGCGCACGCGCAGCGGCATGAGCGCTCAGCCGATCAAGCCGTCCAGGGGCTGCTGCAGCCGCTGTGGCCCGGTGCTGCCAGCCGGATGTTCATCCGACGGTGTTCCTGTCGCGGACGTGCCAGAGCCGGGTGGGACGGGTCGCTACAGTGCGCTCATG
>NZ_JBFAPO010000081.1:0-40186 GCF_040676755.1 Dactylosporangium sp. NPDC049525 | reverse complement strand
GCGACTCTGCAATCCAGCGCGGCCAGCTCAATCCCGACAGCCGGCACTTCGGAGAAGCCACTTCCCGGACCCGCCAGAACCCACTCTAGAACACCGCTCCTGGCCGCCTCTTGACATAGAGGGGTGCCAAAGTCGTGAGCCGATGGTGGTTACGTGCCCGATGCCATGTAGGCAGCGAGGATGTAGTTCGGGTGTCGGTCGAGGTTGTTGCGGGCTCGGTCGTACCGCATCGTCGTTCGCGGGTCGGCGTGGCGGGCGGCGATCTGGACGTCGCGGAGACTCACGCCGGCGTCGAGCATGGTCGTGACGAACGTATGCCGCAGCATGTGCGGGTGCATCCTCGGCATCCGCACGCCGGCGGTGGCGGCCAGGTGCTTGAGCCGGCGCGTCGCGGCGTGCCGGTCCATGCGGGTGCCGAGGGTGCTGCGCAGGATCGGCCCGTCGGCGCGGCCGTCGACGGCACGTTCGATCGCTCGGGCCACTGCCGGTGGCAGCGGGATGAGGACGACCCTGCCGCCTTTGCCTCGTACCCGCAGGACTCGGTGGCCGTGTTCCTCGCGAGGTCGCTGATGCTGGCTGCGCAGGTTTCGAAGATTCGTAACCCGAGCAGGCCGAGCAGCGCGATCAGGGCGAAGTCGTTCGGGTTGGCCGATAGCCGCGCAGTCGCGATCAGGGCTTCGAACTGCAGATGCCCCAGGCCGAGAGTTGGCGACTCGGCGGGCACGGTGGGCCGGCGGACGTAATCGGCGGGTGAGTGCGGCAGGATGCCGTCGATGACGCAGACCCGGTAGAAGCCGACCACCACCGACAGCCGGCGCGACACCGTCGAGGGCTGGTATCGGCGCTCGTCCTGCAGCCAGCGCAGGTACCGCTCAACGTCCACTCTGACCGCGGCGAGCGGATCGAGATCCTGGTCGGCGCACCAGCGCAGGAAGACTCGCAGGTCCGACTCGCTGTGCAGCCGGGTCTGACCGCGGTAGCGGCCGAGGTACGCGGCGGTCGCCGCACGCAGGACGAGCTCGTTCGGGGACCCGCCGCTGACGGCTGGGACGGTGATGGCAGCCATACATCACCGTGCGTCACCCGCAGCGATGAACACCAGTACGCTCGCTGCGGCCATGTGCGGATGCCATGATCGGGTGCTTCGCGGAGATTCGCGCGCTCAACGCGCAGTCGGTGAGCGCGCTGCGGGACGGTCGGGCGGCAGGTTCGGACGTCTCCGGCGCAATGCCCTGCGGGGCTCCTAAGTAGCCTTCGTGTCGGATGACGTGTCCGTCGGGCGGCTAACACAGACCGCATCGCCATCGACCCAGACATGTTCGCTGGGCCTCAATAGTCCTTGCCCTGAGTCCATGGATCCAGGACCTGGGCGCCTGTGTACTGACCCGCTAGCGTGGCTAGCATGGCCTCGATTCGCACCCGCGCCTGGCGTATCCGGGTCCGCGACGTTCAGGTCACCGCCGGCTCGCAGACCAGCTGAGGCGTGTGGACAGCTGGCTGGGCCTCGTCGGCCACTGGGGTCCGTGGAAGGCATTGAGGACTGCCAGGTGGGCGAAGCGCAGGCGACATATCCTCCGACTCAGCGCTGGACTCCTTACCATGGATACCTATTGCTGTGGAACGACGACGGCTGCCTCGAAGTGGTCCTAATCCGTTCTGCCTCGACCCCAGAAGAGTGGATCTTCCTAATGCGGCAACCCTCTGGATTCCAAACGGTTACATTTCGGCGTATATCTACCGCACTCGTTGGTGTGGCTGTTGCCTCGACCGTCGCAGGCTTCGCTGGTTGGATTCCAAAGGAAATTGCGACAATTCTTGTCGGCACGTGCCTGCTTCCCTCGATATATTTCGCAGCAAGCAGGACCAAGAAAGAGTGACCTAGGATCAGAAGTCTCTGCGCCGAGCTGCAGCTGTGCGCCGACCGCGGCGCCCGCTGTGCCGGCGGGCGCTAGGCTGTCGGTCGTGTCGTCAACGGGTGCACTGGCCTTTGCCCAAGTGATGGCTCATTGCGGTGGTTCGCCCGCCGCAGCGGTGAGCTTCATCGTGCGGGCGGTCGTCGCCGATCCGCGCGACCCCGCGCCGTACTCGGCGCTGGAGGAGCTGCGGCACGAGTTGCCCACCGAAGTCGCGGCCGTCGTCGTGACAGCGAACACCGTCGGACCGATGTTGGCCCGTGCCTACCTGTCGTTTCTCGACGGCGACATGGACGAGGCCGCGATGTCGCTGGGGGCGGTCACCGGCTACCAGCCGGACGTGTCGTGTGCGTCCGCCATGGTTCGGCGGCGAGCGACTCCTTGGTGCCGTGACCCCGGCCGCCCTCGCTGAGGCGACGATGCGCATCCGCGATTACGGTTACGATTGCGACCTCGACACCGATGCCGTCCGTGCGTGCCTGGCCCCGTGGTTCCATGCGATCGAGGCGGTCTGCGACCGAGACGCGAACCCCGACACTATGGCCCGCATGGCAATCTTGCTGCGGGCCTGCGGCCGCACCTATTACGCGTCGTTTGCGCTGTGCAACCGCGCCGACGCCGTGCAGCGCGTCATGTTCACCCAGGTGGTCCGCGCAGGCACGTGGCGCCATGTCGGCAACCGCGCCGAGACGGCCGCGGTCTTCCGGCGCGCTCTAGCGCTCGAACCCGCCAACTGGTCGCTGTACCTCGACCTAGCCGACCTGGCCGCCGCGGAAGGCGACTTCACCGAAGCCGCAGCGCTGGCCACGCGCGGCGAAGAACTCGAGCCGGACGACGTCACGATGCGGGCGACCGCCGCCGCGTACCGTGCCCGCTCGACGGGCTCCCTCGCCGACCTCGACACGCTCACCGATCTGGCTCCGCGACTGCCCGAACCCTACGGCCGGACGCTCATCGGGCACGCACACGGCACCTGAGGCGTCGTCACGGATCTCAATATTCTTGCGTGCCCGCATCACCACGGCGAAACGCGGCACCTCGAGTTTGGTCGGCCTCGCCAGTCGCTTAATCTCGACGAATCGTGACGACAGTACGCCGGCAGTCGACACAAGCGAGCACGGCGCCTGTTGTTGGATGCACCGGGCCACCGCCACGAAGCGTGACGATGTCCGTATATCGGCCGCGCGCGACTGGCGGCATGACAGTGCACGTGATCTCGCGGTGGTTGCTCGCCTCGGCAGGGAACGTTGTCAGATTTGGATTGGGTAGGTGGACTGGAAGGCCAGGCGTTGGTCTGCGTCGGTGGCGAGATCGTCGAGGATTTCGTCGAGGCTGAGGAATGCCTGCCATCTTGGTTGGCTTGTTGCTGCGGCGATCTGGTCGACGATGAGGTCTTCCAGGTCGGTTACGCGCTGACCTTTCCAGATCTTGTCGGCCAAGCTGACGAGCAGGTCGTCGATGGGCCGGTCTGGAGCACTCCAGGTGCCGTGGGTGCCGGCGAAGCGGGCGAGCCGGTCGGGTACGTCGTGGGCGAGCAGCAGCGCGTGGCCGGCTGGTTCGTGTGCCGATCCGGGGCCGGTCAATTCGGTGGGGTGGGCGACTTTGCCGATGTCGTGGGTGGCTGCGCCGAACAGGACGGCAGCTCGGTCGAACGCCAGGTCGGGGTGACGACGTTCGAGTGCCACGGTGAGCGTGGTGGCGACGTCGTGGACCAGACGCAGGTGTGCCGCCAGGCGAGGCTGCGCGTGCAGCTCGTCGAGGAGCCGGGTCGCCTCGACCGGCAGTTCCCGCAGCGGCAGCCGCTCGGTGCGGTCGGTGAGCGCACCGCGCAGGGCAGGCGAGATCATGATGCCAACAGTAGCCATGGCGGCCGGACAACAAGAGCGCCGATGATCATCGGCGTAGTCCATACTCCCGCACCAATCGCGGCTACTTGTTGACTGGACCTACGACCGTAGCCCGGCCAGGCTTGGTCGAGGTGACCGGTGGGGTCGCTCGTATTGCGGCTGCCCACAGTCGTTCAGTGTGGCTCTCATCTGGCGTGCGTCCTGCCGGTCACCGTGGCGCGGAGAGGCTCCAGAGGGGTCTGCCCAGCTCGAAGTAGCGCTGCCCTCCTCGCCAATCGCACCTCGGATCGACCGAGCAGGAGGACGGCATGGCACAAGTGATCATCGGCATGGACCCGCACAAGCGGTCCGCGACCATCGAGATCATCACCAGCCGGGAGAAGATCCTGGCACAGGGCCGGTTCGGCACCGACCGCGACGGCTACGCCGCGATGCTCAAGACCGGCCGTCAGCACAAGGACCGGGTCTGGGCGGTCGAGGGCTGCAACGGCATCGGCCGGCACATCGCCCAGCGCCTCGTCGCCGACGGCGAGACCGTCCTGGACGTGCCGGCGAAACTGTCCGCGCGGGCCCGGCTGTTCGACACCGCTCAGGCCCGCAAGACCGACCCGGCCGACGCGCACTGCGTCGCCGTCGCCGCCCTGCGCACGACCGGGTTGCGGCAGGTCACCGTCGATGACACCACCGTGGCGTTGAAATTGCTCGTCGACCGTCGTGACGCTCTGGGCCGGGCCCGGACCGAGGCACTCAACCGACTGCACCAACTGCTGCTGGAGCTCGTGCCTGGTGGGGCGAAGCAGTTCCTGTCCGCGCCGCAGGCCCGGACGCTGCTCAACACCGTGCGGCCTCGCGACATCGTGGGACGCACCCGCCGGCAGTTGGCCTCCGAACTGATCACCGAGGTCGCCGTCATCGACAAGAAAATCAAGACCGCGAATGCACAACTCACCGAACTCGTCGATGCCACCGGCAGCACTCTGCAGCGACTGCACGGCATCGGACCATCCGGCGCCGCCCGGCTGCTGGGCGATATCGGCGACGTCGACCGGTTCGCCAGCCGGGACCACTTCGCGTCCTGGAACGGCACCGCACCCATCGATGCGTCCTCCGGCGACCAGCACCGCCATCGGCTGTCGAGGGCCGGGAACCGGCGCATCAACCGGGTCCTGCACATCATGGCCGTCGTCCAACTGCGCAACGACACCGAAGGCCGCGCCTACTACCGACGCAAGCTCGCCGCGGGCAAGAGCCCGATGGAGGCATGCGCGCCCTCAAACGCCGACTGTCCAATGTGGTCTACCAGCAGATGGTCGAGGACGCCAAACAGGTCAGGACGGGCACGGGAGGGCAAGCGGGAGCGACTCTGCAATCCAGCGCGGCCGGCTCAATCCCGACAGCCGGCACTTCGGAGAAGCCACTTCCCGGACCCGCCACCACCCACTCTAGAACACCCGTCCTCGCCGCCCCTTGACACAGAGGGGTGCCAGATGAGCGCGCCGGTCGGTGGTCGAGCCTCGTGCCCGCCGAGGTGGCCCCGGAGTCGCACTTTCGGCGGGTCCATTCGAGAATCCCTTCCATGGGACCCTCGCTTGCCACGCCTCCACTGTTCGCGGCACTCGAACCGGCGCGACGAGTCCTGCTGGCCGGGGCGGGCGGCGGATTTGACGTGTACGCCGGGCTGCCGCTGGCGCTTGCGTTGTGGGAACGGAACGTCGAGGTGCACCTGGCCAATTTGTCGTTCGCGTCGTTGACGCTCGTGCCAGAGGAAGGGTGGTTGGAGTCGAACGTCGCTGCCGTCACGCCGGACGTCGCCCGGCATGTCTCGTACTTCCCGGAGCTCACTCTCGCGCACTGGCTGGCCGAGCAGGGACTGCCGTCGACGGTGTACGCCCTGCGCCGCACCGGGGTGCAGCCGCTGCGCGCCGCGTACCGCAAGCTCGTCTCCTTCTTGGGCGTGGATGCGATCGTCCTGATCGACGGGGGCACCGACATCCTGCTTCGCGGTGACGAGTCAAGGCTGGGTACCCCGGTCGAGGACATCGGCAGCCTCGCAGCGGTGGCCGGACTTGACGTACCGATCAAACTTGTCACGTGCCTAGGCTTCGGGATCGACGCCTTCCACGGCGTGAACCATGTCCAGGTCCTGGAAAATCTTGCGGCGCTTGACCGCGGCGGCGGCTATCTCGGCGCGCTGTCCATCCCCAGTGGGAGCCGCGAGGCGGCCCTGTACCGCGACGCTGTGGCGGCCGCGCAAGCCGCGACGCCGCAGCGGCCGAGCATCGTCAACGGCCAGATCGCCGCGGCGTTGAGCGGCGACGCCGGCGAAACCGCGTTCACCCGCCGCCTGTCCGGGCCCACGTTGTTCGTGAACCCGCTGATGGCGGTCTATTTTACCGTCGATCTCATGGCGCTCGCAGCCGCTTGCCAGTACCTGGACCACCTGGAGGAGACGGTCACGGTCCGGGAGATCGAGGTCCAGATCGAGCACTTCCGCAGCGGCGTCCACAGGCGCACCCCCAGGGTCTTCCCGCACTAGAGGCTCGCGGTGATCCGGCACCACGGCCGACTTGAACCGACCGCTTACAGTGGCCGCAACGCCTGACCATTATCGCGCCGACATGAGGCGGCCCCCGGTCAGCGGCGGACACGCGAACGGCGCCGGAGCACCGTTCCCCATGATCGCAGGATCTGTTTCGACGCAACGCGACGTCCGCACATCGGCACGAGCGAGCATGAGCGGCGCCGAGCCGCTGCCACACAGCGTGACGACCTTCGTGTCGGCCGCCGCGCGAGACCTGCGGCAAATCAGTGCACGTGATTCAGGATTGACTGAGGACACACTCTTGGGTCGCCGCAGGGCCCGGGTCTCGGCACACGGGACGCCGGGTAAGTAGAACGCGAGCCAGCTGCTAGCGGCGATGACCGGGCCAGTTGCCGGGCGGCAGCTGGAACAGGAGCGAACGGCCATGCGAGCTCCAACCTCTCGACCATGGCGCAACATACCTGGAGCCGTATCCCACCCGCCAAGGTTGACGCCCGGGTACGGAGCGGACGCGAGCCTGGTAGCTGTGGAGTACGACGCGGTCGTGATCGGGGCGGGGCACAACGGGCTCATCGCTGCCGTGAGGCTCGCGGAGGCGGGGTGGTCGGTGCTGGTTCTGGAGCAGGCGCGCCAGCCGGGCGGGGCGGTGCTCAGCGAGGAATTGACGCTTCCCGGGTTCACCCACGATGTGTTCTCCACCAACCAGAATCTGCTGCTCGGCTCGCCGTTCTACGCCGAGCACGCGAGTGCCCTGGCACAGCACGGATTGCGGTACGCCGTGGGGAACAGACCCTACGCCAACGCGTTTCCGGACGGCACCGCACTCGGCGTGGAACAGGATCCGGACCGGACCCTCAACGGTTTGGCCCAGCGCGACAGCGGCGACGCGGACGGCTGGTTGCGGCTGCAACGGCTCTACGACCAATACAGCAGCACACTATTCGGGTTGTACTCGGCGCCCGTGCCATCGATGGCGATGGCGTCGGCGGCGACGCGGGCGGCGCTGCGGCTGCGGCCTGCCGGGTTCGTCCGGCTTGTGCAGTTGCTGCTCAGCTCGACGCGGGAACTGGGCGATACCTTCTTCGCCACACCAGAAGCGAAGGCCATGGCGGCGTGCTGGGGCATGCACCTCGACTTCGGCCCCGACGTCGCCGGCGGCGCCATGTTCCCGTTCCTCGAACTGTTCACCGACCAGCGCCAGGGCATGTCGATCGTCGAGGGCGGCGCCTCCGGCCTGATTGCCGCGCTCGCCGGGCTGCTTCACCAGCACGGCGGGGAGCTGCGTACCGAGGCCGCGGTGCGCCGGATCATCACGTCGGGAGGCACGGCCCGGCAGGTGGAGCTCGCCGACGGGCAGCGGATTGCGGCCCGGCGTGCCATCATCGCCGGCACCACACCGACGGCCCTGTTCGGTGAGCTGCTCGATCGCGCGCCGGCCGGTGTGCGTCGCGATGCCGCCCGGTTCACGTACGGGCCGGGGACAATGATGGTGCACCTGGCGCTCGACGGCCCCGTGCCGTGGCGAGCCGGGCCGGCGCTCGCCGGCCACGCCTACGTCCACATCGGACCGTACGTCGAGGACCTGGCCCGCACGTACACCGCCGCGCTCAACGGACTGCTGCCACGCGATCCGATGCTGGTGTGCGCCCAGACGTCCGTCGTGGACCCGACCCGGGCGCCGGCTGGCAAGCACGTGCTGTGGATCCAGGTTCGCACACTGCCGCCGCAGATCCGCGGCGACGACGCCGGCGAGCTCGCCGTGACGAACTGGGACGAGGCCGCCGAGCCGTACGCCGAGCGCGTCCTGGACCGCCTGGAGACCTACGCACCGGGCCTGCGCCAACGGATCCTCGGCCGTGCGGTGCTCAGCCCGATGGACTTGCAGCGGCGCAATCCCAACCTGGTCGGCGGCGACAGCATTGCCGGCTCGATGCACCTGCGGCAGAACTTCGCGCTCCGGCCGTTCCCGGGCATGTCCCGTTACAAGACACCGATCCAGCACCTGTACCTGATCGGAGCGTCCACCTGGCCGGGCGGCGGCGTCAACGGCCTGTCCGGCGACCACGTCGCCCGCCATCTGACCCGCCGAACACGTCAGCGGCGCGGCGCCGAGTAGCAGCCGCCTCCCGGAGATACATCAGCGCTGCCTTGCGCGTGGCCGTGTCAGTAGCGGTCAGGCCGCGGAGGTGCTGCGGGGTGTCGGACACGTTCCGTACGCATGCACCAACCGATTCCAGGCAACATCATCCAGAGCTTCGAACGACCACACCGCGAGGTCACAACCTTCCGCCAGCGGGGCCGTAACGGACTCTCGCCCAGCCGGTGCTGCCGAGCGCCAGGTCGGCCGATCCCCACGCAAGATCGAACGCACTGTCATCGGCTACTTGTTTAATTTGATCTACGACCTCAGCCCGGCCAGGCTGGGTCGAGGTGACCAGCGGGTTGCTCTCATCATCGGCTGTCCACAGCAGTTGGGTGTGACTCTCATTTGGCCTGCGCCCGCTGGCCACCGTGGCCGGGAGCGGCTCAAGAGGGGTTTGCCCAGCTCGAAGTAGCGTTGCCCTCCTCGCCGATCGTCCACAGTGCACGAACGAGGAGGCGGAGCGGATGAGTCGCGTGGTGATCGGAATGGACCCGCATAAGCGGTCAGCCACGACCGAGGTGATCGACGAACGCGAACAGGTCCTGGCGAAGGGCCGGTACGGCACGGATACCGGCGGCTACACGCGGATGCTCGAGGCCGGCCGTCGGTTCGCGGACCGAACGTGGGCGGTGGAGGGCTGCGCCGGGATCGGCCGGCACGTTGCCCAGCGCCTCCTCGCCGATGGTGAGACCGTCATCGACGTGCCGGCCAAGTTGTCAGCACGGGTGCGGGTGTTCGACACCGGGCAAGGGCGCAAGACCGACCCGGTCGACGCGCACAGCGTTGCCGTGGCCGGCCTGCGCAGCCCAGCACTGCGCCAGGTCCAAGCCGACGACACGGCTGTCGTGCTGCGCTTGCTGGTGCAGGAACGCGGGGATCGGACGACTCCAGCGTCCGGGTGATTGACGGAAGAGCCATATCGCACCTGGCACGGTTCCCGCGGCTTGCCGCATCCGGCCCCGCGGAGTGGCGCGCTGGTCGGGCCGGCCGGATCTCCCACCGCCCGGCGCGACCCCGGCGCACCAGGGCGCCAGGGTGTGCGGCGTGGATGGTGCTGAGCCCCGGCGACGATCTCGCTGAGGACCACCCGGCAGCACCACCACCGCCGTCCTCATCACCATCGACCCGGACACCGGCGCGCAGGACGTCGACATGCTGCGGCGCGTCCGCCGCCGGTTCGGCCACCGGCTCGGCATCGACTGCCGGGTCATCCGGCCCGGGCTCGTCCAGGTCGGCGATTCGGTCACATTGATGGCCGGCGCCACCGAACCAGACCGTGTCGGCGGCTGGATTGTGGGTAGGCCCTACCACCGCCCATCTCAAACCCGCAGATCTACCGGAGGAACCATGACCGCCCGGCCACCGCTACCACCGTTCACTCTGGAGACCGCGCTCGCCAAGGTCCAGGCCGCCGAGGACGCCTGGAACACCCGCGACCCCGAACGCGTCGCCCTCGCCTACACCGAGGACTCGAGCTGGCGCAACCGCGACCAATTCCTGACCGGCCGGGCCGCGATCGTCGAGTTCCTGCACGCCAAATGGCAGCGCGAACTCGACTACGCCCTGCGCAAGGAGCTGTGGAGCTTCCACGGCAACCGGATCGCCGTACGGTTCCAGTACGAGTCCCGCGACAGCACCGGCCAGTGGTGGCGCAGCTACGGCAACGAACTGTGGGAGTTCACCGACGACGGGCTCATGTGCCGCCGCGAGGCCAGCATCAACGACGTTCGCATCGCGGCGGCCGAACGCCGCATCTTCGGTCCCCGCCCGGCCCACCGCCGGGACGACCCGCCATCGCCGCATCCGTGGACGATCGGCGGTCTCGACGACACACCCAACGGTTAGCGTGGGCCGCATACAGGTACGGATCGCCCGCCAGGCCGAGCAACTCGCAACTGTGGAGGGTTTCTACCGCGACCGCCTCGGCCTGCTCGGGATCGACCGCTTCACAACCATGACGGCTACGACGGCGTGATGCTCAACCTACCGGGCACCGCCACGTGTCCGGGTCTGTCAAACGAACGGCACCTCTCTGTGTCAAGTGGTCGGCGACAGAGAGGTTTCCAACGTTGTTGGGTCGTGGCCGAGACGCTCGGCCATCTCCGCGATGCCGTACCCGAGGTCCAGCAGATTCGAGGCAACCAGGTGCCGGATCTGATGCGGTCCGAGCCGGGCGGACCTGTGGTGACCGCGAGCTGGTTGAACCGGTCCGTGACGTTCTCCGGACGCAGCGGCTGACCGTGCCGGCCGGCGAACATGAAGCCGGACACCAACGCCGCCCTCCTGCCGTTCGAGCGGGATCGGTCAGCTTGCGCGGCTCTCCCGGCCGCGGCTCGCACGCACTGCTGTAGGCGGGCCCTGAGGAAGATCAGGCGGCGTGGCGCGGCCGGGTCAACCGGAGGTGAACAGGCCGCGATGGCGTTCCGCTGTTTCCAGGCGGCACCAGACCGGGATCTCGTCGACCGGGGCCGGGACCTCCACCTCGCTGGCGCCGTCGAGCACCTGATGGGTCCGCAGGTCCAGCCAGCGTCCCGGCGGCAGGTAGGCCGACCGGGTCGTCGCGCCCTCCGCGACCACTGGGGCGACCAGTAGGTCGTCGCCGAGCAGGTAGTCGTACGGGTGCTGCCACGCGCGGGGGTCGTCCGGCGCGACCAGGCACACCGACCGCAGCAGCGGCCAGCCGGTCTCGATCGCCCGGGCCGCCGAGGACGCGAGGTAGGGCACCAGCCGCTCACGCAGGTGCGCGTACCGGCGGAACACCGGCAGCACCCGGGGGTCGCCGGTCTGCGCGGCGATGTTCCAGGGGGTGCGGTCGCGGGACGGGGTGCGGTGGTGGTTGTACTCCGAGTGGTACTGCATGATCGGCAGGAGTGCCGACATCGCCGTGGCCCGCAGGTACAGCTCGGCGGAGGGGACCGGTCCGGAGAATCCGGCCAGGTCCCAGCCCCAGTAGACGATCCCGCATGCCGCCGCGGTGAGGCCAGCCTGCAGCGAGGACCGCATCGCCTCCCACGTGGAGTCCTCGTCGCCCGCCCAGAACAAGCCGTGCGCCTGCGAGCCGGTGAAGCCGGCCCGGCTGAACGTGACCGGTTCCTTGCCGCACGAGCGCAGCAAGGAACCGTACGCCGCGGCGTAGTGCACGGGGAAGCGGTTGTTGCCGGTGGCGCCGACCGAGCCGTCGGCGTAGCGCAGGTCGTGGCCCCATGCGTGTTCGCCGCCGTCCGTCTTGAACCCGTCGACCCCGACGTCTTCCACGAGGTAACGCCGCTTCGCCAGCCACCAGTTGCGCGCCTCGGGGTTCGTGAGATCCGGCATGAGGGCCGTGGGGAACCACCAGCCGCGGTTGCGGTACGGCCTGCCGTCGCCCTCGCGCACCCCGTAGCCGCGGGCGAGCATCGTAGCGGCGGCGGCGGCGCTCTGACCGGTCGGGTGGGGGCGCATCTTCTGCAGGGGGATCTGCCACAGCACGACCTTGACGCCGTCGGCGTGCAGGTCGTCGACCATGCTCTTCGGGTCGGGCCAGGCGCCGTCCGGCGGAAAGGTGAAGTCGGCCAGGCGATGCGGCCGGTCGTCGTCGTGGACCTGGTACTGCGCGTCACGGAACGCCACGAACGTCGACTCGTCGCTCCAAGCCTCGACGACCACGACCCCGACCGGGATGTCGTGCTTGCGGTGCAGCGCCATCTCGGTGGTGACTCTCTCCTGGGTGTTCCACTCGTTGCCGCTGGCCCACAGCCGGAACACCCAGTCCGGCATGGGTTCCGGCCGGCCGACCTCGCCGAGCCACACGGCAAGGACGTCGCCGGGAGAGCCGTCGTAGAAGCGCACGTCGAGGTGCCCTCCGGTGACGTCCGCCTCGATCCACAGCAGGTCGCCGACGTCGTACCAGGTCCGCTCGGCCGTGTCGACGTGAAACGCCCAGCCGTCGCCGCCGAGGACGTGCGCGAACGGCATCGGCAGGTACGTGCGCCCGGCCGAGCCCTGGCCCTTGTACTGCTCGAACACGGTCGCGTCGAGCGCGTGCCCGCGCTGGTCGAGCCGGTCGAAGCGCTCCCCGAACCCGACGACGTGCTCGCCGGCGGTGAGTCGCAGCGCGAACCGTACCCGGTGGACCCGGTCGGGATCGGCGAGCCAGGACGTGGTGCCCGGCACGAGACGGCTCGTTCCGTGGGTGGTGAGGGTGCCGCCGGTCGGCGACCAGGCCGCTGTCCGGACGTCGAACCAGCGGGTGCGGCGCGTGCGGGTTCCGTCGGTGGCGACGAACCGGTACCGGACCGGGCGGTCGGCGGGGAGCGGCGGGCTGTCGGCGGCCCAGCGGACGCTGCGGCCCCGCTGCCCGGCCGCGGCCGTGGCGAGGTGTCCTTCGGCGCCGGCCGTCGGCCCGGTCGGGGCGCCCTCGCGGCGTAGGTCGAAGGCGCCGCCGTCCCACTCGCAGCGCACGGCGGTGACGGACGCGGCGGCAGCGACGCCGAGGTTCACCGGTTCGCCGGCGAGGGGACGCACCGGCAGGCGCTGGTCGATGGACGGCTGATAGGCGTGGCCGGAGCCGAAGGGCCGGTGCCGGATCACAACGTCACCCCCAGTTCGGCGGCGAGGGACAGGTAGGCGGCGTGCGACCACAGCAGCGGGGTCGCGACCGGCCCCCACCGCTCGAGCCACTCCTGGCGTCGCTCCGGGTAGAGCAGCCGGTCGCTGACCTGTTCCGGCAGGTCGCCGTTGTCCGCGGCGGTGCCAGCGATCCAGGCGAGCTGACGGCGGGCGTCGCCGGGGCGGCCGAGCCGGAGGTACGACTGCCCGAGCAGGCCCGCGAGGACCGGCCACCGCCCGCCGCCGTAGAACACGTCGGCCCGGAACCGGTGCACGCCGCCATCGTCGAGAAGGTCGTGTTCCACGGCGGCGACCGTGCGCCGCGCCGTGGCGTCGTCCACGATCCGGAACGGGGCGACGGCGGCGAGGAGGCTGCCGTCGACGGCGGCGGAGCCGAGCCACTTGCGCAGCCGCCCGTCGACGCTGCCCTCCTCGGCGATGACCACGGCGATCGCGTCGGCGGTGGACGATGCGGTGCCGGCGTCGGTGCCGGCGAGCAGTCCGGTGCGCAGCGCCGAGCGCAGCCCTGCCTCGACCGATGCGAGCGTGGCGACGTGAACCTGCTCGGCGTGCTCCTCCCACCAGTCGTAGCAGGGCAGCCGCCACGCGGCGCAGAGGTAGCGCACGGTGAGTGCGACCGCCTCTGCGAACGCGCGGTCGGTGGCACCGGCGAGGCACCGCTCCAGCGCCCACAGCCAGGTGCCGTAGCCGTCGAGCTGGAAGTCCCACCAGGACTCGGATCCGTCGGCGCCGTCGAGCGTATAGCGGGCGGGTAGGAACCGCGCCTGGTCGATCTCCTCACCGGCGGCGAGGGCCGCGACGACCGCCTCGATCCGCCCCGCGCGGTCGGTCAGGACCCGGGCCGTCCACTCGTGGAAGGCCCGCGCCCCGTCGACGATGCCGTGTGCCCGCATGCTCTCGGCGACGAACGCGCCGTCGCGCAGCCACGCGTAGCCGTACACCGGGAAGTTCGAACAGGCCGGGTAGGCGCCGTTCGGCGCCTGCTCGCGGGTGATCACCTTGATGCTGTGCTCGACCAGGTCGCGCATCTGCTGTTCCTTACGCTGCTAGATTCGTCGTGACGCTGGCTACAGGAGTGCGGTGACCTGCTTGGCCGCGTCGTCAAGGGTCTTCTGCGGGTCCTCGCCGCCGGCCGCCTTGGTCAGGGCGTTGTTGACGATGTCCTGCATCTGCTGCTCCTTGGCGATGACCGGCAGCAGGGACTGCTTGCCCAGCGCGTCCATGACGGCCTTGCGGTTCGTCGGCGGCGTCTTGCTCAGGTAGCCGGACAGTTTCGAGGCGTCGGCGAGCGGCGGCAGCTCCCACGACGAGTTGATCCGCGCGGTCACGGTCTGATCGGACGTGGTGAGGTAGTTCAGCCAGCGGAACGCGGCGTCCTTATGGCTGCTCGTCGCCGATACCGCCACGGCGTTCTGGAACACGGCGCTGGCCTTCTGCGCGTCGCCGGGCTCGACGACCACGTCCCAGCCGAACGGCACGTCCTTGAGCGTGTCGAACTGCCAGTTCCCGTTGTGCCACATCGCGAGCTTGCCGGACTTGAACAGGTTGGTGTCGAAGTCAGGGGTGTTGCCGATCTCGGTCAGCGTCGGCATCGTGGTGCCGGACTTGCCGATGAGCCATTTCGCCGCGGCGACGCCCTGCGGGCTGTTGAACGTGGCCGACTTGCCGTCGGGGCTGAGGAACGTGCCGCCGGCCTGGTTCACGGCCTTGTAGAACTCGTAGAAGCTGACCGGCTGGAAGTCGCCGTAGACGCCCTTGGCCTTGTCGGTGAGCTTCTTCGCGGCGGCTGCCTCGTCCGACCATTTCCAGTCGGACGTGGGGTAGGCCACGCCGGCGGCGTCGAACAGCGCCTTGTTGTAGATGAGCACGACGGTCGAGAAGGACTCGGGGAGTGCGTACTGTTTGCCGCCGTGCTTGAAGGCGTCGAGCGCGGCCGGCGAGAGCACCGACGGCTGCCACGCCTTGTCGTTGGCCGCCGGGCCGGCAAGGTCGGCGAGGGAGCCGGCCTGGGCGTAGGTGACGAAGTTCTGGTAGTCCAGCTCGAAGGCGTCGGCGACGGTGCCGCCGGCGATCGAGGTCTGCAGCTGGGTGAAGTAGTCCTTGTACGGCGCCGTCTGCACGGAGATCTTGACGTCGGGGTTGGCCTTCTCGAACGCGGCGACGATGCCGTTGAGGTCGTCCAAGTGGTCGGGCGCGGCGGAGAACGTCAGGTAGCGGACGGTGGTGACGCCGCCCTCGGAGGTGTCCTTCGTGGCGGAGCCTTTGGAGCATCCGGCCAGCGCGAGGGCTGCGACGGCGATCAGAGCGGCGGCCCGGTGTAACCGGAGCCGGGGACGAGCGGACATGCTGGGCCTCACAATCGGGGTGTCTGGCTACTTGAGACCGGCCTGGGCGACGCTCTGCACGATGTGCTTCTGCGCCACGGCGTACAGGGCGAGGATGGGAACGATGCTGACCACCGAACCGGCCATGATGGCGTTCCACTGGGTGGTGTATTCGCCGCTGAGGCTGGCCAGGCCCAGCGGCAGCGTCATGAACTCGCGAGAGCGGATGACGACGAGCGGCCACAGGAACGCGTTCCAGCTGGACATGAACGCGAACAGGCCGTAGGTCACCAGGGCGGGGCGAATCAGCGGCAGCGTGATCTGCAGGAAGATGCGGATGTGCCCGGCGCCGTCGACGAACGCCGCCTCGTCGAGCTCCTTCGGCAGCACGGCGACGGACTGGCGCAGCAGGAAGACGCCGAACGCGGAGGCGATCGTCGGGACGATGAGCGAGGCGTACGTGTCGACCAGGTCGAACGCGCGGATCTCGATGAACAGCGGCACGACGAGCACCTGCATGGGGATCATCAACGTCGCGAGGTACGCGACGAAGACGACGTTCTTGCCGGGAAAATCGAGCCGCGCGAAGGCGTAGGCCGCCGTGGAGCTGGTGATGAGCAGCAACGCGGTGGAGACCGCGGCCAGCACGAGGCTGTTCACCGTGATCCGCCAGAACGGCAGGACCTCGAAGAGTTTGCGGTACCCGTCGAGGCCGGTCTTCTCGGGGATCAGGCGGGGCGTGGTGAGCACGTCGCCGCCCGCGGTGATCGAGGTGACGAAGGTCCAGACGAACGGGAAGATCATGAGCAGCGCGCCGACGGCGAGCACTGCGATGAGCAGCCGCCTAGACATATGTCACCCACCGGCGCTGCAGGCGCTGCTGGATCACGGTGACCAACAGGATCAGCGCGAACAGCAACAGGCTCAGGGCCGACGCACCGCCGGCATCGCCATAACGGAACGTCAGGTCGTAGATCTCCTCGACAAGCGGCCGGGACGCGCCGGCGGGCCCGCCGCCGGTCATGACGTAGATCTGGTCGAAGACCTGGAATCCGCTGATCAGCGAGATCACCACCACGAAGTAGCTCGAAGGGGTCAGCAGCGGGAACGTGACCCGCCAGAAGCTCTGCCACGCCGACGCGCCGTCGAGACGGGCGGCCTCGAGGTACTCCTCCGGGATGCTCTGCAAACCGGCCAGCAGGATCACCATGACGAACCCGGCGTCCTTCCAGACCGACGCGACGACCGCGGACGGGATGGCCCATCCTGCCGACGCCCACCACCCCGGGCCCGCGATGCCGACCGACTCCAGGACGTGGTTGACCAGACCGTTGGCGGGGTTGAGCAGCCACTTCCAGGTCAGCGCGACGACGACCCAGCTGGTGACGACCGGCAGGAAGTACATCGAGCGCAGCAGGCTGCGCCCGGGGAACCGACGGTTGAGTCCGACGGCGAGCGCCAGGCCCAGCAGGTAGACCAACGGCAGGTACAGCGCCAGGAAGTACAGCGTGTGCAGCAGCGCGTCGCGGGTCTCCGCGTCACCGAGCAACCGGGTGAAGTTGTCCAGGCCCGTCCACTGCATCGGCGACTGGAGGTTCCAGCTGTGCAGGCTGATCCACGCCGCGCCGAACATCGGCGCGATCGTGAACAGCAGCAGCGGCACGGCACTCGGCAGCAGGAACAGCGCGACGATGCCGAACTTGCGCACACCGCGCGGGCCGACCATCAGTCCACCGTCCCGTCGGCGCCCTCGACGCTGCCATGCAGGCGGGCGACAACGAGGTTCGCCTGTTCGCCACCGAACCCGTCGAGGTCGAACGGCGCGGCGAGCACCAGCGCCGCCGCGCCCTGCGCCCAGCTGCTGTCGTCCCAGGTGTGCAGGACCACGGCGATCCCGTCACCGCCGCGGACCTGGCGGCGGGCGAACTCGGCGCGAAACGCTGCGTCCCAGTGGATCCAGTTCGCCACGCCCTCGCCGGAAAGAACGATCCGGTCCGGGTCGAACATGTTCGCGGCGCCGGCGACCGCCCGGCCGAGCAACCGCCCGGCATCGGCGAAGATCGCGACGGCGCGTCCGTCGCCACGATCGGCGGCCGTGACGAGCGCGGCGAATGCCTGCCGCGGACCGATCACGCCGCGCTCGCGGCCGATGCGCTCCAGCGCCGGCTCGCCGAGCCACGCCTCCAGGCAGCCGTATCGCCCGCACTGGCACAGCGGTCCCTCATCGTCCATCGGCACGTGCCCGAACTCGCCCGCGCCGCCTTTGCCGCCCCGGTACACCGAACGGTCGGCGACGATGCCCATGCCGATGCCGCGACCGATGGTCAGCACGAGGAAATCGTCGGCCTCGCGGCCGTGACCGTAGAGCACCTCGGCGACGGCGAGGGCGTTGACGTCGTTCTCGACCACGACGGGCAACCCGAGCACGCCGCGCAGGTGCCGGCCGACCGGCAGTCGGCGCCACTGCAGGACGTCGGCGTCGACGGTGCCCTTGTCCGGGCGGGGCACGACGCCCGGCACCGCCACGCCGACGCCGAGCAGCTTCGGCAGGCCAGGGTCGCTGTGCGTGTGGGTTGCCAGCTCGGCGGCCAGCTTGGTGAGCGCGTCGGGGGCCATCGCGTCGAACGCCAGTGTGGTGCTGCTGAGCATCTGTCCGTCGAGGCGAACATTGACGATCACGAGGTGGTCAGCCGCGACCTTGACCCCGAGCGCCCGGCCGGCCCCGCCGACGAGGCCGATGAGCGATCCGGGCCGCCCGCCGCTGGACGGCGCCTGCGCGACCTCCTCGACCATTCGCTGCTCGAGCAGCCGACGCATGATCTGCGACACAGCCGTGGGGCTTAGCCCGAGCTCACGCGCGATGTCCGCGCGCGACGTAGGCCCGCGGCTCCCCAGGAGCGCGAGCACCGCGGACCGGGAGAGATCCCGGCCTGCCCCATGCTTCGCCAACGGCACTTCGTCCACCCACTTCATTAAGTTGCGATACAAAGTCCCACGCCGGGCCTCCAAGGTCAAGGACACGTTTCGGTAACCGGCGAGCCTGCGGGGCCGGGTCATCGCCGTGTGACCCGACTCGACTCCGATCGCCTCCGTGCGGTTTCGACGCGATCGGGTGCGGGTGCCAGCCGGTCGGGCGTGGTAGCTCGTTGAGGCGGGTGAACGCGGTGGCGATTGCTGTTGCCCAGGGCCAGGTTTCGGCGATCCGGAGCCTGGTTCAGCGGGCGGTGCGGGTGAGGCGTGCGGCGATGTACAGGAGCCGGTAGCGCAGTTTCTTGGGTTCGGCGGTGGCGAGTTCACCGTCCTCGTCACACGGCTCTCCAGTGGTCAGTTCCGGGTGGGCGCGGTGGACCGTCCGGGCGGTCCGCGAGCGCCGAAGCCAGGACAACCCGGCGGGCCCGGAATGCCTTACCTCGCCCGATGTCGAGGTCGTGCCGGATTAGCCATCGCGCTCCAAGGCAGGACTCCTGCTTGGCGCGGGACCGACCAACGCCTGCGGTTTCCTGGCATGCTCATGTCCCCGCCAGCCTTTCGGCCTCGGGTAAGCCATCAGACCCAGGAACCTCCCTCCGGGCAACGAGGACAAGCCGTCCGCGATCACCTGCGCCGCCAGCGGATGCGCGACGTCGGCCACGACGTCGAACCCGGCCGCGGGCAGGCCGGCCACGAGCGCACGGGCCACAGTGTCGACGCGGGCGGCCAGGGCGGCGACGGCGCGCGCCGACAGCGCCCGGGTCAGCGGCGCCCGCCGGGCAGTGTGCTCCGGCGGGTCGAGGAAGAACAGCCACCGGGCGGGCCGGTCGGTGAACCCGGCGAGGGCGTCCCGGTCGCGGGGCGGCACCTGCGGCACGACGGCGGAGGAGAACGTGCCGGTGTCGTGCAGCACGGCCGCGACGTCCCCGGACCGGGTCAGCACGAAGCGGCCGAGCCGTCCGCTCCAGAGTACGGCCGGGACTGGATCCCGCTGGGCCGGCCCGAGTACCTGCGCCGGCAGGCGGAGCTCAGTCTGCGCCCGGCTCAAGGTCGAGCGCATCGACCTGTACCAACTGCACCGCGTCGACCCCGAGGTGCCCCTGGCGGAGCAGATCGGTGCGCTGCGGCGGCTGCGGGACGAGGGCAAGGTCCGGCACATCGGACTGTCGGAGGTCACCGTCGAACAGCTCGTCGAGGCGTCGCGGATCGCCCCGATCGCGAGCGTGCAGAACCGGTACAACCTCACCGACCGCACATCCGAGGCGGTCCTGGAGCACTGCGAGTGGCACGGGGTCGCGTTCCTGCCATGGCTGCCGGTCGCGCCACTGACCAGCGCCGGCGCCACCGCCGCCGTCACCCGCGTCGCCGCCCGTCACGGCGTCACCACGACCCACGTGGCCCTCGCGTGGCTGCTGCACCGCTCCCCCGGCCGTCCTGCCGATCCCCGGCACGTCGCGCCTGGCGCACCTGGAGGAGAACGTCGCCGCGGCCTCGGTCGTGCTCGACGCCACCGACCTCGCCGACCTCGCGGCCGTCTGATCGCAACCCGTTGTTTGCCGGCGTGGCCCAGGATGGCCACATGGAACAGATCGCGCTCGGGCTCGCCGTCGAGCTGTGCGCGGTGGTGCTGCTCGTCCTCGGTGTGCTCCGGCGCCGCGGCGGGCGCCCCACCGGCACGGCGGCGGACTTCGGGCGGATCCTGATCGTCACGCCGCCGACGGCCGCCGACCCGCACGGCAGGATCGACATCGAGGGCCTGATCACCAGCCTGCCTGCGGCCGAGGCGCCGCTGTCGGGCACGCCGTGCTCGGTCTGGGAGGTCGCGCTGCGCCGCGACGCCGAATACCGCCACGACGAGCCCGGCGCCGGGTCGATCTGGGCGGTCGGCGGCAACGGCGCCCTCACCCTCGCGTATGACCGGCGTATGGTCGGCCCGGCGGAGCAGGCACATCTGCTGCCCGGGTCGGCCGGCACCGTCGACGTCCCGGCCGAGGGGATCCGCTTCACCGCACCCGACCGGCCGGACGTGTTCCCGGCATCCGTCGCGCTGCGCCGTGACACCGTCGATGACGCACCGGTCGACGACGAGGTGCTGCGCCAGCTGGAGCGGCTCGGGCTGCCCGCCGTCATCGCGGCTCGGGTGCGGGGACGGCGCTCGGCGTACCGCGTCCGGGAAGGGACCCGCAGCACCGGCGACCTGCTACGGATGTACCAGGTGCCGGCCGGGACGCCGCGCCAGGAGCCCAACCCAGGCCAGCCGTTCCACGTCCACCCCGGTCCGCCGCCCGCGCCCGATGCGGCCTCGCCGGGCCACACCCCGGTGCTCCTGCTCGTCGGCGGCGCCGTCCTCGCCCTGTGCGGCCTCGCCGTCCTGCTCGCGCAGTGACATTGCCGCCGTGACGGACGCCAAAGTCAGGGTCGGGATCGGCGTGTTCGTGTTCCGCGACGGCAGATTCCTGATGGGACGGCGCCGCGGCGCGCACGGCGCCGGCACGTGGTCGCTCCCCGGCGGCCACCACGAGGCTCCAGGTGTCCTCGTTGCGCCGCCGGTGCCCCTCCCGGATCGCGTCGGCGAGGGTGGTCATGTTCACCGCCGTGGCCCTGCGCCCCGTTGGCTGTCGTAGACGGCCAGCCAGGCGTCCCGGCCATCGGACTCGCCGTGCCCCATCCACAGCAGCACCGAGTTCCGCGGCTGACTCCGCTCGGCCCACCCGACCAGCCGCGCGGCGACCGCGCTGAGCGTGCGCTCCTCCGCCGGCACCTCCCAGCCATGCTCCGCACCGCCGAGCGCGCCGAACAGCGCGATCACCCGGCGCAACCTCTGGGGACGGACGGCGGTTCGCGCGCTGAGGGTGTACGCGGCGTACCCCCTCGGCGCGCGGGTTGCGCTCAGTGGCAGGACGCGGAGCCGCTGTCGGTGCTGCCGCCGGCGTTGGTACCGACGAACTGCCAGCTGTAGGAGTTGTCCGACAGCGTCATCTGCAGCACGCCGAACGTGTTGGCGATGCGGGCCTCGCTGTTGGGCGACGGGGTCGCACGGATGCTGAAGAAGTTGCGGCCGCCGCTGCCGACGATGAACTCGGCGATGCCCCGCGCCGGGTCGGCGACCGCGGTGACCGTCTGCGGGCCGAACCGCTCGTAGAAGTGGGCGTGACCGTTGAGCACCACGTCCGCGTTCTTCGTGTAGAGCAGCGAGTAGATCGAGGTCATGTCCGGCTGGTGGTCCTGGCTGCTGGAGAACATCGGGATGTGCCAGTAGGCCAGGGTGCACGGTTTCGTGTTGGCGTTGAGGTCCGCCAGGAGCCACTGATACTGCGGGTTGCCCGGGTTGCACCCGCCGACGACGCCGCACTGGCTGTCCAGCGCGATCATGTGCCAGTTGCCGATGTCCCAGCTGTACCAGGACTTGCACAGCGTCGTGCAGCCCGGGTCGAGCGGGTGCGAACGGTTACCGAAGTAGGTGAAGTAGCCGGTGCCGCCGGTCGGTTCGACGGCGCTGCCGATGTACCCGTACTCGTGGTTGCCCGGCACGGGGCGGCTGATCGGGTCGAGGCGTCCCCACGACGGGGCGTACATCTGCTGGAACTCCTCCAGGGTGCCCTTCTCGTACTGGTCGTCGCCGAGCGGCAGCACCGCGTCGGGGTGCAGGCTGAGCGCCAGGTCGGAGGTGGCCATCTGCTGGCAGGTGGTGACGCTGGGGGTCTTGCCGATCGGGCACGCCATGTCGCCGGCGGCGACGATGGTCGGGTCGGTGTTGGTGAGGCTGAACGCGGCCGCCTGGGCGGCACCGTCCGTCGTCGCCGTGACCGCGTAGGTGCCGCTCTTCGGGCCGGCCTGCAGCGGCGGGCTGGTCGCCACGCCGGCGCCGTCGGTGGTGACGGTGACCTCGTGCGCGCCGCCGGGGAACGCCGCGGTCGGGTCGGTGCCCGGTGCGGTGAACGTGACCGGCAGGTTCGCCACGGTCCCGCCGCCCGGCCTGGTCACGCGGGCGCTGAGCGCCGAGGCGAACGTGCCGCCCACCATGACGGTCTGCGTCGCGCCGCCCATGGCGGTCAGCGTGGTGCCGGTCCCGCCCGGCGTGGGCGAGGGCGTGGGCGTCGGCGAGGCCGACGCAGACGCGGACGGGGACGGGGAAGCGGACGGCGACGGGGACGCCCCGGTCACGGTCTTCACCACCAGCGTCGGTGGGGTTGCGGCGGACTCCCGGCTCGCGACCTTGTTGGTGCCGACCCGGGCCGTGGTCAGGCCCAGCCCGACCGTGCTGTTGCCGGTGACCGCGGCGGTCACGTCGATCGACGCCCACGTGTTCACCGTGATGTTCGGCCCCGAACCGACCTGTGCACCCATCGCGGGCGCCGTGGCGTAGGTGACCGTCGACTCCGTCCAGGTCGCCGGCGCTGTGAACACCTGCACGCCCAGGGTCGAGGTGGAGAAGCTGTACACCTGCAGCGTCGCCGACGTGACGGTCCCGGTCATGCCGGCCGGGGCGAACCGCAGCAACGACGTGATCGCGGGGCTGGCGTTGGTGTTGAGCACGTAGTCGGTGCCGAAGTTGGTGTCCGGCTGGTCAGAGCGCAGCGACGCGTCCGCGGTGGCCTTGAAGGTGTACGTGTTGACGGTGCCCGTGGGCGACGGGGACGGCGAGGCGGACGGTGAGGCGGACGGTGATGGGCCGGTGGCGGTGCCGTTGGTGAGCGTGAACGCGACCGGCCCCGAGGTGCCCTCGGCGGTCGCCGAAACGGTGTAGGCGCCGTTGACGGCGTTGGCGGTCAGGGTGGGCGAGGTGGCCTGGCCGTTCGCGTCGGTGGTGACAGACACCGCGGCGGCGCCGCCGGTGAACGTCGCCGACGCCCCGCCGGCTGGTGCGGTGAACGTGACCGGCAGGTTCGTCACGGGCGCGCCGGCGCCGTCGGTGACGGTGGCGACGAGCGGCGCGGCGAACGCCGTCCCCGGTGCGGTGGACTGCCCCGAGCCGGCTGTGGCAGTGATGGTGGCGGGGGCGCCGGTGTTGACCACGAGCTGCGGCGGGGTCGCGGCGACCTCACGGCTGGCGAACTTCTTGCTCACCGTCGACGTCGTGGTGATCACGAACGTGTAGGTGCCGTTGCCGGTGACGGCGGCACTGACGTCGGCGGTGGCGTAGGCGTTGACGGTCAGGTTGGCCATGTTCGCGACCATCGTCGCTCCGGCCGGAGGGGCCGTGTTCCAGGTGATGGCGGGCTCGGTCCAGTCGCTCGGCGCGGTCCAGACCTGCACCCCGGTGGACGACTGCGCGTAGCTGAACAGCTGCAACTGCACGCCGGCCGGCGCGGCGGTCAGCCCAGACACGACGAACTTCACGTACGCCACGGCGGTGGGCTTGTCGGCGGACGCGGCCCGGACCGTCAGGTCGGTCAGGCCGCCCTGGTTGGCGTCGGGCTGGTCCGACACGACGGTGGCATCGGCGGAGGCCTTGACGGTGAGCGGGCCGGCGGCGTCGGAGATCGTGACCCACGTGCCGACGAGCAGCGCGGAGACGGCGGTGAGCACCGCGGCGCGCAGCAGGCGGCGGCGCGGCGGGACGGCGGCGGGTGAGGCTAATGCGGGGTCGGACATCATGGTCGCTCCTGGAGAAGAGGTTCAGTCGTCTTCGACGAGGCCGCGTTTGCCGCACGGCCGCAGGGCGGTGGCCGACCAGACCCACTGCATGGTGACGTGGACGCTGGCCTGGGTCGGCCCGGTGCTGTCGTAGGTGGCCTCGACGGTGAGCTCGTCGGCGCCGCCGGCCTGGACGGTGGCCGGGCCGTGGACCGTCGCCGGCCACACCGTGTCGCCGACGCGCACGACGTAGGTGTCGACGGCGATGGAGGCGGTGGTCTCGTTGATGACGAGGCCGCGCAGCCGGATGCGGTACTTCCCGGCGGTGAACGACCGGCCGTCGCTCAGTGCGGGCTCGAACGCGGCGTCGTTGACGGTGATCGTCGGCGCGGCGCCGCTGGGGCAGAAGATCTGGGCGCCGTCGGGGCCGACGACGACCTCGGCGGCGCCGCCGGGTCCGGCGGGCAGCGCCGAAGGGCGGGCGTTGGCGCGGACCGCGGGCGCCGGTGCGGGGCGGAGCCGCTCGGCGACGAGCACCCCCGCCGCGGTCAGGACGGTGACGACGGCGACGGCGACGAGCAGGCCGCGCGCGCCGAGGGGCGGTTTCACCACAGGGACCTCCGGGTCATCGGGACGAGCGACTGGCACAGCGGCGTCGAGGTCGCGGCGCGGGCCACCTCGTCGGCGTAGCCGGCCCGGTACCGGCCGCTGTTGTCCTGGTCGAAGTAGTCATGGGCCTCATAGGTGACCCGCCGGGCGGGGTCGTCGACCCAGGCGTGCGGGTGCAGCCGGCCCCAGTCGGCCGGCGACATCTGCGCGTACCCGGACACCAGCACCCGCCGGCGGTCGCCGGTGCTGCGGATCGCCCGCACCGCCTGCTGCGAGGCGCGTTCCCAGATGAGCGCCGCGTCGCGGCCCTTCGCCGCCAGCCTCGTCGGCTCGTTGAGCAGCCCGTAGCCGGCGATCGGCAGGTCCGCGGTGGCGCGGGCGAGCCGGGACCACAGGTCCGCGAGCGCCGCCGCCGGCAGCTCCGCCGAGCCGAGCGGGACCCGGCGGACACCGCCGGGGCCGCCGAGGGCGTAGTCGCCGTAGCCGTGCAGGTCCAGCACGACGCTCAGCCCGGCGGCGGCGGCCCAGCTCACGGCGGTGCGCACCCGGGTCAGCTCGGCGGCGACCAGCGGCCCCGACGGCGTGGCCTGCAGTCGTTCCCAGCTGACCGCGAGCCGCACGAGCTGGATCCCGCGGCCGCCGAGGTAGGTGTAGAAGCCGGCGTCCTCGTAGGTGTAGTCGGAGCCGTACCGCCCGGGATTGAGGTTGCTGAACGCGGTGCCGTCGCCGGTGCCGAACGAGCCGCTGGCCAGGGCCACGCCGCGCAGGTAGGTTCCGTTGCCCGGGTGCGCCTCGACGACCGGCGCCTGCGACCCGGCGGCGGCCCCGGTGGGCCCGGAGCGGTAGACGGTCATCCGGTAGTTCGGCGGCCACCGCCCGGCCGCCCAGGCGGTGACGGGAAGTCCGATCGCGTCCGCGGCGCGGTACCAGACGTCGCCGAGCGCGTTCCACTGCCCGCTGTCATCGCCGGACGGCCAGCCGACCTCACCGACGAACCCGGAGGCGTCCTCGCGGCGCAGCCAGGCCGAGAAGTGCGCCAGCCCGGCGAGGGCGTCGGCCTGCAGCGCGTCGGTGCCGCACACGACGACGGGGGCGGGGCGTTGCAGCCGCCACCCGACGACCACAGTGGACAGTGCCACCGCACAGAGCGCCGCCGAGATGGCGGCGGCGCCGGCGGCCGCGCGCCACCGCGTCGGGACACGGTGCCGGGCGACCTGATCGCGCGCGGACGGACGCCGTGACGGCTGAGCCGTGCGGGTCCGTGTCGCGGTCACCGGTCAGCCTCCCGCCTTCTCCGCGCTGGGGCCGACGGCCTTCTTCGCGCTCGCGGAGGGGTCGACGGCCCGGACCGAGACCGTGTCCAGGCCGGCGCCGAACGTCGCGACCGGGTGGCTGTGCTGCAACGCCTTGCCGAGCGTGGGAAAGAGGTTCAGGGTGTCCTTCGACGGCTGCCCGTCGCCCTGCAGGTGCACCGACAGGTCGTCCTGGTGGTCGAGCAGGACGTAGTCGATCGCCGCCCACTGCGGTGTTCCGGGCAGCTTCACGTCCTTGTCGACGTCGAGCTTCGTGAACCAGATGACGTGGTCGCGCGGATATCCGGCCTCGACGAGGTCGACCCAGAACGCGTCGTCGACGACGAGGTACTCGTCCTTGCCGACGTTGTCCAGCACCCACCGCAGCGCGGCCGCCTTGCCGGCGTCGCGGTCGTTGGTGCGGAGGTCCTTCAGCCCGTACTGCCAGGAGTGCGCGACGATGACCGCGAGGACGATCGTGGCCGCGCCGACGAGCACCTGCCGGCCGCGCCGCACCGCGGGCGCGCCGAGGCGGCCCCGCAGCGTCGAGTCGATGCGGTCCCGGATCCAGGGCACGACGACGAGCCGGCCGGCGAACAACCAGTCCGCGACGCCGGCGACGGTGAGCGCGGCGAACGGGATCATCGCGATCACGTACGGGTAGGGCAGGTAGCCGCCGCGCAGCATCTGTGTCACCTGGATGCAGAACGCGGCGGCGACGGCCCGGGTCCGGCGGATGAGCAGCCCGGGGATCGCGACCAGCAGCGACAGCGTCGGCAGCCACCGGTCCTGGTCGATCCAGGACTGGATGACCGCGTGCGCGGTGCTCTTCGGGTCGAAGATGTCGCCGCTGCCGACGCGTTCGAACAGCTGCCAGCGCACCGCGTACTCGATGCTGACGTGGTCCGGGCCGGCCAGCAGTTCGTTGTTGATGAGCGCGTAGAGCGGGTACGCCGCGCACAGCAGCCCGAAGCAGGTGGCGAACATCGTCACGGTGAACCTGCGGTTGCGCCGGTCCGAGCGCATCCACAGCAGCAGGGCCACCGCGGGCAGGTACAGCAGCGCCGTCTCCTTGCTGAGCACGGCGACGGCGAACGACCCGCCGCTGGCGATGGCGGCCACCACGCTGCGGCGCGGGGAGGCGGCGAAGAAGAACGCGGCGACGAGCCATGGCGTGACGATGTTGTCCAGCAGCGCGGCGCGGGTGAAGTACACCGATAGCGGGCTCAACGCGAACAGCAGCACCGCGATCGTGCTGCCGAACCGGGTGAAGTCGAGCCGCCGCGCGAGCCCGAACAGCAGCGGGATCGAGATGAGCTTGCACACGAGCATGAGCTCGCGGGTCGACGCGATCGCGTACGGGGCCCGGTCGGGGGCGCCGGTGAACACGTTGTACGCGGCGATCTGCATCCAGCCGAGCGGCGGATGGGCGTACCAGTACGTGTAGTGGCCGAGGTGCCCGATGTGCTGCACCGCCCACGCGTAGGCGGTGTAGGTGCCCTCGTCGTCGAAGCGGGCCGGTGAGCGGCGCATCCCGACCGCGTGCACGACGCCGCCGACGACGGTGAGCACCGCGACGGTCAGTGCGTCCCAGCGCCGCTCCCGCAGCCAAGCCATCGCGGTCCGCAGGTGTCGCCGGTGGCGTCCTGCTGGCGGTGGCGGCGGGTCGCCGAGGTCGATGTCCAGCGGCGGCAGTTCGATGTCGTACAGCACGGGCGCGCTCATGAGCCGACCACCTCCAGTTCGCGGTGGGCGCCGACGTGCTCGGTCTTCTCCCAGCCGCGCTGGCCCCGCACCTCGCGGACCGACGCGCGGATGGCGGCGACCGACAGCAGCAGCTGGTACGGGATCGCGCCGGCGACGAGCTTCGCGTAGTCGCGGAACCTGGCCTTGAGCGTGAACATCCGGTTGAACTCCGCCAGCCCGATGATCTCCACGGCGATGGTGGCCACCGTCGGCACCAGCGGCACGAAGGTGAACAGCACGAACAGTGCCGGCGCTTTGAACAGCACCATCGACAGCAGCGACACGGGGACGAGGACACCGGCGAACGCCTGCAGGAACGGCGACGCGAGCAGGTACCGCGCCATCCAGCGTTTGCTCCTGGTGGGCAGGCGCCGCCACTCGCCCTTGCGCAGCACCTGCAGGTAGCCCTGGTTCCACCGGGTGCGTTGCTTGATGAGGCCCTGCAGCGACGGCGGGGTCTCCTCCCGGGTCGCCAGCTGCGGGCTGTAGGCGACCGCGACGTGGGCGCCGGCGACCGAAAGCCGGATGCCGAGCTCGCAGTCCTCGGCGAGGCACTCGGTGTCCCAGCCGCCGACGAGGCGTAGCAGGTCGGTGCGGATGAACACCGTGTTGCCGCCGAGCGGGATGAACCCGCTGCGGGCGTGGAAGTGCAGCCTGCTGGAGAACCAGAAGAAGTACTCCAGCGTGTTGCGCAGTGCCCACCAGCTGGAGCGGTAGTTCATCAGTTGCACGCCGCCCTGCACCACGTGCGCGTGGGTCTTGCGGAAGCATGCGTCGACGTGTTCGAGGAGCTCATGGGCGACCTCGTCCTCGGCGTCGAACACGCCGACGACCTTGCCGGTGCACAGGGGCAGGGCACGGTTGAGCGCCTTCGGCTTGTTCTTCACCACGCTGTCGTCCACGACGACCTTCACGCGTGGGTCGCGTTCGGCGAGCCGGTGCGCCACCGCGGCGGTGCCGGGGTCGTCGTCACCGACGACCACCAGCACCTCCAGCGACGGGTGGTTCTGTTCCAGCAGCCGGCGGACCGTGTCGGCCAGGACCGCCTCCTCGTGCCGCGCGGGCACGATCAGCGAGAACGACAGCCGGGGTTCGTCGGGTGCCGGGAAGGGCATCTGGCCGAGCGCCCGTGGGGTCCGCCACGAGTCGATCATCCACATCAGGGTCGTCGCGGCGACGATGAACAGCACCGCGGTCACCAGGCTGTACAGGACGATGAACGCGACGGTCATGCGTCCTCACTTCGTTCCGGGCGCATGCCCCGTTGCTGTGCCTCTGATGACCGGCCCGAGCCGCTTCGCTGGCCGGTCATGCCGTGCCTCCGGCTGGGGCCAGCCGGGTGGCGGCCCGCCAGTTCGGAAACGTGTCCTGTTCACGCGCCGCCGTCGGTTCCGGCCCCGGCGCGACGGCGTCGGCGCGGATCAGCTTGGGGATCTCGTCGGCCCAGCCGAAGGTGTCCGACGCCACCGACCGGGTCCTGATGTTGGCCAGGAAGCCCTGCAGGATCTGCCGTTCTTTGGCGCGCAGCTGCGCGTAGCCCAGGCCGTCCACGGTGATGGCGGGCGCGAGGTACCGGAACGGCGGGAACCCGTACGCGTCGTCGGTGTTGGTGATCATCCGTTCGACGGTGTCCTCGAACGTGAGGTCCGCGATGGCGGGCGCGCCACGTTCGATGATGAACAGTTCCTCGACGGTGGTGGTGCTGCCGAGCTTGCACGGCACCAGCCGGTCGACGGTGTACTTCGGCGGCGGCACCAGCATCTGCGTGAGGGCGTTGATCCCCATGATCGGCACGTTGAACTTCGCCAGGGTCAGTGCCAGCGAGCGGCCGCCCTTGGAGTGCAACCGGCTCTGCCACTGCAGCCGGCGCCACTCCCTGCTGGTCAGGTCGGTGGCGTTGACCGCGCGCAGCGTGTGCGAGCTGATCGTGAGCGGCTTCGGGAAGCACACGGCGTTGCCCTGGGCGTCGACGAGCGTCATGTCGTCGGACAGGAACCGCCCGCCGTGGTCGCGCAGCAGGCGCAGGATCGTGGCGGTCTTGCCGGTGTCGGTCAGCGCGGACAGCATCACGCCGACGCCGCCGAGCGTGACGCACGCCGAGTGCAGCAGCATCCGGCCCCTGGAGATCAGCACGAACCGCAGCAGCGCCTCGACGATGTTCGTGTAGACCACGTGCGGTGAACGCGCCAGCAGCGGGCCCACGACGATGTTGATCTGGTCGCCGAGCTGGACCCGGAAGTTGGCGCCGAAGCGGCCGAGGTGCTCCTCGTAGCGCAGGGTCGCCGGGTCGGCGAACTCGGTCATCGCGGCGCGCCGCCGCGGCCTGCGGTTGCCGACGTCGCCGACGCGCACCGCGATGTCGACGCTGTCGTCGGCGACCCACTGGGCGCGGAAGAACTCCAGCTCCGGCAGCATGATCTGCGAGCCGATGGTGACCGTGCCGGCGATGTCGTAGCGGTACTTGAGGTAGCTGGAGCGCCGTTTGCCCGACACGGCGGGCTCGGTGTGCGGGCCGTGGTCGACCAGCAGGCGCACCGGGTCCCGGGCGGGCTCGCCGGTGCGGGTGCCGTAGATGACCCGGTCGCTGAGCAGGAACCGCAGCAGGAACAGCACGACGAGCGTGATGCCGTTGGACACCAGGACGCCGATGCCGGTCAGCACGAGCACCTGCAACACGGGCAGCCGCAGGAGCAGCAGGAGGTTGTTCATCGCCCAGAAGCGGATCGCGCGGCTGGTCCAGGTGCCGTTGCCCTTGCGGCGGTACACCAGCTGCTCGATCAGCGCGAAGTTCCACAGTGTCGAGGCCTGGGTGGCGATCGCGGCGCCGAGCAGGTGGTTGAGGCCGGCGGCGGAGTACGCCGCCCACAGCGCAGCGGTGTTCACCGCGACGCCGGACAGGCCCACGAGGCCGAAGGCGACCATCCGGCCGAGTTGCTGCAGCCGCTCCCGTCTGGTCTTCGGCGCCTGCTTCAGCTGCCCGGCGAGCCGGTGCCGACGCAGTCGCGTGAGGTGCCGCAGGTAGGTCATCGCCTCCTTGAACGAGGCCTTGGAGTCGCCGGCGTGCCGGGCCGCCATCTCGTAGCTGACCTCGGCCACGGTGCTGCCGGGGTGCCGGACGAGGATCTCCAGCAGCAGTTTGAACCCGATCGGGTCGAGCCGGTCGAGCTGCACCGCGGCGCGGCGGAACGCGAACAGTCCGCTCATCGGGTCGGTGACCGTGGCGAGGCGCCGGGGGAAGAGCGCCTTGGCGAGCCTGGTCGCGGTCGAGGATCCGGCGGTGCGCCGGGCGCCGTCGAGGCCGTCGCCGGTCGAACCGTTGCCCGCGTACCGCGTGCCGACGACGATGTCCGCGCTGTGCCGGGCGGCGACCTGGGCGAGGTGCGCGACGACTTCCGGCGGGTGCTGCAGGTCCGCGTCCATGACGACGACCCACTCGCCGCGGGCGTGCCTGGCGCCGGCGACGACGGCCGAGCCGAGGCCGCCGTGCCGTTCGTCCGACGGGCGGTGCAGCAGGCGGACGGGCAGGGTGCTGGTCTGTGCCTGCTCGGCGACCAGGAACGGGGTGCTGTCGTCGCTGTCGTCGACGATGAGGATCTCTGCCCGGATGTCGGCGAACGCGGCGTTGACCCGGCTGAACAGGGTCGTGACGTTGTCCACCTCGTTGCGGGTGGGCACGATGATCGTCAGCTGGGCCCGTTCACCGGACCGTTCATGATCGAAATCGATGATCGATGTGGTGTCCGTGGGTCGTGCGTCGGCAATGTCGGTCAAGAGAGACCTCCGGGGCTTCTCGCTCGCGTGTTCGACGCGTCTGAATGGTGTTTTCGGGCACGGTTGAATGGGGCGGCGTCGCCGGCCCGAAGAATTCCGTGCAATTCCCGCGATGCTGCGCGACAGCTCGCCGCCTACTGCGGTGAGCTGCCCAGATGGCGCCGACCAGGCACGAAGAAGGGAGAGCGGCCGCCTGCCCAGCGGCCGCCCCTATGCCAGGGCGGCTTCCGTTGATCTCAATGCTTCGTGCAGATCAGCCGAACCGATCGTCACCCCCGAAACTGGAGTGGTGTGGGTCATTACGAAAGCGAGAGCGATGCGCCTCTCTGTCTGAGCGGCAACAGTATTCGCCTATATGTTTGGCTGTCCATCGCAAGAAAGGTTCATGAACGGGAGGTGAATTACCGCAGATGAGTCCGTTCGGTGAATAGCGGATCACATATCCCGGCGATACGGACCAATCGGACGCGGTTCGAGTCATTTGTGAAGATCATGTTCTACTTCTGTTTCATATCGCAGCGTGTCGCTGTCGGCTATGCGACTGGAGACATTCACAAATGTCACCTACATGTTGTGGGAGGAACGGGAAGAAACGGACTCACCGCATCCGCACACGTGTTACCGAGCGCAAAAGAATGGCTCGGACGTGCGATTCAGGCGGACGGCGACCACGCCTGGATGAGTGCGATGAAGTCGCGGACCGCACCACCCGCAGCGGCAGAGGTGACGGCCATGACGGCACACGCCAACACCGACCAGACCCCGCTCACCGGCACCGGAGGACGGGTGAGCGCGTCGATCCGGCACATCAGGTTGGACCCGCCAATGCCCAGTCCGCCGATGCCGGGGTCGTCGGTCACTCCAGCTGCGGCCGGTTGCGAGGCGAGGGCGACCTTGGCCACCGTACGGGCGACGAGCCGACGGTCGCCGACGGTCAATGCCGCGTCCTCGTCCGAGGCTCGCTCCACCAGCAGCCCTACCCCGTCGGCGACGGGCCGCAGGAGCGGGTGCACGGCCGCCGCGAGCCCGGCGACCGCGATCAGGCGGTGATGGCGCAGGCGCAGGTGCGCCCGCTCGTGGGCGAGGACCGCCGCCCGCTCGTCTGGGTCGAGCAGCCGCAGCAGTCCGCTAGTCACCAGCACGTGCCCGGACCGGCGGCGGACACCCCGGCCCTGGCCGGGCACCGCGACGGCGTGCGGGCGGTCCCAGTCCGCGACCAGCAGCCCGTTGTGCGGCGGCCCTGCGGCGCGCAGGTCACGTACCACACACCGGCGCTGCCGGGTGTGCGTGATGATCCGCCATCCAAGCCACCCCGCCAGCAGGAGCGCGGCGGCGGCCACCAGGTCCGGCACCGGCTCCGGCAGCACGACCCCGGCCGACAGTGCCTGCGCCTCCCTGCGCTCCATCGCCGGCAGGTCGTCGAACAACGTGAGGACGACCAACGCCAGGGTCCCCGCCCCCGCCGCCGCGGTGACGGCGGCACACAACGCCAGCGTCCGGGCCGCTGTCTGCGGATGCGTGCTGCGAGTGAGTCGCCGCGTGAGCGGCACCAGCAGCAGCGGCAGCACCAGGGGGAGGTAGACCAGGCAGGTCATCCAGGCGCACCGCCGTCGGTGCGCTCCAGCAGGGCCCGCAGGACCTCCACGTCGGAGGCGTCCAGCCGATCGGCGAACTGCTGCAGCACCGCCCGCCGGTCCCCCGGCCCGTCGAGCACCGCCCGCATCTGCGCGGCGGCCGCGGTCGCGGCGTCGTGCGTCGGCCGGTAGGCATGCGCGCGACCCGAAGGCTGCCGCTGCAGCAGCCCCTTGTCGTGCATCCGGGTCAGGATCGTCAGCACCGTGTTGTAGGCCAGGACCGTGCGGTCATCGCCGTGGCTCTGCGCCAGTGCGGTCTGCACCTGCCCGGGCGTCAACGGCTCCGTCGCCGCCCACAGCAACGCCATGATGTCCGACTCGAGGGAACCCCATGCCCGCCGCGGCTGCCGTTCACTCACGGCCACACGATATCCGCCGCCCACCCGCTTGTCATGAGGTCGCACGTCACGCCGACGGCTGATCACGACATAGCAGCCGCCCGGATCCGCACGGCACACAGGACGCTCAGGCCGAGGGTCAGCACCAGATAGCTCGCCGTCTCCACCCACTGGAAACGCCCAGTACCGCCCAGCCGGCTGATACGTCACCAATTGCCCGAGGCGAAGCTGGTCGACGGCCGCGTCACCCGCCGCCGGAGGGAACGCCGACGACGTGCAGTCCTCCGGCACCGGTCCGGCGAACGGGCGGCCCGCCGAGTCGACGGTGCGCACCGAGGTGATCCACGCACCCGGGGATGTCGACCGGCATCGACACGGCCATACCGTGCTCGTCGACCCGCACCTGATGCGGCATCCCGGACACCCACGAGCGGCGTCGTGGTCGACAACGGGTCGCGGTAGTGCTCGCGGGCGACCGCAGGCATGAGCACCTGCACCGTGGCGAGGACCGCGAGGGTCACCGCGATCTGAAGACCGGGCCGGCACTTGCCCAAACGCGCACTCCGATGGCGAACGCAACGGCGCCCGCGCAGCACTCGCCCGAGTGCTGGAAGCGAACGGGCGGGGTCTACCTCGACGACGCGCAGACCGTCTCCGAGTACCAGGTCCATTGGCTGGACACCAAGGCCCGCCAACAATCCAACCACCGTGGCGCACTACCGCGACTACCTGCACAACGACCTCCTGCCGGCCTTCGGCGCCGTCCGGCTGGAACGCCTCACCCACCAGCACGTCGACCACCTCGTCCGTACCCAACTCGCCGCCGGCCGCGGCCCCGGTCACCGCACGGCGCTGCATCGCCACCCTGTCCAGCGCACTCAACGACGCCATCCGGCAGCGCCGGTTGACCCACAACGCCGCCCGCTACACCGTCATCCCATTACCCACAGGTGAAGGTGATCCTGGCTGGTCCGAGCAGGCTGAGGGACACTACAAGAAGCGGCCACCTTGTCCCCTTTCGAGCATATTTGGGTTTGCCTACGCAAAGCGTGACGGGGCGATCGCCTCACGAGCCATTCCACCGCCGCGGAGGCGGATCAAGCGTCGAACGCGAACCTTAGCCCACAGCGTCGGGGTGAGGAGAACAACCGATGAACCGGCCGACGGCCACCCGGGTGAGCGCCAGCACTGCCGAACCTGCGGTCGAGGACGACGAGTCAGAGCAGTACGTGCCTGATGCGGAGCACCTGGTCGCGGATGCCGTCGTTCTGGCGGCAGCCCAGGACGCCGACCCCGAGCTGGTCGCGCGCTACTGGCACCTCGTGCCCGACGAGGAGCTCGCCGGTTGCCAGGTGGCCTGGATGGTCGAGGCCACGCGGTCGCACCTGGAGCTGGCCCAGCAGCGGGTGCCCGGCGAGCTGAAGCTGCGTCTGAGCACGAGTGTCGCCGGCGGCACGTCGCTGGAGATCGTCACCGACGACATGCCGTTCCTCGTCGACTCGGTCACCAGTGCGCTGTCGTCTCGCAACATCGACGTGAACATGCTGGTGCACCCGCTCGTCGTCGTGCGGCGGGCGCCGCTGGGTGCGCTGGATCGGGTCCGGGCCGACCTCGAGCCCGAGGACGCCGCGCCTGGTGACATCGTGGAGAGCTGGATCCGCATCGAGGTCGATCGGATCCGTGACGAGGCCGATCTCGAGCGACTGCGTAACGACCTGGCCCGGGTGCTCGATGACGTGCGCGAGGCGGTCGAGGACTGGCCGAAGATGCGCACCCAGGCGCTCACGCTCGCCGACGAGCTGGGCAGCGCGCAGCTGCCGGTGCCGGACAAGGACATCACCGACTCCGTCGAACTGCTGCGCTGGCTGGTGGACGACCACTTCACGTTCCTCGGCTACCGGGAGTACCGATTGATCAAGGGCGACGACGGTGAGGAGCTGCTGCGGGCGGTGCTCGGCTCGGGCCTGGGCGTCCTGCGGGCCGACCAGACCCGTCCGCGTGTGCTGAGCTCGATGACCGCCGAGGCCTACGCCAAGGCGCTGGAGAAGCGGCTGCTCATCATCACCAAGGCCAACTCGCGTGCCACCGTGCACCGCTCGGCCTACATGGACTACATCGGGTTCAAGCAGTTCGACGCCGATGGCAACGTGACCGGTGAGAAGCGCTTCCTGGGGCTGTTCTCCTCCGCGGCCTATCGCACCAGCGTGCGGGACCTGCCGGTGGTCAAGCGCAAGGTCGCCGAGGTGGTGGAGCGCTCCGGCCTGTCGCCGCGCAGCCACTCCGGCAAGGACCTGATGGAGACCCTGGAGACCTACCCGCGCGACGAGCTGTTCCAGATCACCACCGACGAGCTGTACCGCTCCGCGATGAGCGTGCTGCGCCTGGCCGGGCGGCAGCTGCGACTGTTCCTGCACCGCGACGCCTACGGCCGGTTCATCTCCTGCCTGGTCTACCTGCCCCGGGACCGGTTCACCACCGCCAACCGGCTGCGCATCCAGCAGATCCTCCTCGCCGAGCTCAACGGCATCGGCGTCGACTACACGACCAGGGTCAGCGAGTCGAAGTTCGCGCGGGTCCACTTCATCGTGCGCACCGAGCCCGGCAACCCACCCGGCGATATCAACGTCGACCGTCTCACCGAGCGGCTCGCCGACGCCACCCGGCTGTGGGACGACGACTTCCGGCTCGTGCTGGAGCGCAAACTCGACGACGAGCACCAGGCCAAGCTGCTCTACCAGCGGTATGGCGGCGCGCTGTCAGACACATACAAAAACGACCACACGCCGAATGCGGCCGTGCAGGACGTCGCCAAGCTGGAGCTGCTCGACGAGCCGGGCCAGCTCGTGATACACGTCTACCGGCGCCGCCAGGCCGAGAGCGACATCCGGTTCAAGGTACTCCGCTACGGCAAGCCGATGATCCTCTCCGCCGTGCTGCCGGTGCTGCACTCGCTCGGCGTGCGGGTCACCGACGAGCGGCCCTACGAGATCGTCCGCTCCGACGGCACCATCTACCTCTACGACTTCGGGCTGCAACTGCCGCCCGACGCGCGGACGATCACCGAGGTGCGTCCCCACCTGGAGAACGCGTTCTCCGCCACCTGGCACGGTGAGGCCGAGGTCGACGGGTTCAACGCCCTGGCGCTGAAGGCCGGCCTCACCTGGCGCGAGGTGGTCGTCCTGCGGGCCTACGCGAAGTACCTGCGCCAGGCCGGCACGGTGTTCTCGCAGGACTACATGGAGACCACCCTCCTGCAGTACCCGGCGATCGCCTCGAAGCTCGTGGACCTGTTCACGGCTCGCTTCGACCTGCGGCTGCAGTTGTCCGAGACGGCGCGGTCGGAGTGGTCGACGGAGATGGTCGCGGCGATCAACGAGGACCTCGACACGGTAACCAGCCTCGACCAGGACCACATCCTGCGCTCCTTCCTGCACGTCATCCAGGCCACCCTGCGCACCTCGTTCTTCCAGCGCGGCGAGCAGGGGCGTCCCAAGTCGTACACGGCGTTCAAGCTCGACCCGCAGTCGTTCCCCGACCTGCCGGCACCGCGCCCGAAGTTCGAGATCTTCGTCTACTCGCCGAGGTTCGAAGGCGTGCACCTGCGCTTCGGCGCGGTCGCCCGGGGCGGGCTGCGCTGGTCCGACCGGCGCGAGGACTTCCGCACCGAGATCCTCGGCCTGGTCAAGGCGCAGATGGTGAAGAACGCGGTGATCGTGCCGACCGGCGCCAAGGGCGGGTTTGTCCTCAAGGAGAAGCCGGGCGACCGCGACGAGGCCATCGAGTGCTACCAGCTGTTCATCTCCGCCCTGCTCGACGTGACCGACAACCTCGACGGCGGCAAGGTGGTCGCGCCGCCCGACGTGGTGCGCCACGACCCCGACGACCCTTACCTGGTGGTCGCCGCGGACAAGGGCACTGCCACGTTCTCCGACATCGCCAACGAAATCTCGCTGCAATGCGGGTTCTGGCTCGGCGACGCGTTCGCGTCCGGCGGCTCCGCAGGCTATGACCACAAGAAGATGGGCATCACCGCCAAGGGCGCCTGGGAGTCGGTCAAGCGGCACTTCCGCGAGCTCGGCGTCAACACCCAGCAGACCGAGTTCACGGTGATTGGGGTCGGTGACATGTCCGGAGACGTGTTCGGCAACGGGATGCTGCTCTCGCGGCACATCCGGCTGGTCGCGGCCTTCGACCACCGGCACATCTTCGTCGACCCGGATCCCGACGCCGCGACGTCGTTCGAGGAGCGGGCCCGGCTCTTCGCGCTGCCCCGGTCCTCGTGGGACGACTACGACAAGTCGCTGATCTCCGCCGGCGGCGGCGTCTACCCACGCACGGCGAAGTCGATCCCGATCTCCCCGGAGGCGAAGGACGCGCTCGGCATTCCGGCGGCGGTCACCGCAATGACGCCCAACGAACTGATGCACGCCATCCTCGCCGCCCCCGTCGACCTGTTCTGGAACGGCGGCATCGGCACCTACGTCAAGGCCACCACCGAGTCGCACGCCGACGTCGGCGACAAGGCCAACGACCACATCCGGGTCAACGGCCGGGAGCTGCGCGCCAAGGTCGTCGGCGAGGGCGGCAACCTCGGCCTGACCCAGCTCGGCCGGATCGAGTTCGCCCTCGGCGGCGGCCACATCGCCACCGACTTCATCGACAACTCCGCCGGCGTCGACTGCTCCGACCACGAGGTCAACATCAAGATCCTGCTCGACCGCGCCGTCGCCGCCGGCCAGCTCGACCAGGCCGACCGCAACCCGCTGCTGGCCCAGATGACCGACGAGGTCAGCGACCTCGTGCTGCGCGACAACTACGACCAGGCCACCGCGCTGGGCAACGCCCGCGCGCAATCCCACTCGCTGCTGCCGGTACACAAGCGCCTCATCGCCGACCTGGAGCGCCGCGGCCAGCTCGACCGCACCCTGGAAGGGCTGCCGACCGACGAGGAGCTCGACTCCCGCGCCGCCGTCGGCGTCGCGCTGACCTCACCGGAGTTCGCCGTCGTGCTGTCCTACGTGAAGATCGTCCTCGAACACGAGATCCTCGACTCCAACCTCCCCGATGAGGACTGGACCAACGAAGTGCTCGTCGACTACTTCCCGACCCCGCTGCGGAAGCGCTTCGTAGAGGCGATGGCCGAGCACCCGCTCCGCCGCGAGATCGTCACCACGGCCGTCGTCAACGAGGCAGTCAACCGCGGCGGCACGTCCTTCTTCCACCGCGCGTCGGAGGAGACCGGGGCCGGCGCCGCCGACATCCTCCGGGCGTCCGTGGTGACCCGGGACGTGTACGGGCTGAGCGAGCTCAGCCGCGCCGTCGAGTCCCTCGACAACCAGGTTCCGACGGAAGCGCAGACGGCCGTCGACCTGGAGACCCGCCGGCTGCTCGACCGGGCGGTCCGCTGGCTGGTCTCCAACCGGCGCCTGCCGATCGACGTCCCCGGCGAGATCGCCCGCCTGCGCCCCGGCATCTCGCGCCTGCTGCCGCAGCTGGAGACGCTGTTCCGCGGCCAGGAGCGCGAGGCGCTGCACACCAACGCGGCCACGCTGCGCGGGCTGGGCCTGCCGGCGGAGATCGCCGACATGACAACCCGGATCATGTACGGCTTCGGTCTCCTCGACATCGTCGAGGTCGCCTCGCAGACCGGCCGGGACGTCAACGAGGTCGCCACGGTCTACTACGTGCTGTCGGAGCGGTTCCGGGTCGACGACCTGCTGTCGAAGATCTCCCGCCTGCCGCGCGAGGACCGCTGGCAGACCCTGGCCCGCATGGCGCTGCGCTACGACCTGTACGCCGCACTGGCCGCCCTGACAGCGGACGTCCTCAACGCGACGGCCCCCGACGACGACGCCGAGGCCCGCGTCCACGAGTGGGAACAGAGCAACGCCACATTGATCGCCCGCACCCGCAACGCCATCGGCGAGTTCGGCGAGTCCCCGGGCAACCTGCCCGCCATTTCGGTGCTGCTCCGCCAGATCAGAACGCTGGTCCGCACCTCCGCCGCCTGACCCTCGTTCGGCGAGTTCCACCGCACCGGGTCGGCGTTGGGTGTTGTCCGCGCGTTCGCCGACACCGGCCGGCTGTTCCCGCAGCGGGCGTGGGGCGGCGCCGGGGCCGGGGCAACTCAAGTGAGGCAAACTGACGGGCGCTGTTGCGTTTGGGGATCCGAGGGCGACGGGTTGGAAGCGTGCGTGGCCGGTCTTCAGATGGCGGTGGCGAGCTCGGTGAACGCTACGGCGACACGGAGCCCGGACGGGGCGTCGAGCCCGAGTTCGTAATATCCGCTGCGGTTCTGCATGAAGGCGTGTCCGGCAATGATCGTCTGTACGGTCCGGTCGGCCCGTAGGCCACGCATCGGTCTGAGCCGGTGCTTGAGTTGGCTGTGGTCTGCTTCGACCCGGTTGTTGGAAACCGAAACCCGGCGAGCGCCGACGCGGTGGCAGGGCCGCTGGCCGCAGACGGCGTCTGCCTGCAGGCCACCGAGGACTACCGGGAGTTCGACGAGGCTGCCCTCACCCGGGTGTTCGAGGCGGTGACGCCCGCGCTGCGGCCCCTGGCTGCCCCGTGACCTGAACCAGCATCTGCACCCGGGTGAGAATCCGTATCGGGGTGGTGCTGCGTGACGCGGCGGAGCTCGGCGCATAGGAACGCTGATTGGAGAGACCATGGGTATGACGTACGAGACGATTCTGGTCGCGGCGTCGCTCGATACCGTCGAGGCGGCGATCCGGGCGACCGGCCGGGACGCGACCGGCCTTGATCAATTTACTCATTTGGCTCCCCTCTTTGTCAAGCGGCGCGGATGGATCGTGGCTTATGGTGGATGTCGGCGGGTCCGGGCAGTGACTGTTCCGAAGTGTTGACCTGGG
>NZ_JBFAPO010000080.1:0-40738 GCF_040676755.1 Dactylosporangium sp. NPDC049525 | reverse complement strand
CCGGCCGCGGCGGCCCGGATCGCCGCGACGAGGTCGGTGAGGTCGGTCGGGCCCGACGGGTCCGCCGCGGCGGACACCGGACGGGGGCGGCCCAGGTCGTCGACGCGGCGCAGCGCGACGCGGACCGGCGGGCCCGCCTCGGCCGTGCCCGGCCGGGGCCCGCCGACGCGGGCGGCCTGGAACTCGGTGAGCTCGCCGTGGCCGGTCCGCAGGAACGCGCGGCCGGGCCGGCGGTGCGGGATGCGGGCGGCGTCGGGTGCGTCGATGACGTCCTGCGAGTCGGCGACGGACGTGACCCGCAGGCTGATGCGCAGGTTGACGTTGGCGCGCAGGTCGGCGGTGACCACGCCGCCGGGCCGCTGGGTCGCGAGGATCACGTGGACGCCGAGGCTGCGGCCGCGCATGCCGATGCCGACCACCCCCGGGACGAACTCCGGCAGCTCCTCCACCAGCGACGCGAACTCATCGATGATGATGACCAGCCGGGGGAGCCGGGCCGCGGTGCGCGCCCAGTAGTCCTCGATGTCGGTGGCGCCCGCCTCGGCGAAGAGCGTCTCCCGGCGGCGCAGTTCGGCGGCGAGGGAGTCCAGGGCGCGCTTGGCGAGGTGCCCGTCGAGGTCGGTGACGAGCCCGACGCAGTGCGGCAGCTCGGCGCAGGCGGCGAAGGCGCTGCCGCCCTTGTAGTCGACCAGCACGAACGTGAGCGCGTCCGGGGTGTTGGCCAGCGCGAGCGACGCGACGAGGGTCTGCAGCAGCTCGGACTTGCCGGCGCCGGAGGTCCCGGCGATCAGGGCGTGCGGGCCGTCCCGGCGCAGGTCGACGGTCACCGGCCCGGCGGTGCCGGTGCCGAGCACGGCCGTGGTCGACCGGCCGTCCCGGGAACGGCCCCAGCCGGCCTTGACGGCGTCCGCGTCGATCTCGCCGACCAGGTCCAGCAACCGCACACGCTCGGGCAGCGCGGTGTCCGCGCTGTGTTCGCCGAGCGGGCGCAGCGCGGCGAGCGCCCGGGCCGCCGCGGCGGCGGCCGGCAGGGTCAGGCCGTCGACGAGCACGTCGGGCTCCGGTGGGTGCCCGCGGCGGCGCAGCATCGCCCGGGAGCCGGTCCCGTCGGTGCCGACCAGGGTGGCGCCGCACTCGTCGGGCAGCGACGGCTCGTCGGCGTCGAGGCAGATCGCGTGGACGCCGGCGGCGGGCCCCGCGGCGAGCAGGCCCGCCAGGCCCGGCAGGTCGCGCAGGCGGCGGGCGCCGTCGAGCACGACCAGCATCGTGCGGCCCGGCGGCGGGCCCTGCCGCAGCGCCAGCCGGCGCTCCTCGATCCGCTCGTCGACGAGCCTGCGCAGCTCGGCGAGCCGCGCGTCGGCCTGTGTCGCGTCGGTGGCGACGAGCCGGGCGCAGTCGGCGGCCAACGTCGGCAGGGTGTGCGGCAGCCACGTCACCCAGTCCCAGTCACCGGCCGCGTCCCGGCCGGTGAGCAGCACGATGCCAAGATCCGCGGGGGAGCGCAGCGCCGCCGCGTGCAGCAGCAGGGCACGCGCGACGGCGAGCGTCATCGGTCTGGGACCGGCGACCCCGAGCACCCCGGCGTCGGCGAGGTCGACGCACACCGGTACATCACGGACCACCGGAAGCTCCGGCAACGGTTCGTCGGCCGTCGGCTGGTCGGCCCGCAGCAGCAGGCGGGCCGGCCGGTCTTGCAGGCCGAGCCGCAGGTGCAGGGCGTCGGCGTCGGTGCGGCGTCGCTGCCACAGCGTGGCGGCCGGCGCCAGCGTGCGGGCCACCACCTCGGTCGGGTCGGGATGGGCGAGCCGGGCCGCGATCTCCTCCGCCGTGGCGGCCGCCGCCAGCGCCGCCTCGAAGCCGGCCGCCGCGGTCGCGTGGGCGGCCATCGCCCGCCGGTGGTCGCGCCGCCCGTGCCGCCGGTCCTGGACCAGGTTCGCCAGCGCCAGGATCGGTGACATGGCCATCATGAGCAGCAGGTAGATGGCGTACCCGCCGGGCGGCAGCACCAGGTACAGGGCGCCGCAGACGACGGCCGGGGCGAGCGTGGCCAGCCACGGGAACCGGAACCCGGTCGGTGGTTTCGGCGGCGTCGGCACCACCAGTTCCGGCAACGCGTCCGGCGGTGCGATCCGCGGCGGCCGGTTGATCAGGCGCAGACCGTCGGGGCCCGGGGCGGACTCGGCCGGCCGGCGGTCCGGGCGCCGCACGGCGAGGACCGAACCGCCGATGCCGAGCACCCGCCCGGCCTCGTCGACCTCGAGGCGGGCCGGCCCGGTCAGGCGCCACCGGCCGAGCCGGATGCCGTTCGTCGAGCCGGGGTCGGTGACGGTGGCGGCGCGGCCGTCGCGCTGGGCGTGGACCGTGACGTGCGTGCGGCTCACCTCCGGGTCGGGCAGGCGCAGGACGTTGCCGTCGCCGCGGCCGACCGTCACCGTGCCCGCCGGGGGCAGCACCGCCGACAGGCCGCAGTGCAGGCCGCCGACGACGGCCACCTCCGCGGTGCCGGCCGCCGGTGTCCGGGCGGGACGGACCCCGCCGCCGGACACGGCGAGCACCGCGCCCGGTCGCAGGCCGCACGCCGACAGCGGGGCGTCGTCGCTCAGCCGCGCCCGCCCGTCGAGCAGGACGGGCCCGGCGGCCGGTGCGGCGGTGGTGAGGGCGAGGTCGGTCAGGGCGCGACGGAGGTCGGCGACCGTCGCCGAGGGCTGCGCGGCGACGACCACCGGCACCTGTTCCGCGCCGGTGTCGACCACCAGGTCGAGGTCCACTGTGGGCTGTGGTCAGTTCGCGGCGTGGTCGATGGCGACCTTGCGGCGGTCGACCTCGTGCGAGGCGTTCGTCAGCTCCCGGGCCAGCGCGTCGAGCGCCGGGCGGAACTGCGACTCCCACGCGTGCCGGAACCGGTCGGAGGCGCCGCCGGTCCACGTCGTGGTGCCGATCAGCGTCGTCAGGGCCCGCTTGAGGTCGTCGACCTCGCCGCTGCAGGTGTGCAGCCGCCGGGACAGGGTTTCCAGCTGGGAGAGCTCGGCCTTGATCATCGGGGTCCTCCTGGGTTCGGTTTCGGACGACCCGAACCTAGGCGCCGCGGCACCGGCCCCGATATCGGAAGCACTCCCCAATCGCGCGGCCAGAGGCCGATTACAGGCCGATCCGCACGAGGTCCGCCGGGGTGATGATGCGGTTGGTGAGCACGTACTCGGCGAGGCCCTGCAACGCGGTGAAGCCCTGCAGGTTGGGCACGCCCGCCTTGGTGAGCCGGGCCCGCAGGTACTCGATCCGCTTGATCAGCGTCGTGCGCTCCCAGCCCAGTCGCTTGGCGGCGGCGCCGTAAGGGCGGGGGACCGGGTCGTAGCGGTCGCCCTCCAGCAGATAGCCGGCGAACATCGCGACGAGCGCGAGACGGTCCGCGTCGTTGACGACCACGCCCGCCCCGGCAACCGTCGGCAGGCCGGTGACCATGCCGTCCTCGCCGGGGTCGGCCGGCTCCGGCCCCGCCAGGACCAGCTCGTGGCTGCCGAGGGAACCGTCGACGAGCACCCGGATGCGTCCCTCGACGGGGTTGCGCTCACCGGGGCCGAGCACCCGGCGCAGCCCGAACCGGTCCACCAGCGCCAGCGGCCGGCTCCCGCTGCGGTTCGTGACGAACCAGACGTCGCCGACCTGCGTGACCTGCCCGGCGATCCGGGAGATCCCGCCGTCCTCGGGGTGCAGGCAGACGGTGCAGCTGGTCGCGCGACCGAACGTCAGCGTGCCCCCCGCGGGCACGCTGTGCGTCACTCCGGCCTTGCTCGTGACCACAAGATCCGCCACGGCGCTCCCTCCGCATTGGGGACGAGTTGCCAATGCACCCGCCTGACGCACTTTGTAACCTGTCGGGGCACGCGGCACCAAGCGGCGAAGGGTTTTCCATGCCTCAATGGCTCCGCACCATCCTCCTGCGCATGCCCCGACGCATGCCCCGACGCCCGGTGACCCGGGTCGGCAGCGCATTGCTGACCGTCGCGGTCGGCGCGGGTACGCTCGCCGCCGGGCTCGGCGTCGGCTACACGGTGACGCAGCCCGCGCTCGGCGACGGCTCGGCCTTCCTGGCCCGCGGCCACACCGTGGTCCACGTCAACGGCGAGTCCGGCCGGTCGGACGCGGAGGTCGCCATGCAGCTGGCCACCGGATCGGAGGAGCTGCAGACGGTGCGGCTGCCCGACGGCCGGCTCGCCGTGGTGAACAAGAAGACGGGCACGGTGACGTACCTCGACGCGGCCACCCTGACGCCCGGCGGCGCGCCGGTCCCGGTCACGCCGCCCGCGGCCACCGCCGCTGCCTCTACCGCTGCCGCTGCCGCGTCCTCGAAGCCGACCGGTCAGGCTTCGGCGAAGCCGACCGCCAGCGCGTCCGCCGCCACGAGCCTGCCGCCCGCCGCTGGGCAGGTCGAGCCGATCGCCACCAGCCGCGACGGGTATCTGGTGAACACCGCCGACAACACCGTCACCGTGATCCCCGGGCCCGGTCAGCCCGCCACCGCGCCCGTCCGCGTCGCCGACGGCATCCTCGCCGTGGTGCCCGCCGGCGAGTCCGCCTGGGTCCTGACCGGCAAGGGCGACGTCATCGAGGTGCTGGCCGGGCAGGCGAAACGCACCGTCCACCTGGGCGAGGCACCGGCCGGGATCACGGTCGCCGACGGCCACCCCGTGGTCGTGACGCAGCCGGGCAGCGCCTACACCGTCGACGGTGACGCGCCCCGGCTGCTCGGCCCGATCGGCGTCACCGGCAACAATCTGCTCACCGGATCGTGGCGCGGCGCCGGGCGGTACGCCATCGCCGTTGATCCACGCTCGGGCAGGCTCGGCGCGCTGGACCCGCGCACCAGACACCTGACCACCGTGGACCTGCCGCTCACGACGGGTGCCCAGCTCGGCGCGCCCGTCGTCCTCGACACGTGGGCGTACGTCCCCGAGTACACCAAATCGGTCCTGCTGCGGGTCAACCTGAAGACCGGCCGCGCCGAAGCCAAGCCGCTGGAGGTGCCGGGCCGCAAGGGCCGCTTCACGCTGGAGGTCACCGGCGGGCGGGTGTGGGCCAACAACCAGTACGACCAGCGTGCGCTGCTCGTCGACGCCGACGGCCACGAACACTACGTCGACAAGGGCGCCAGCCCGGACGTGACCGACTCCCAGTCGCAGAACACCGGCGACACCACGACCGGCCAGGGCGGGAACCCGGGCGACACCGGCTCGCAGCCCGCCCCGGGCGGGACGCCGTCCACGGAGAAGGTCGCCGTGCCGAGCTTCGCCGCGGGCACCAACTACAAGGACGCCTGCGCGCGGCTGGTCGAGCTGAAGCTGCGCTGCGGGCCGGTCGCGGACGGCACCAGCGGCGGCGCCACCGGCAGCGTGAAGGGCACCGACCCGCCGGCCGGCACCCAGGTCCTGGTCAATTCCCGGGTCGTCGTGCGATACGTGTCGCCGGTGCGGACACCCACCCTGGCCGGCCTGTCGCGGTCCGACGCCTGCCGGGCCGTGCGGGCGGCCAAGCTGACCTGCGCCGAGCGCCCCGACCGGACCGCGCCAGTCGCCTCGCCCGACCTGCTGGAGCGCGTCACCGCCCAGAACCCGGCGGCGGACCGGCCCGCCGACCGCAACGCCACCGTCACGATCACGTTCCCGGTGACGATCGCGCTGCCGGACCTGACCGGTCAGACGCAGGGCGAGGCATGCCAGCGGGTCCAGCAGTACAAGATGCGCTGCGTGGTCGTCGTGGGTGTGCCCGCCACCCGCGCGGGCCAGGTCCCCGGCGCCGTCTACGGGCAGAACCCGGCGGCCGGCACGGTCGCGGCCACCGGCGACACGGTCACCGTCACGGTCTTCGCCGGCGACGCCACCGTCGGCACCTACACCGGCCTGCCGATCGACGCGGCGTGCGCGGCGGTCGAGGCGGACGGGTTCGCCTGCGTGCGGGCGGTCGGTCGCAGTGCCGCGGGCACCGGTCAGCAGCCCGGCGTCGTCTACGCACAGAGCCCGGCACCGGGCACCGTGCAGCCGGTCCGGCGGCCGGTCACCCTGACCTTCTACAGCTCGGACACCACCCTGCCCGACGTGACGAAGATGGCCCCGGACGCGGCCTGCGCCGCCCTGGCCGCGCAGGCGCTGGACTGCGCGCGGGCCGAGGAGCCGAACCCCTCCACGAACGTCGTCTTCAGCCAGGACCCGCCGCCCGGCACCGTGCCGATCGGCACGCGGGTGACCATCCACTACTCACCCTGGGGCCTGGTCAACTACTGGATCTACCAGCACAACTCGTTGAACGTCTGGGTCCTGCGCGCCGAGGGCAACATCCCGGCCGGCTACGGCCGGCAGCAGTTCCAGGTCGGTCTGGCGTACGCGCCGGGCACGGCGCTGCCGGGCGGGCTGGCAATCCACGGCTTCAGCTGCACCACGGGCGGCACGAGCTGCAACGGCATCTCCACCAACCACTTCTACTCCCGGGTCGAGTCCTACCCCGGATTCGACCGCTCCGAAGCCGCCGTCTTCTTCGACTGCGCCCGCGGCGGCAGGGCCATCTACCGGACCTGGAACGCCGGCATGCCACGGTTCTACGGCATCACCAGCCAGCCACCGGCCGACCCGTCACTCGGGGAGCTGCTCGGCTGCGTGTGGTGAACGGGCTCGAGCCCCGCTCCGGCATCGCCCGGGGCGGGGCTCGTCGTTCACCGCACCACCGGCGAGGACCCGGCCGTGCCACGCCGACCTTGCGGGCCGGAGAGGCAGGCGGCGATCCGCAGGGCCAGGGCGTCGCCCCAGGTCTTCGCGTTCGCCTTCGCCTGCGCCAGGTCCGGGGTGAACAGGACAGGGCGCCCCAGCTGGACCCGCGCCACCAGGTTGCCGTCCCACCACGCCACCTCGTACCTCAGGTCGCCTCGCAGGTCGCCGCCCGCCGGCCGGGTGGGCTCGGTCAGGCTCCAGTAGCCGTGCGGGCCGACCTTCGTCCACGTGCCGAAGCCGTGGGAGGTCGCGGGCGCCGAGGCCGCCGGGGTGGCGGCCGGTCCGGCCAGGGACTGGAACGCGGGCTTGGCGCCGGTGGTGACGCCGTCGAAGACGTCCGCGGTCGCGGTCACGGTCCAGGGCTCCCCGTAGAACCGCAGCGACCAGGTGCACCGCAGCTCGACCTCGTCGATGTCGACCCGCCGCGACGCCGGCTCCGCTTCGACCTCCGTGACCGCGGGATCGAACGGCGTGAGCCCCACCGCCGCGCAGAGCCCGTCGGGCGGCACGACGTAGTGCCCCGGTTCGCGCCCGCCACATCCGGCCGCCCCGGCAAGCAGCGCCACCATCATCAGCAGCCTGCCGGCTGTCCTTCGCATCGACATCCGTCAAGGCTGGCGGGCGGGCAGCCTTGCGGTCCAATACCGGCTGCGGTCCCTGCCATAAGTTGCGCTTATCGCCGTCCGATGACGCCGGGCCGGCGCGTTCAGCCGGCCAGGGCGGCCAGGAGGGCGAAGACCTCAGCCGGGGTGATCGCCACGACACCGACGCAGCCGCCGGTCGGGTCTGCTTCCGCGGCGTCGGCGGCCAACGGGCCGGGCAGCTCGTCCAGGACGCGGAGCAACGGGAATGCGGGCCCGCGGTCGACGACCTCCAGGGTCCCGGCGGCCGAGACGTGCGCCGCCGACCAGTCGCCGTCGGGTTGCGTCATGTCGCCGCGGCCGACGAGCCAGTCCAGCCGCCAGCGGGCGAAGCCGTCGAGGTCGTCCCGCGAGCCGAGCGTCAGCTCCACCCGCTCCGGAGCCGGGCGGGGCGACAGGCCCACCGCCTCGGCGAGCAGCGCGGGCAACGTCGACGCCGGCACCGGCACCGTCGCACCGCATTCGGCGACGGGGCCGCACCGGCGGGCGGTGAGCACCGCGCCGTCGAGCTCCAGCCAGGCCTCGGCGAGTGGTACGCCGTCCCGATCCGGATCCCCGGCGCCCGGACGTGCCCGGCGACCCGCCATCGCCCGCCGGGCGGCGGCGCGGTCGGTGAGGTAGCGGTGCATGGGCGAGACCCAGCTGAACACCGCCCCCTCGCGGTCCAACCGGGTCTCGACCACGATGCCCTCACCGTCAGGGGCGGTCGCTGCGTGTACCAGATGCACAATGCGACCCGAGGTCTCAGCGTGGATCGCTCGCACGGCGGCGAAGCGTGCGGCCAGGCCGGCCGTCGCGTCGGCGACGATGGCGGCCAGCGGCGCGGTGCGTGCCACGCCGGCGGGCAGCGCGACGCGGACGACCGCGGCCGGACCCGGCATGCGCTCCCAGTCCGTCACAGGCCCACCAGGTTGCCGGCGCCCTCGATCGCGCCCTTCGCCTTGGCGCCGGCGCCCTTGACGACCGACCCGGCCGCATCGCCCACGGCGTCGACCGCGTCGGCCGCCGCGTCGCCGACCTTGTCGGAGATGTGCAGCTTGCTGTCGGCGAAGCCCCACGCCATCCCGGCCCCGAAGCCAATGACCGCGCCGGCGGGACCACCGGCGGCGGTGCCGAACATGGCCGCCGCGGCCGCCGAGCCCATGGCGCCCGCCCCACCGGCCACGGCCGCGTCCGCCGCCACCGAAGCCGCGGTCCGAGTGACTTTCTGGGTGTTGGTGAGGTACGGGTTGCGAAGGTTCGAGTAGCCCGTCACCGCCGCGTCGACACCGACGAGGGCCCGTCCCGCGCCCCGGCTGAACGCGCCGAGCTTCCCCGCCGCGCCGGCGCCCTTGGTCGCCCCCTTGAGCCGCGCGTACTCGGCCCGGAACGCGTCCCAGGTCAGCGGTCCGCCGCCGCCACGCAACTGCCGGAACACGCCACCGAACGCGGTGCCGGCCGCGCCCGCGCCCTTGAGCTCCGGGATCGAGAACGACTTGGCGTAGAAGGTCAGCAGCGGCAGGCTGAACCCGGCCGCCTGCAGGGCCGGCGACTCGGCGAACTGCGCGGCGGAGACGCGGCGCAGCAGCTCGTCGGGGATGCCGTCGAGCCGCCGCGCGGCGGTGCGCAGCTCCCGCTCGGCGGCGGCCACGGTGTGCCGCACCCGCGCGCCGATCGCCGGTGGCACGCCGGCCGGCATGTCGATGCCGCCGAGGCCGGCGATCGCGCTGTCGAGGGTGTCGAGGAGCGCCGTGACGGCAGGGATGGCGACCCGCATCGCCGCGGCGTCGACGGTCATGGTTGCGCTCATTGCTCGGCCAGCTCCATTCGCCACTTCGCCAGCCGCCACTGCCGTTGATCGGCTTCGAGCGTGTCGGCCGCCCGCTCCAGCGCGTCGGCGCCGGCCCGCACCTCACCGGCATGCCGGTGGGCGGCGGCAGCGGCGCCGGTGAGCTGGGCCCGGATCCGCGAGGCGGCCGGCGACCGCCACCCGCCGATGCTCGGCTGGGGCACCGCCCCGAGCGTTCCCGCCACCCGCCGCAGGGCGGCCGCGGTGGCCCGGATCGCTTCGGCGTCACCCGCCGGATAGGCGCCCAGACCGGGCACGGAGCCGCTGGTCGACACCTCGGAGAAGCTCATCTGCCGCACAGCTCGACGCTAGGCCCGCACCGGTCCCGGGAAAATGGGAAGCCCTCGCCATGGCCGCGCCGGACGCGGACCCGTTGGCTACAGCCGGAACTGGCCGACCAGGCGGCGCAGGTCCTCGGACATCGCGCCCAGCTCGGTGACGGCGTCCTGGGTGGCGGTGACGCCATTGGTGGTGGTCGTGGTCGCGTCCGCGACGCCGGCGATGTTGCCGGCGATCGTCTCCGCGCCGACGGCGGCCTGGGCGACCGAGCGGCTCATCTCCGCGGTGGTGGCGGACTGTTCCTCGACGGCGGAGGCGATCGTCGCCTGGTACTGGTTGATCTCCTCCACGACCTCGGACATCCGGCGGATGGCCTGGGCGGCCGCGCCGGTGCCGGCTTGGATCGTGGTGACGCGTTGCCGGATGCCCTCGGTGGCCTTCGCGGTTTCCTGGGCCAGGTCCTTGACCTCGTTGGCCACGACGGCGAAACCTTTCCCCGCCTCTCCGGCGCGGGCGGCCTCGATGGTGGCGTTGAGCGCGAGAAGGTTCGTCTGCTCGGCGATCGCGGTGATGAGCTTCAGCACGGAGCCGATTTCCGTCGACGACTCGGCCAGCTTGTCGACGGTCTCGTTGGCGGCGGCCGCCTCGCGGACCGCACCGGAGGCGACACCGGCCGCGTCGGCGGCGTTGCGGGCGATCTCCTGGATGGCGACGCCCATCTCCTCCGCACCCGCGGCGATCACGTTGACGTGCCGGGACACCGCGTCCGAGGCGGTCGACGCCTCGGTCATCTGCCGGCTGGACGCCACGGCGGCGTTCGAGATCCCCTGGTTGACCTTCTCAAGGTTGCGGGACGCGCCGGCCAGCGCGTGGGAGCTGCTGCTCACCTCGACGATCGAACCGTGGATGCTGTCGATGGCGTTGTCGAGGGCGACCGCCATCTGCCCGATCTCGTCGCGACCGGTGACGCCGGAGCGGCTGGTGAGATCGCCCTGGGCCAGTGCCTCGATGACGTTGCGTACCCGGCGGACGGGACCACTGATCGCCCGGATGACCGGTACCGACAGCAGCAGGAAGAACAGGATGCCGATGGCGATCACGCCGATGGTCGACCAGCGGGCGGTGGCCTGGGCCTCCCTCATCGTGGCGCGTTCCCGTGCCACCTGCGCGTCGATCGCGTCCTGCAGCGCGCCGAGCTTGTCGTCGACGGCGTGGTTGCGTTCGGCGACCTCGGGTTCGCGGGCCCGCACCGACGCCTGGTCCCGCTGGGCGTCGCGGACGAACGTGTCGATGAACGTGTTGAAGGCGAGCGCGTCGGCCTTGATGTCGTCGACGTCCTGGCGGATCGCGGGCGGCAGCTTGATCTGGTCCAGCTCGGCGATGGTGTCGGTGACCGACCCGAGGTCGTCGGGCAGGTCCGCGATGATCGCCGCGATGTCGCCCTCGGCAAGGGCTCGGTAGGCGTCCACCTTGAGCTCCGCCTCGCGGGTGTCGAGGTGGTGCATCAGGCCACTGGCTTCCTGCAGGTCACGTACGATGCGGGCCTGATCGGTCAGCTTCAGCTGCGCGGCGATGCCGGTGGCGCCGGTGACCGCGGACACCACCACTCCCGCGGCGCAGAGCACCCCGATTTTCTGCACGATGCCGATATCGGCGAACATGCCCACGTGCGCACCCCCGATCCCACCGTCCTGCTCCCTAGCAGCTACATCGGCGGCACGGGACCGGTACTGAGCGCGAACCACGAACAGCACCGGAAAATGTCCCGGCAGCACACCTGACGGCGTGGTTGCGGAACGCCGGGGTGGTGCGCTGGAGTGGCGGGATGAAGGAGGCCGACACGGAACTCGTTGCGCGGCAGGCGGCCCTGCAGGCCGACGGCGCCCGGCTGCTGGCCCGGCTCGATCGCCTCGGTCCGCTCGCGCCGACCGGCAGCTTCGTGTCCGGCCTGATGGTGTGGCGCGATCTGGACGTGATGCTGCTGGGCGGGCCGTCGTTCGGCCCGCGCGACGTGCTGGCGCTGCTCGACCGGGTGGTCGACCTGCCCGACCTCACCGGCTTCGACTACGTCGACGAACGCGGGGACCGTTCCCCGACCGGGCAGCGACGCGACGAGCGTTTCCACGTGGCGCTGCGGGTCGGTGCGTGGCGGGTGGACCTGTCGATCTGGCTGCACGACGACCATGCGGATGTGACGGCGTACCACCGAGGGCTGGCAGCCTCGCTCACCGGCGAGCAGCGGCTGCGGATCCTGCGCATCAAGGACGTCTGGCATCGGCGCCCGGAGTACCCGGACGAGGTGAGCGGCTTCGAGATCTACACCGCCGTCCTCGAGCACGGCGTCGCCACACCCGAGGAGTTCGAGGCGTGGCTCCGGCCACCGGCCTGACGGACCGGCCGGCGCCGCTGCGGGCGTCACGGACCCGGGCGAGCAGGTCCTCCGCCTCGCGGGTCCGGCCGAAGTAGACACCGGCCCAGCGCGACGTGTACGCGGTGAGGCCCGGCCACGGGTTGCCGTCGCTCCACACGGGACGGTGGATGCCGGCCCGCCGGACGTCCCACGCGGCCTTCACCCCGACGGCGACCAGCAGGCCGGCGCCGATCGCGGGGGAGTAGGTCGCGATGGGCTGCAGCGCGGCCGGCCAGTGCGACGGGTCGCCGGTGATCAGGTTGGTGATCAGGCCCATACCGGTGCCGAGCAGGAAGGTCCCATACCCCGTGCCGACCCACCGGCCCATGCCCGTGATGGTACCGGCCGGCAGCCACCCGGTCAGACCTCCGACGGCGGGTCGCAGCACCCGCCGGGTGCCCGGCCGGCTCGGGTCACACCGGCGGGTCCTCGCCGGCCAGCAGCGCGACGACAAGGTCTGTGAGCGCCGGATCGGCGAGGGGCACGGCGGCGAGGAACTGGGGCGTCTCCGTCGGCCGGGTCGCCAGGGCGTGGGCCAGCGCGGCGCGGCACCGCTGCGGATCCATGGCGGCCCAGGTGCGGACGCATGCGGCGATCGCGCGGTCGGTGCCGGCCGCTCCGCCCTCGCGGGACAGCAGGCAGGCGAACGCCTCGCCCGCGACCTCCCGGGCGCGTGCGGTCTCGCCGGCGCGCTCGTACGCCTGTGCCCGCGCCGCAAGCGCCGGCGCCCGCTGGTCCGGGCGGGCCTTCGCCAGCCGCTGCAGGAGGGCGTCCGCGCGGTCCGGCTGGTCCAGTTCGGCGGCCGCGACGGCGAGCGTGGACAGTTCCCCGCTGATCGCCGCGGGCACGGCTCCCGACCAGTTGAGGCTGGCCTGGACGCCGAGGTCGATCAGGGACCCGACGACGTCCGCGCGCCCCCGGGCGGCGGCGACGGCGGCGAGCGCGGCCACGGCGTCCGCGATCGGCGGGGCGCCGTCCGTCACCTGCCGCACCACCGGCTCGAGGTCGCCGCGGATTCCGTCGAGCGCCGGCATCGACCAGCCCGCCCGCTCGGGCGGCCGGGCCAGCCGGCAGAAGTCGTCGACCAGCGGGCTGCCGGCCCGCAGCGCCAGGAGCGCGACCCGGGTCGCCGGGTCCGGGCCGAGCATCCACACCCCGCCGGGCGCCGGCGCCTCCCGGTCCAGCTCTGCGGCGCGGGTGAGCAGCTCCAGCGCCGTTTCGAAGCGGCCGGCCTCGGCGGCGCCGGCGGCGGCCTTGCGCAGGTGCGGGGCGCGGAGGGCGGGCTCGACGAGTTCGTCCACAAGAGACAGCCGGCCGGTGCGCCCGGCCGCCTCGGTGAGGGCCGGCAGCATGCGCGCCCGCAGGTCCTCGTCGTGGCCGGCCGAGGCGATCGCCAGCAGCGGCTGCGCCTGGTCCAGACGGCCCACCTCGGCAACCGCCCCGGTCAGCGCCAGGAGCTCCCAGAACGGCAGCCGGGTGCGGCTCATCGCGCGCAGGATCCGTTCGGCCGGCTCGGGTCGTCCGGCCTCGGCCAGTGCGACGACGAGGTCCAGCCGCGGCTCGACCTGCTGGCGGCGGGGCCGCGGGTCGGCCAGTGCCAGGGTGCCGGCCTGGTCGAACAGCGTGCCGGCGCGCTCCTCGTCGCCGGTCTCCGCCGCGGCCTGGGCCAGCCGGGTCAGTGCCGTCAGCCGGGCGTCCGGGTCGGTGACGTGTTCGACCAGTCCGGTCGCGGCCGCCCGGTCGCCGAGCAGCTCGTGCACCGTGGCCAGGCGGACCAGCAGCTGGTGCTGGCTGCCGTCGTAGCCGAGGCGGCGGACCGCCCCGCCGGCGACCTCCAGGCACCGGCGGGCCCGCTGCGGCTCGCCGACGCGGGCCGCCGTCGCGGCCACCTTGGCCAGCGCGAGCAGCGCCTCCCGCAACCGCAGCTCGCTCATGCCGTGCACGACGGTGCCGTCAGCCTCCGGCACCGTCAGCAGCCGGCCCGCGGCCGTGTCGAGCAGCCGGCCGGCCGCGTCGCGGTCTCCCGCCGCGGCGGCGGCCCGGGCAAAGCCGGCGTGGACGCGTGCCGTGTACGCCGGGTGGCGCGGGTCCGGGAACGACCGGACCGCCGCGTTCACACCCCGGACCTCGGCCGACGCGAACGCGATCAGCGACAGGTAGTACGCCCGCATGCCGGCGTCGCGCAGCCCGTCCAACTGGCCCTCCGCCTCGGCGACGAGCTTGCGGGCGTGCCGCCGGTCGCCGATCGCGGCGTACGCCTGGGCGACCTTCGCCAGCGCCTCGGCCCGCCGGTCGGTGTCCGTCCCGCCGGACGTGCGCCGCAGCGCCGTCTCGGCCTCGCGCAGCAGGTCCCGGGCGAGGCCGGGGCGGCCCAGCCGCGCGGCGGCCCGGCTGAGGACCGTGCGGTCGCGGGACGTGAACCAGTCGAACCCGTGCTGCCGCGCCGGGTCGCGGGCCGCGTCCAGCATGCGCCGGAACCGCTCCGCGTCACCGCCGGCGGCGGCGACCTCGGCCAGCCCGGCGTACGCCTGAGCCGCCGGGCCGATGTGTTCGGCCAGGAACTCCGCCCGGCTCCAGTCGCCGAGCCGCGCCCACGCCACCGGTATCGCCGCCGGATATCCGTAGCTGCGGTCGGCGATGAGCTCGATCTGCCGGTAGTTGCGCATCGCCAGGATGCACGCCTCGCCCAGCTCGCGTTCTCGGCCCCCGTCCATCGGAGCACCGTACCGCTGCGCCCGCCCGCACCATCCGGCCGCCGACGGGTCGACGGTATCGCTCCATACATCGTTCTGTGATGACATACCTTACGCACGGTCACATGAGGACGAGTGCGGGGGACAACGATGCGCGACGCCGGTCAGATCTGGCGCGCCGCGACTGCGGTGGGACTGGTACTGGGCACCGCAACCGTGCTCGTCGCGCCGCCTGCGGTGGCGGCACCCGTCAACTACGACATCCTGATCACGCCGGGGAACGGCGGCGGTCAGGACATCGCCTACACGGTCCCGGCCGGCGTCTGCGCCATCGCCTGGAAGGTGTTCGGCGGGTCGAACCTCGCCCCGTCCGACGCGACCATCAACGGCACGTTCACCGGCACCGGCAGCGGGAAGATCCTCGGCCAGTACACCGCCTGCCCGACGGGCCCGGTCACCCCGAACGCCGGCCCGCCGGACGCGCCGACCGCCCTCACCGCCGCGGCCCGCAACGGATCGGCGACCCTGACGTTCACGCCCGGCGCGGACAACGGCAGCCCGATCACCGGCTACGAGTACAGCCTCGACGGCGACACCTGGCAGACCTTCCCGACCGCTGACGGCGCCGCCGGCACCCGCAGCGGCACCGTCACCGGCCTGAGCAACGGCAACCAGGCCGCGATCCGGATCCGGGCCCGCAACGCCGCCGGCCCGTCACCGGCCACCGCCGCGGCCACGGTGACGCCCACCGCCCCGCCCGCCGCACCCGCGGGGGTCTCCGCGGTCGCCGGTACCTCGTCGATCACCGTGACCTGGACGGCGGCCCCGGCCGGCGGTGCGCCGGTCACCGGGTACACCGCGATCGCCAGCCCCGGCCCGGCGACCTGCTCCACCCTCGTCAGCGACCCGGCACCGACCAGCTGCGTGCTCGGGGCCGAGGCCGGCGTCACCTACACCATCACGGTCGTGGCGAACTCCGCGTCCGGCGACTCACCGCCGGCCGGACCGTCCACCGCGGTCGTTGCGGCACCACCGGCCGCGCCCGCCGCGCCACCGGCGACCAATCTCACCCTGACCACCGACAAGGGCCGCATCAGTACCGCCGAGCCCGGCCAGCAGATCGTCGTGATCGGCACCGGCTTCGCGCCGCACTCCACCGCCACGATCACCATCTACTCGACGCCGGTCAATCTCGGCACCGTCATCACCGACGCCGACGGCAACTTCAGCAAGCCCGTCACCGTGCCGGCCTCCCTCGCCGACGGCACCCACACCGTCCTCGCCCAGGGCGCCGCCCCGGACGGGTCGCTGCGCTCGATGGCGCTCGCCGTCACCGTCGACACCACCAGCACCACCCTGGCCGTCACCGGGCACAACCTGACCGGCCTGGCCCTGGCCGGGCTGACCGCGCTGCTCGTCGGCGCCGCCATGCTGCACCTCGCCCGCCCCGCCCGGCGCTACCGGCGGGTCCTGCCGTTCGGGGTCGCCCACAGCTGACCCGATGCCGGCCCGCGTCCTCTCAGGCCATGCGGTAGCCGCGGCCGACGACCGTGACGATCGGGTCGGGGTCGCCGAGCTTCTGGCGCAGCGTCTTGACCGTGGTGCGCACGGCGGTGGTGAACGGGTCGGCGTGTTCGTCCCAGACCCGGTTGAGGAGGTGCTCCGCGCTGACGACCTCGCCGTCGGCGCGCAGCAGCTCGGTGAGGACGCCGAACTCCTTGCGGGTCAGGGTCACCGGCCGGCCGCCGCGGCGCACGTCGTGGCGGCCGACGTCGACGCTGAGGTCACCGTGGCGCAGGACGGTCGGGATCCGGTTCGGCGCTCGCCGGCCGAGCGCGGTCACCCGCGCGATGAGCTCAGCGAACGCGAACGGTTTGGCGAGGTAGTCGTCGGCGCCCAGGTACAGGCCCTCGACCCGGCTGTCGAGGGACGCGGCGGCGGTCAGCATCAGGATGCGGGCCGGGGAACCGAGCCGGATGAGTGCCCTGGTCACGTCGTCGCCGTGCAGGACGGGCAGGTCACGGTCGAGGACGACGACATCCGCGGCCACGTCGGTGACCCGGCTGACGGCGGCGGCGCCGTCGTGGACGACGTCGACGACCATGTCGTGCTCCCGCAGGCCGTCGGCGATCAGCTGGGCGAGGACGGTGTCGTCCTCGACGACCAGTACCCGGAGCACGGCGGTCACCGGCCCGGAACGGCGACGGTCACGGACAGGCCCCCGCCGTCGCGCGGGACGAGGGTCCAGGTGGCGTCGTGCGCGGCGACGACGGCCTCCACGATCGCCAGCCCCAGCCCGGCACCCGACGCGCCGGTCCGTCGGCCCTCGCCCCGCTGGAACGCCTGCCGCAGCGCCGGCAGCTCGGCGGACTCCACGACCGGCCCGGTGTTGTCGACGCGCAGCCAGGCAGTGCCGCCGTCGTGCCCGGTGTCGTGGCCGGCGTCGTGACCGGTGGTCAGCCACACCTCGCCGCCGGCGACGTTGTACCGGGCGGCGTTGTCCAGCAGGTTGCGCAGGACCAGCTCCAGCTGCACCGGGTCGCCGGTGCAGCGCGCCGGCGCGAGCCGGTGGTGCAGCCGCGGGGCGTCCGGCGGCCAGGCCGCCACCGCGCCGGCGGCCACGGTGGCCAGGTCGACCGGCTGGCGCACGGCACCGCGCTGCGTCTGCGCCAGCTGCAGCAGGCTGGTGAGCATCGCGTCGCTGCGCGCGGCGGCCGTGGCGACCGTCTGCAGCGCCTGACGGTACTGCTCCTCGGTGCGGACCGGGCGGGACAGGGCCATTTCCGCGGCGGTGCGGATGATGGTCAGGGGCGTGCGCAGCTCGTGCGAGGCGTTGGCGACGAACAGCCGCTGCCCCTGGAACGCGAGGGCGAGCCGGTCGAGCATCGCGTCGAACGTGACCGCGAGGGTGCGCAGCTCGTCACGTGGCCCGTGCAGCCCGATCCGGGCGTCCATCGCGTCGTGCGACAGCGCCGCGGCGGTGCTGGTGATCTGCCGCAGCGGGCGCAGCGCCCGGCCGGCGACCAGCCAGCACAACACCAGCGAGACGACGGCCAGCGCGACGAAGACGCCCCCCGTCTCGAACACGATCGTGCGCAGCGCGTCGCTGCGGGCCGTGGTGGTGGCCATTTCGACCGCCGTAGCGGGCTGCGGACTCGCCTCGATGACGTTGCCGGTGCCGGTGCCGGTGCAGATGGGCGCGATGGCGGTGCTGTCGGCGACGGTGAGGTCGGCGACCAGGGCGTCGCTGGCGCTGAAGAACTCGCGCCGCACGAACAGGTACATCAGCGTGAGCACGACAGCGCCGGTGCCGGCGAAGACAGCCGCGTACCAGAGCGTGAGGCGACCGCGGATGGTGAGCCTGGTCATCCAACCATTGTGGTCTCAGCCAGGTGGCGTCCGTGTGTGGTCGGGCGACACGCTGCCGCCACCGCCGGGTGCCGACGATGGCCGCATGATGAAGCTGAAGATCCTGGTGCCGGCGTTGGCGTTGGCCGCGGTGCTGCTGACCGGTGCCGGGGTGTGGCTCGTGGTCGGCGGGCCCGGCGGCGGGAAGGCCGACCCCGGCGCGTCGGCCGGGACCGATCAGGAGCAGGCGTTGAAGTTCGCGCAGTGCATGCGCGACAACGGCGTCGACATGCCTGACCCCGGTGACGGGAACATCGTGACCGGTGCCGGCGGGGACGGCTCGGGTCCGATCGGGGGTGCGGACGCGGTGGACCTGGACGCCGACGGTGCGGCGTTCGAGGCGTGCCGCAAGTTCCTGCCCAACGGCGGGGAGATGCGCAAGCCGACCGCGGCGGAGCTGGAGCAGCAGGTGCGCTACGCCCAATGCATGCGGGCCCACGGCATCGACTACCCGGACCCCACCGCCGACGGCATCCAGCAGCTGCCCGGCATCCCGGTGGACGACCCCGGCGCGATGCAACGGTTCGACGACGCCGCCCGCGCGTGCGACGCCGCGAACAGCCCGGCGCCGAAGCGATGAGCCGGCGCATCGTCGCCGGTGTCATCGGCGGTGCGGCCACCGTCGCCGTGGCCGTCCTGGCGACCCTCGGCTACGGCGGCCGCGGCCACGGAGACACCACACCGGCCGCGGCGCCGCCGAAGACCGCGCCGGTCACCCGTTCCACCCTCGTCGACGCGATCCGCCTCACCGGCAAGCTCGGCTACGGCGCCGCCGAACCGTTTGCCGGGCGGCTGTCCGGCACCCTGACCAAGGTCCCGGCGCCGGGCACCGTGCTGCGACGGGGCGACGTCGCCTACCGCGTCGACGACCAGCCGGTGGTCGTGCTGCTCGGCGAGCTTCCCGCGTACCGGGACCTCGCCGTGAACGTCAAAGGCCCCGACGTCAAGCAGTTCGAGGAGAACCTGCGCGCGCTGGGCTACCGCGGCTTCACCGTCGACACGGTCTTCGACAGCTCGACAGCGGTCGCCGTGAAGCGCTGGCAGCAGAAGCTCGGCCTGGCCGAGACCGGCGTCGTCGAGCTCGGCCGGGTCACCTACGTGGCCGCACCGGTCCGGGTCGCCGAGCAGAAGCAGCACGTCGGCGAGCAGGCGGCGGCCGGCACGCCGGTACTGACGACGACCGGCACCACCCGCACGGTCGCCGTCGAACTCGAGAGCCGGCAGGCCGCCGTGGCCAAGGTCGGCACCAAGGTCCAGGTGCGCTCCGCCGCCGGGAAACCGGTCGAGGGCAGCATGACCGCGGTGACCACGTCGCAGGACGAGGGCCAGCGCAAGACCGTCGTCACGGTGAGCGTGGCGGACCAGTCCGCACTCAGCGGCGACGACGGCGACACCGTCGACGTCACCGTCGTGCGGGCCGAGAAGAAGGACGTCCTGACCGTGCCGATCGTGGCGCTGCTGGCCGTCGGCGACGGCTACGGCGTGGAGGTGTTCAGCGGCGGTGCGCGAAGGACCGTGCCGGTCACCGTCGGCATGTTCGCGCAGGGGCGCGCCGAGGTCAGCGCACCCGGCCTCGTCGAGGGCACCCAGGTCGGGGTGGCCGGACAATGAGCATCCTGTCGCTCGTCGACGTCCGCAAGGAGTACCCGGGCGGCGTCGTGGCCCTCGACGGCGTCTCGCTGGACGTCGACGCCGGCGAGCTCGTCGCGATCGTCGGCCCGTCCGGCTCCGGCAAGTCGACCATGCTGCACCTCGCCGGCACGCTCGACCGCCCCACCAGCGGCCGGGTCCAGGTCGCCGGGCACGACATCGCCGGGCTCCCGGACCGCCGGCTCGCCGGGCTGCGCGCCCGCACCATCGGGTTTGTCTTCCAGCAGTTCCACCTCGCCACCGGCGTCGCCGCGCTCGACAACGTCGCCGACGGCCTGCTGTACCTCGGGGTCCCGCTGCGGCAACGCCGGGAACGCGCGCGGGCCGCACTCGAACGCGTCGGGCTCGGGCACCGCCTGACGCACCGGCCCCACGAACTGTCCGGCGGCGAACGGCAGCGGGTCGCGATCGCCCGCGCGGTCGTCGGCACGCCGCCGCTGCTGCTGGCCGACGAACCGACCGGCAACCTCGACACCGCCGCCGGCGCCGGCATCCTGCACCTGCTGCGGGACCTGCACGCCGCCGGCACCACGGTGCTGGTCATCACCCACGACCGTGACCTGGCCGCCGGCCTGCCACGGCAGGTTGTCATGCGCGACGGCCGGATCACCACCGACACCCACACCGACGCCACCGGCGGGCGCACACCGGCCGTTGCCGCGCAGGCCGGAGGCCACGATGCATGACCAGCGATCGGCCCGGCGGCACGCGGCCGACGAGCTGCGTCCGACCCGGCTGCGCCCGCTGGACGTGGCCCGCGTCGGCGCGATCGGCCTGCGCACCCGCCCCGTCCGCGCGGCACTCTCCGCGCTGGGCATCGCCATCGGCATCGCCGCGATGGTCGCCGTCGTCGGCATCACCGCCTCCAGCCGGCTCGACCTGGCGCAGCGCCTCGAGCGGTACGGCACGAACCTGCTGACCGTCACGCCCGGCGTCGACCTGAAGGGGGAGCAGGCGCGGCTGCCCGCCGAGGCGGTCGACATGGTCGCCCGCATCCCCGCCGTCGAGCACGTCTCCGCCACCGGCGCGGTCAAGGCCGCGGTCTACCGGACCGACCGCGTCCCGGCGACCAACACCAACGGCATCGCCGTCCTCGCCGCCCGCACCGACCTGCGGGCCGCCGTCGGCGCCACGCTTGCCGACGGCGCCTGGCTCAACCCGGCAACCGAACGCACCACCGCCGTCGTGCTCGGCGCCACCGCCGCCCGGTACCTCGGCATCCGCACCCCCGGCCCCGACACACGGGTCTGGCTCGGCGGGCAGTGGTTCACCGTGATCGGCGTCCTGGCCCCTGTGCCGCTGGCCGCCGAGCTCGACAGCGCCGTCTTCGTCGGCGCACCCGTCGCCCGCGACCAACTCGGCTTCGACGGGCACATGACCACCGTCTACACCCGCATCGCACCCGACGCCATCGACGACGTCCGCGCGAAGCTCGGCCGTACCGTGAACCCTGAACACCCCAACGAGGTCCGCGTCGAACGCCCGTCCGACGCCCTGCGGGTCAAGGCGGCCACCGACCGCACCTTCACCGCGCTGCTGCTCGGCCTCGGCGCCGTCGCACTGCTCGTCGGCGGCGTCGGCGTCGCCAACACCATGATCATCTCAGTGCTCGAACGCCGCGGCGAGATCGGCTGGCGCCGCGCCCTCGGCGCCACCAAGGGCCAGATCCGCATCCAGTTCCTCACCGAGGCGATCCTGCTGTCCGCGCTCGGCGGCGCCGGCGGCGTGCTCCTCGGCGTCGCGATCACCACCGGCTACGCACTCACCCAGGGCTGGCCCGTCACCGTCCCCGGCTGGGCCCAGGCCGTCGCCGTCGGCGCCACCCTCGCCATCGGCGGCATCGCCGGCCTCTACCCGGCCATCCGCGCCGCCCGCCTCGCCCCGACCGAAGCACTCGCCCTCCCATGACCCCCCGCCGGCACGTCACGCAGATCGACGCCGGCGATGACCTTCCCCGACTGCCGCCCTGCCGCCCACGGCGGCCTGCACCTGTACATCGACGCCGCCGTGCCGCTGCTGGCCGCCGCCATCACCCGCGACCCGATGCCGGTCGCCGGCATCACCATCGCGGCGGAGCTGCCGTCGCTGCTGGTGCGGTGCGCCATCGCCGCCCTGCTGGCGGTCGTCGGGTTCACCGACGCCACGCACATGGTCCTGCTCGTCGCCTTCGTGCTGGCGCTGGGGGTCTGCGAGGTCCTCTTCGACGTGGCCGCGCCGACGATCCTGCCGCGCATCGTCGGCAAGGACCAGCTGCCGCGCGCCAACGCCCGGCTGTCCGCCGTGGAGCTGAGCACCAACGAGTTCCTCGGGCCGCCGCTGGGTGGTGTGCTGTTCCGGCTTGCGCCCGGCGTGCCGTTCGTCCTCGACGCGCTCAGCTTCGCCGTGAGCGCCGCGGCGCTGCAGCGCATCCGGGGCGCGCTGCGGGCCGAGCACGCCGGGGAGCACACCGGGAAGCACGCCGGGGAGCAGGGCGGCACCGGCGTGCGCCGCATGCTGCGCGACATCGCCGAAGGCGGTCGCTGGCTGCGGCACCAGCCGCTGCTGATCGGGATGACCGCGGTGGTCACGTTCATGAACCTGGCCCGGGCGATGACCCTCGCGGTCTTCGTGCTCTACGCACTGGAGCCGCTGCGCCTCGGCGCGATCGGGTTCGCGGTGCTGAGCAGCGCGGTCGCCGTCGGCGCGGTCGCGGCGACGTTCGTCGCGGACCGCCGGGGTTGGCGGCACGTCGGCCCGATCATGCCGGCGTCGGCGATCGGCCACGGCGCGACCACGGCCGCCATGGGCCTGACCTCGAACCCGTGGGTCGCCGGCGCGGCCAGCGCGGGCTGCGGCTTCGCCACGATGACGTGGAACGTGCTGTCGTCGTCGGTTCGTCAGACGGTCGTGCCGGACCGCCTGCTGGGCCGGGTCGGCAGCGTCAACCGCTTCGTCAGCCGGGGCAGCCTGCCGATCGGCGGGCTCTTCGCCGACTGGCACGGGCTACCGGCGCCGTTCTTCGCCGGCGGGCTGGTCGTCGTCGTCGCGGCGCTGGCGGCCTCGCGGCTGCTGCTGGGCATCGGTGCGCTGCTGAAGGAGCAGCAAGAAAGGAACAGCAAGACCGGGGGCCGATGGCCGAAAGCATACTGAACTAATATGATTTTCGAGTCGGAGGTTCGTAGCTGAGCGAGGGGGCCGGTGTGTCCGCACCAGGCAAGCCAGGCAAGCCAGGCAAGGCGGTGGTGGTGACCGCCGCCGGCAGTGGCATCGGCCGGGCCACCGCGGAACTCTTCGCGGGCCGCGGGTTCGCGGTCGTCGGCGTCGACAGCGACCCGGCGCGCCTCTCCGAGCTCGACAAGGTGGACGGTGTCGTGACGCTCCTCGGTGACGTCGCCGAGGAGCGGACGAACGAGGAGATGGTGGCGCTGGCGCTGCGCCGGTTCGGCCGGCTCGACGTCGCCGTGCTCAACGCCGGTGCCGGTGGGGCGCCGCCGCTGGAGGACGGCGGTGCGATCGCGGCGCTCGACGCGATCCACGCCGTCAACGTCCGGGGTGCCGCGCTCGGCATCCGGGCGGCGGCGCCCGCACTGCGCGCGGCCGGCGGCGGGTCCGTCGTCGTCACCGCCTCGGTCGCCGGGCTGCGCGGCGACCCGTACACGTGGGCGTACAACACCACCAAGGCCGCGGCGGTCAACCTCGTGCGGTCGGCCGCCCTCGACTATGCCTACCAGGGCATCCGGATCAACGCGATCGCGCCGGGCCTGACCCGCACCGCACGCACCGCCGCGGTGCTCCAGGATGTCGGGCGTGCCGACGAGCTGACCCGGCGCATCCCGCTCGGCCGCTGGGCCGAGCCGGAGGAGCAGGCCGAGGTCATCTGGTTCCTGGCCTCGCCGGCCGCCTCATACATCACCGGCACGGTCCTGGCCAGTGACGGCGGCCTGAGCGCCAGCAACGGGCTGTTTCTCCCACCCGTCGCCGAAGCCCACCGACCGGGCTGACGGCGCACGCGGCTCAGGGGCGCTGCCAGCCGAGCGCCGGCGCCACCGACTCTGCCACGTCGTGCAGGATCTGCTCGTACTGCGTCCGGTCGAACTCGTACGGCAGCTCGAGGCGCAGCTCGTCCACCGCCTGCACGGCCGCGTCCGCGCGCAGGCGGTCCACGATCTCGGCGCTGGTGCCGATGACGTCCGGGGCGAACAGCGTGCGGCGTTCCCCGTGCGGCCTGCGGGTGCGGTCGCGACGGGCGTCGGCGTAGGCGAGGTACCGCTGCCGGGTCGCGCGGTCGGCGCTGTCCAGGGGGACGATCACCCGGCCGACCGCGATCCGGGCCGGGCGGCCGATGACGGCCCGGTATTCGGTGATGTGCGCGAGCTGCGCGGTCACGAAGTCGTCGGTGTCCTCGCCGGAGACGATGTTGCCGGCGAGGAGGTTCAGGCCGGCCGACGCCGCCCAGCGCACCGACCGGAGGCTGCCGCCGCCATACCAGAGCCGGTCCACGAGGCCTTTGCTGTACGGCTGCAGCCGCGGGCGCTGCACGTTGCCGGGGGAGTGCACGACCGTGTCGGGGCCGCCGATGAACTCGCCGCGCAGGTTGTCCCGCAGGCGGGCGATCCTGTTGTAGGACAGGTCGAAGGAGCGCCAGTCGCCGTCGAAGACGAGGTCGCCGATGAGGTCGGCGTGCGGCGGGGTACCGGCGCTGAACCCGACCTGCAGCCGGCCCCGGGACAGGACGTCGGCCATCGACAGGTCCTCGGCGAGCCGGAACGGGCTCTCGTAGCCGATCGGGATGACGGCGGTGCCGAGCTGCAGGCGGGTGGTGCGCTGGCCGGCCGCGGCGAGGAACACCGCCGCGGACCCGACGCCGTGCTCGAGGTGGCGCTGGCGGATCCAGGCGCCGTCGAAGCCGAGCCGTTCGCCGTACTCGAACAGCTGCAGGGTCGCTTCCAGCCCCGCATACGGGTCGTCGTCGGGGAAGTTGCCCGGTGTCAGGAAGGCGAGGGTGCGGACGGTCACGACGACCGCCAGCGGCCGTGGTGCACGACCTCCTCGATCGGGCGGCGGTCGGGCCTGGCGATCGGGCGCAGCGGCCGGTCGGCGGGGTAGCCGGCGCCGATCAGGTAGGAGATCGTGTGGCCCGGCGGCACGCCGAGGATCGCGCGCGCCTCATCCTGGTCGCCCACGGACGAGTGGCCGGTGCCGATGCCGAGGTCGGCGGCGGCGACCAGGATCGCGTACGCGGCCTGGCCCAGGTCGAACTGGTCGACCAGCCGGGTGCGCTCGTCGTCGGCGTCGGGCACCACGAGGGCGATGGCGGCCGCCGCGCCGGCGATGTGGTGGGCGCCCCGCCACACCGTCGCCAGCCGCCGCAGCTGATCCCGGTCGGTGACCACGACGAAGTCGCGGTGCTGCCGGTTGGACGCCGACGGGGCCCGCCACCCCGCCTCGACGATGCGGCCGAGGTCCGCCGCCGGGATCGGATCCGGACCGTACTGCCGGACATTGCGCCGCGCCGCCAGCGCGTCCCAGGTCTCCATGCCCGGAACCATATCATTGTAAACCGATCGTGTTACTAGGATATTGTGCCGCCGGACGCTGGTGGGTCAGTCGTCCGGCGAGCTCGCCGTGTTCGCCGGGCCCGGGTGGGTGACCCGCCGGACGAGGTCCTCCCAGCCGAGGGCCAGCCGGTCCTCGATCGCCGATTCGGGCGGCCCGCTGCCGTCCAGTGGCATGTAGAGCAGCAGCGGTACGTCCAGCGCCGCGGTCAGTTGCATCGCGAGGATGTCGAGGTCTGCCGCGCCGATCGACATCTGCCGCAGCAGCACCCGGATGTGCATCTGCGCCACCATGGCCGGCGGGCCGAACGGCACCGGTGTGCGGCCGTCCAGCCCGGCCCGGGCGATCTCACGGTTCTCCAGCAGGAACCGGATGCGCTCGCGTCCGAATGCGATCAACCGGTCCAGCGGCTCGGCGCCGGGACCCAGGGGTGGCGGCCCGGACAGCACGCGTCCTTGGAAGGCTCGCTCGCTCTCGTCGAGCAGTGCCATGAAGATGCCGGCTCGGGTGCCGAACCGCCGGAAGACCGTGCCTTTGCCGAGGCCGGACCGCTCGGCGAGGGCGTCCATGGTGAGTTTGTCGACGCCCGCCTCGGCCAGCATCTCGCGCGCTGTCGCGACCAGCACCGCCCGATTCCGGGTGGCGTCGGCGCGCTCTCTGTTCACGCGAACACCCTATCCGCCGTGGTGTGGCTCACGCGCCCTTGCCTCAGCGCGTAAGCGGGGTAGAGTCCGTTTCACCAAGCGGGGTAAAGTCCGCTTACGTGAGGAAGCGAGTGCTGTTATGTCCCAGTTCGATGTCCTGCCCGATGAGCGGACCGTCGCCTCGACCGTGGCCGCGCTGGAGGCGCACGGGTTCGGCGTGGAGGTCGTCGACGACCTCGCGGCGGCCCGCAAGACCGTGCTGGCCCGCATTCCGCACGGTGCCAGGGTGTGGAGCAACACCTCGATCACGCTGGACGAGACCGGGATCGCGGCCGAGATCGACGCCGCCGACGGCCCGTACGAGTCGGTGCGCCTCAAGGTCACCGCGCAGAACTTCGCCAGCCGCCAGATGAAGGAGCTCGCCGCCGCGCCGGACTACGCGCTCGGCAGCGTGCACGCCATCACGCAGGACGGCGAGCTGCTGATCGGCTCCGCGTCGGGCAGCCAGTTCGCGACCGTGGCGTGGGGCGCGGACAACGTGGTCCTGGTGGCCGGCCTGCAGAAGGTGGTGCCGGACCTGGAAACCGCGCGCCGCCGGGTGCGCGAGCACAGCCTGCCCCTGGAGGACGTGCGCGCGCAGGCGGCCTACGGGCAGAACAGCCGCCTCAACAAGACGCTGGAGCTCTACGGCGATATGCCGGGCCGCACCCACCTGGTCCTGATCCGCCAGGTCATCGGCTTCTGAACCGGCCGGCGCGGCGGACGCACCACAGGCACGCCACACGGCCGCGAGGCCGGGTGGCGTGGGCCTGACCTACGAGGCCAGCCGCTCGGCGGTGTTGCGGCCTGAGCCTGCGAGGCCGGCCTCGGTGTCAGCCTGGTTGATCTCCGACCACACCGCGTCGAGGGAGAGGCCGAGGACGTCGGCGATCGCGGCGATGGTCGGGAAGGCGGGGGTGGCGACGCGCCCGGACTCGATCTTCCGGAGGGTCTCCGGTGAGACGCCTGCGTCCAGCGCGGTGGTGAGCATCGATCTCGCCCCCCGGGCGCGGCGCAGGAGGGCGCCGAGGCGCTGCCCGCGTTCGACCTCTGCGGTGCTGAGCGGCAACCTGACCATGGCTCCGATTCTAGTACCGGGATAATATGGCCGGGATACTTATTGGTCGGACGAGTAAGGCGCCGCATGATCGAGATCTTGGACCCCACTGACCTGCCGCGGGCGAAGGACGCGGGCGCCCTGGTCGCCGGCATCCTGCAGACCCTGAAGGGCCGCAGCGCGGTCGGCACGAACCTGCTGGACATCGACCAGTGGGCCCGCGGCATGATCGCCGAGGCCGGGGCGCAGTCCTGCTACGTCGACTATGCGCCGTCCTTCGGGCGCGGGCCGTTCGGCCACTACATCTGCACGTCGGTGAACGACGCGGTGCTCCACGGGCTGCCGCACGACTACGCGCTTGCCGACGGCGACCTGCTGTCGCTCGACCTCGCCGTCTCCGTGGGCGGCGTGGTCGCCGACTCCGCCATCAGCTTCATCGTGGGTGACGTCAGGCCGCCGGAGAGCATCGCGATGATCGACGCGACCGAGCGCGCACTGAGCGCGGGGATCGCCGCGGCCGGCCCCGGCGCTCGCATCGGTGACCTCTCCCATGCCATCGGCTCGGTCCTCAGCGCGGCGGGGTACCCGATCAACACCGAGTTCGGCGGTCACGGGGTCGGTTCGACGATGCACCAGGACCCGCACGTGCCGAACACGGGGCGGGCAGGTCGCGGGTACAAGCTGCGCCCGGGGCTGCTGCTGGCGCTGGAGCCGTGGGTCATGGCGGACACCGCCAAGCTCGTCACCGACGCCGACGGCTGGACGCTCCGAAGCGCGACGGGCTGCCGGACGGCGCACAGCGAGCACACGATCGCCATCACCAGCGACGGCGCCGAAATCCTCACCCTGCCGGCACAACCGTGAGGTGACGAGCGCAGCGAGCCGGTGAACGGCGTCACATGTACCCCCGCGGCCTGCTTTTAACGACAGGATGTCGTAATCTTAGCGACAGGTTGTCGTATAAAGGAGCGTGGCGTCGTGACCAAGCGAACCCAGCAGCTGATCGTCGTGACCGGAGCCTCCACGGGCATCGGCGCGGCGGCCGCCCGCGAACTGGCCCGCCAGGGATTCCACGTCCTGGCGGGCGTGCGCCGCGACCGTGACGCCGACGCCATCCGGTCGGCCGACATCGAGCCGGTCATCCTCGACATCACCAAGCCCGAGCAGGTGGAAGCACTCGCCGCGCGGGTCGCCGGCGACCCGCGGGCGCTGCACGCGCTCGTCAACAACGCCGGCATCCAGGTGAACGCCCCGGTCGAGGCCCTGCCGATGGAGCAGTGGCGGTGGGTGTTCGAAGTCAACCTCTTCGGCCACATCGCCGTCACGCAGGCGCTCTTCCCCGCGCTGCTGCGCAGCAAGGGTCGCGTGATCAACATCAGCTCGGTCGGCGGCAAGGCCGCCATGCCCACCTACGGCGCGTACGCCGGCGCGAAGTTCGCCCTGGAGGCGGTCAGCGACTCGCTGCGGCGGGAGGTCGCGCCGCTGGGCATCCAGGTGGTCGTGGTCGAGCCCGGCGGTGTCCGCACGGAGATGGCCACCCGCGGGATCGCGACGGCGAACCAGCTGGCCGCCCGGATGACGCCGGAGCAGGACGAGCGCTACGGCGGCCTGGTCCAGGCGATCAACACGCTGATGGCCTCGGGCACCGCGTCGGGCGTGACCGCCGATGCCGCCGCCGGGGTCATCGCGAAGGCCGTGACGACGCGCAGGCCGCGCACCCGGTACACCATCGGCCGGGACGCCGCCCTGCTCACCCGGCTGGTCCGGATGCTGTCCGACCGCACGCTCGACCGCGTCATCGCCGCCACCCTGCGCCGCCACTACCCGAAAGGCGCCACCGCGTAGCCGGCACCCGCTTCCCGCGTCGCGCGTGAGGTGCGGCAGGGGCGGGCCGGGGCGTAGGGAAGGCCGCGGTGGGAGAGGATGATCGGATGCCGCGAATCCGGGGAGCCAGCATCGAGGAGCACCACGAGATGGTGTGGGCCGGCCTCGCCGACGCGATGCGGCAGCTGCTGCTCGAGCGCGACTACGACTCGATCAACATGGGCCACATCGCGGCCCGGACCGGGCTCGCGCGCAACACGCTGTACAACTACGCCCGCGACAAGAGCGCGCTGGTCCTGGCGCTGACCCACCGGGCGGGCCGGCCCGCGCTCGAGCGGGTGGCCGCGATCGCCGCACGCTCCGCGGACCCCGCCGCGGAGCGGCTGCGGGAGATCATCGAGGCGGTCCTGGAGGCCTTCACGGACCAGGTCATGCAGCTGATGTTCCGGCCGGCCCCCGGCCTGCCCGCCGCCGAGGTGCCGAAGGGGCCGGACGACCCGTTCCACGCGATCGTGGTCGAGGTGGAGCACGTCGTCCGGGACGGCATCGCACGCGGGGAGTTCCGCGACGTCGGCGACGTACACCTCGCGGTGGAGCTGCTGTCCGGTGTCATGCGCGCGGGCGCCGAACGCATCGGCCGGGACCCGGCCGCCTTCGCCGCCACGGCCCGCGCGGCGCGGGAGATCGTCCTCGCGTCGCTGGCCCGCGGCGCGGATCAGGGCCCGCCGGCCCGCCACTGAGCGAGGTTGCCCCTCGTCGCGAGGGTTACACGTCGATGTGCGAGCCCATGATGACGGTGCGGTCGCGGGGCAGGGCGAAGTGTTCGGCGGCGTCGGCGGTGATGTGGGAGGTGGCGATGAACAGGCGTTTGCGCCACCTGGCCATGGTGGGTTCGGGCCCGCCGCGAAGTTCGATCTTGGACAGGAAGTATGAGGCGTGGTCGAGGTCGAGCGGCCCTTCGGTCTGGTCCGGGTGCAGCGCCCGCAGGGCGGCGGGGACGTCGGGGGTTTCGATGTAGCCGTACCGGACGGTGACGTGGACGATGCCGTCGTCGGTGTAGCCGAGGGCATCGACGGTGGCCCGTTCGGCGGCGGGGATCCGCGGCACGGGTTCGGTCTCGATGGACATGATGACGACGTGCCGGTGGCGGATGTGGTTGTGCTCGACGTTCGCGCGCAGCGCCAGCGGGGCGGTCTGCGCGCCGCGGTTGAGGAAGACGGCCGTGCCGTGGACGGTGCTGGTCGGTAGCGTCCCGTCGGCGAGTTCGGCGACGAACTCGGTCAGAGAGCCTTCGCGTCGTTGGCGTTCCGCGGTGACGATGGCCCGGCCGCGTTGCCAGGTGGTCATGATGGTGAACGCGGTCAGGCCGATGAGCAGGGGCAGCCACGCACCGTGCAGGAGTTTGGTCAGGTTGGCCGCGACGAACAGCCCGTCGATGAGCAGCAGCACCGCCGCGCCGGTGGCGAGCAGCCAGGTGGGAGTACCCCAGCGGAGCCGGGCGACGTAGAAGAACAGCAGGGTCGTGATGGTGATGGTGCAGATGACCGCCATGCCGAACGCGAACGCGAGCGCCGCCGAGGTGCGGAACGCGAAGACGAGCGTGAGGACGGAGATCATCAGCAGCCAGTTGATCCACGGGACGTAAATCTGCCCGATGGTCGACGCCGAGGTGTGCGCGATGCGCAGCCGCGGCAGGTAGCCGAGCCGGGCCGCCTGCGCCGCGACCGAGAACGCGCCGGTGATCACGGCCTGGGAGGCGATGACGGTGGCGGCGGTGGCCAGCAGCACCATTGGCCAGCGCCCCCAGTCCGGCACGAGCAGGAAGAACGGGCTGCTGACGCTCGCGGGGTCGGCCAGGATCAACGCGCCCTGCCCCAGGTAGCTGAGCACGCACGCGGGGAAGACCAGCAGCATCCAGCCCCGGGTGATCGAGCGCCGCCCGAAGTGGCCCATGTCGGCGTACAGCGCCTCGGCGCCGGTGACGGCGAGGACGATCGCGGCGAGGGCGAAGAACGCGACGCCGAAGTTGCCGGCCAGGAAGCCCAGCGCGTACGTCGGCGACAACGCCTTGAGGATGCCCGGATACCGGACGATGCCGAGAACCCCGCACGCGGCGATGGCCACGAACCAGGCGATCATCACCGGGCCGAAGACCCGCCCGACGGCGGCGGTGCCGCGCCGCTGCACCGCGAAGAGCACCACGATGATCGCCGCGGTGATCGGCACGATCAGCTCCTCCAGCGACGGCTGGACGACCTTGAGGCCCTCCACCGCGGACAGCACGGAGATCGCCGGGGTGATCATGCTGTCGCCGAAGAACAGCGCGGCGCCGAAGATGCCCAACGCCGCCAGGACGCCGGCCGTGCGGCGACCGCGAGGCGCGCTCCACCGCCGCAGCAGCGTGATCAGCGCCATGATGCCGCCTTCGCCGTCGTTGTCGGCGCGCATCGCCAGCAGGACGTACGTGACCGTCACGATGATCGTCACCGACCAGAAGATCAGGGACACGACGCCGAACACGTTGTCGGTGGTGAGCGGCACGGGGTGCGGGTCGGCGGGGCTGAACACGGTCTGCAGCGTGTAGATCGGGCTGGTGCCGATGTCGCCGAACACCACGCCGAGCGCGCCGACCACCACCGCCAGGCGCACCACCTCACGCCCGCCGGTAGGTCGGCTGGTCAACATGGCCCCCAAGCGACAGCAGGAACGATCATCGCGCCAATCAGCACGGTACCGGGTCGGATGGGACGGCCGTAGCGGTTACGCGGTGCCCTGCGTCTCACGCGCCTTTGCCGGCGTCCGGCTCCGGCGCCGGGCCCTGGAAAGCCTGGCCCTCGGCGGGCGCTGCCGGCCACGGAACCGGCTGCCGCCGGTCGTCGGCGTGCCGACGTCCGGAGCCGGCTGCGCAAGGCCGGCGCCGTCGCCGTCGAAGCGACCGGCGCCGGGCGGCCGGGCGCGCAGCCAGTGCTGCCCCCACCCGAGCACGGCCGCGAAGCCGAGCGGGATCAGGAACGGCCAGGTGCCGCCGCGCAACGTGAGCTCGCCGAGATCGTTGACCAGGAAACCGACGTAGACCAGCATCGCGACGCCGGTGACTCCCAGGACCGCCCGCGGGTCCGCCACCTTGGCTGAGTAGACACCGACCACGACCGCCATCACGGCCGCCCGTGCGGCGAGCTCACCGTCAGGGAACAGCGCCCCGGCGACCACCGCGGCGCCGACCACCACCGCGCAACCCGCCGCCAGGCTGATCCCGGCCGGCGTGCGCGGCCGATCGTTTGGAGCGGAACGAGGGTGTTGCATCGCCGTCATCGCCCTTCCCAAGGCCGGCAACCGACCGGACGCCGGCCGCCACCTCCATCACAGCCGCCGCCGGACGGGACAACCAGGGTCCTTGACGAAACCAATACGCGCAGGTCCGGTGTCGGCGATCACCCCGGCCAACCTGCCGGACGGTGGGTTTCCTGGCTGTAGGACACTGCTCGGGGGCAGGAGCCGGGCCCTGATCACGTCGCACGGCGCGTCGGTGCCTCAGGTGCAGTGGGGGACGGAGCGTGCGGATGACGAGGCAGAAGAGCCGGATCCGGCGGTTGCTGCCGCTGCTGCTCCTTGTGGTGTTCGTCGCCTGGATCATCTTCGTCATTGTGCTCATCACGCTGCAGCCCGATCTTGGTAGCGGCAGCCGGATGGATTGACCGCAGCCGCAACTGGTGCCCGACCACGCGGCAACCGCGTGGCGCTCGTCGTCGTTCTGAAAGGTGGTGTCGGCACATGGTGCAGCGCAAGGGATGGCAGCTTCCGAGTATCCGCTTGTTGTCCACCACCCCGCCGCCCGAGCCGGCCGCGGCACCGCTCCGTGAGGGCCCGGCGGTGATCGACTGCGCCCTCTACAGCGCCGGTATCCGGCAGCCCGGCGAGCAGACCGTCGGAGAGCTGTTCGCCACGGCCAAGGCCACGGCGGACGCGTTCGTGTGGATCGGCCTCCACGAGCCGACCGAGGCGGAGATGGCCGAGGTCGCCGAGGTCTTCGACCTGCACCCCCTGGCGGTCGAGGACGCGCTGTCCGACGAGCAGGGTCCGAAGCTGGAACGGTACGAGGACACGATGTTCCTCGTCGTGCGGGCGGCCAGCTACGTGGAGCACACCGAACTGACCGAGACCAGCGAGGTCGTCGAGACCGGCTCGGTGCGGATGTTCGTCGGGGAGAAGTTCGTCGTCACCGTCCGGCACGGCTCCATCGGCGGCCTCACCGCGGTCCGCGCCGACCTGGAGGCCCACCAGGAACTGCTCACGCAGGGTCCGTGGGCGGTCGTCCACGCGATCTGCGACCGGGTCGTCGACGTCTACCTCCAGATCGCCGCGGCGTTCCAGCGGGACCTGGACTTCGTCGAGACCCAGGTCCTGCGCAGGGAGGCCGGGACCACCATCGGGCAGATCTACCAGCTCAAACGGGAACTGGTCGAGTTCCGCGGTGCGGTCCTGCCCCTGCAGCAGCCCCTGACCATGATCCTGGACGGCCGCACCATCAAACTGACCAAGGAGATCCGCCGCTACTTCCGCGACGTCAACGACCACAACAACCGGGTCGTGGACCGCATCGCCGGCTACGACGACCTGCTCAACTCGTTGTTGCAGGCCCGTCTGGCCCAGGTCACCGTCGACCAGAACAACGACATGCGCAAAATCGCCTCGTGGGCGGCGATGGCGGCGCTGCAGACGGCGTTCGCCGGCATCTACGGCATGAACTTCAAGTACATGCCCGAGCTCGAATGGCGTTACGGCTACCCCGGCCTGCTCATCGTCATGCTCATCACCACTGTGCTGCTGTACCGGTACCTGCGCCGAGCCGGCTGGCTCTAGCAGCTGCATCGCGAGGGCGAGCGGACGACGGGGCGGGGCCGGTCAGCTGACGTACACGGTGGGCCGCCTGCTCGGATCCGGTTCGGCCTCGTGCAGCAGGTGCCGGGTGAGCAGGACGGTCTGACCCGTGCCGAGCACCAGGAACTGCAGCCACTGTGCCAGCGGATGCCGGTCCGGCCAGCAGAAGAGCACCCCGGGCGTCAGCCCGGTCCGGTCGCGCAGGTGCAGCAGCACCGCCGCGATGGCGTCCGCGACGTCCCAGGACTCCGTCCGCAGCACCGTCTGCCCGTCGCGGCGCTGCCCGGTGACGGTCAACGCGGCGACATGCCTGGCGGTGCCGGGGACGGCCACCTCGAGCACCAGCGCAGCACCGCCCTCCGGCGGCGGCACCACGCTCGGGAGCGCACGACCAGGGTCGACCCGCCCGTCGGGGCCGGGCTCGCTCGCGACGAGCCACAGGCGGCCCTCGCACGCCACCTCGTCGACGAAACACGCCGCCGCCTCGTCCAGCTGCACACCCGGCAGCTGCGGGGCGTAGATCCGGCAGAGCCGCGCGCCGATCCAGATGACCAGCAGCAGGACGAGCGTCCCGCCGGCAACGACCAGCTGCACGGCTCAGCCCGCCGGTCGCGGCCGGCCGACGGGCTGCGGCCGCGACGTGATGGTCGTCCACAGACCGACGTCGGCCGGCGCGGTGCCGGTCGGCACGTCACGCCCCGCCGTGGTCGGCGTCGCGGCACAGCAGGTCGGTGAGCGACTCGCGGCGCACCAGGGTGCGGGCCTGCCCGTCGGCGACGCTGAGCAGTGCGGGCCGGCCGACGAGGTGGTAGTTGGAGGCCCGGCAGTGGTGGTAGGCGCCGGTGCCGGCGACGGCGAGGAGGTCGCCGGGGTGCACGTCGGCGGGGAGTTGCAGGGTGGGCACGATGACGTCGTCGACGTCGTTGTGGCGTCCGACGACGGTGGCCGGTTCCAGGTCGGCGCGGCTGGCGCGGCCGATGAGGGCGGCGGTGTGGGCGCCGCCGCAGAGGGCGGCGGTGGGGCAGTCGGTCATGCCGCCGTCGACGGCGACGACGCGGCGGCCGTCCTGACCGCGGATCACGGACATGATGCGATACAAGGTGAGCCCGGCCCTGGACACGATCGCCCGTCCCGGTGACACGGTCAGCGCGGGTTCGGCGAGCTGGTGCCGGCCGAGCTCCAGGTGCAGGACGGCGCGGATCCTGCTGGCGAACGCGTCCAGGGCGAAGCCGAGGTCGGCGCCGGAGTAGGCGACCGCGTGGCCGCCGCCGAGGTTCAGCCGGGTGACGTCGACGCCGTGGCGGGAGTGCATCGCGGCGCAGAACTCGACGAGGCGGCGTACCTCCCGTTCGTACACGCTGAAACGGCTGACCTGATGGCCGACGGAACAGTCGAACCCAGCCAGGCGCAGTCCCCGCTGGGCGGCGATGCGGGCGACCGCGGTCTCGGCCTCGCCGGTGCAGATCCGCGGCCCGAACCGGTGGTCGGACCCGTCGGCGGGCTCGGGCCCGGCGAGGACCCGCAGCAGCACCTGCTGCCCGTGCGGGGCGGTCGCCGCGAGCCGGGTGACCTCGGAGAGCGACTCCACGACGATGGTGCCGACCCCGGCGGCGTACGCGGCGTCGAGGTCCTCCGGGGTCTTCGCGCTGCCGTAGAGCACCACGCGGTCCATCGGGAAGCCCGCTGCCCGCGCGACGTGGAGCTCACCGGCGGAGCCGACGTACAGGCCCAGTCCTTCCTCGGCGATCCACCGGGCGACCCCGATGCTGAAGAGGGCCTTCGCGGTGTACGCGATCCGTCCGGCGCCGAACGCGGCCAGGTACTGGCGGCACCGCAGCCGCACGTCGGCCTCGTCGACGACGTAGGTCGGTGTGCCGTGCGCGGTGGCGAGGTCGGTGAGGCCGACGCCGGCGACGACGAGGTCACCGTGCGGGGCCCAGCGCGCGCCTGCCGGCCAGACGTCGCCGTTCAGCGACGGCGGCAGCGACGCCCGCAGCGATGGGATGATCTCGGCCAAGGTCATCGCCCTGCCCTCCGCAGCGAACGGTGCCGGCGGGCCGCGGACTGCGGCGCCTGAAACGTGATGCCGGTCCCGGACGGGTGCCACGGCAGTTGCGGGCAGTGCAGGTCCGGCGCGGGGGTCAGGTCCGCCTGGCGCACGACGAGGTGGGTGGTGGTGCTGACCGCACCGCCCTCGGTCCGCATGGCGGTGAGCAACTGGTCCAGCGCAACCAGGTCCGGGCAGTGGACCTGCACGGCGAGGTCGATGTCGCCGATGACGTGCCAGGCGGCGACGACCCCCTCGGTGCCGCTGAGGAACCGCTCGAAGGGAACCGGACTTGGATCGCTGAGCCGGACGAACACCAACGCTTGCAACGGGCCAGGGTTGCTGTCCCCGAGTTCGTACGTGGTCATGACATCTACGCTGGCACCGCAGGTCAGGCCCGCCAAGGCCTCTATACGCAATCCATACGCGCCTCATACGGCGACCCGTTCGCCGTCAAGGCTGGAACCGGTAGCCCATACCGGGTTCGGTGAGCAGGTGCCGCGGCCTGGCTGGGTCGTCCTCGAGCTTGCGACGCAGCTGGGCGACGAACTGGCGCAGGTAGTGCACCTCGTTGACGTAGGTGGGGCCCCACACGTGCTGCAGCAGCTCGCGGTGGCCGATCAACCGCCCCGGGTTGTGCACGAGCAGTTCCAGCAGCCGCCACTCGGTGCGGGTCAGGTGCTGGCGCTCCCCGTCGTCGCGCCGGGCGTCATGCGTCGCCAGGTCGATGGTGTACGGGCCGATCCGGACCTGGGCCGGCGCCCCGGTCGGGCCGTGGCGGCGAGTGACGGCCCGGAGCCGGGCGAGGAGCTCGTCGATGTTGAACGGTTTGGTGACGTAGTCGTCGGCGCCGGCGTCGAGGGCGTCGATCTTGTCGGTGCTGCTGCGGCGCCCGGACAGCACGATGACCGGCACCGGCGTCCAGGCGCGCAGCGCGCGGATGACCTGGACCCCGTCGAGGTCGGGCAGCCCGAGGTCGAGCACGACGACGTCGGGATGCTCGGCCTCCACTGCGGCGATCGCCTGGGTGCCGTCGGCGGCGGAGATGACGTCGTAGTGGCGGGCCTGCAGGTTGATCCGCAGCGCCCGCAGGATCTGTGGTTCGTCGTCGACGATGAGAATGCGGGTCATGCGGTGCCGTCCGTTGGGCCGTGGTGGAACTGGTCGAGGCGTTTGAGCAGTGCCGGGTCGGCTTGTTCGTCGGGGGTGGCCGGGTAGGTGTCGGGTTCGGCGGTGCGGAGGGTGAGGGTCATGGTGAGGCCGCCGCCGGGGGTGTTTTCGGGGTCGAGGTTGCCGCCCATGGCTTCGGCGAGGCCGCGGGAGAGGGCGAGGCCGAGGCCGACGCCGGTGGTGTTGTCGCGGTCGCCGAGACGTTGGAACGGCTGGAAGACCCTGTCCCGGTCGGCGGTGGGAATGCCCGGGCCGTGGTCGATGATGCGGACCTCGACGAGGCCGGCGTGTTCGCTGACGCTGATGAGGGGTGGTTGTTCGGGTGGGCTGTAGCGCAGGGCGTTGGCCAGGACGTTGACGAGGATGCGTTCCAGCAGCGTCGGGTCGGCGTAGACCTCGGGCAAATCGTCAGGGACGCTGATCCGCACACCGGCAGCGATGTCGCCGAGGTCGTCGACGCTGCGGGGGATCGCCTCGCCGACGCTGATCGGTTGAGGATGCATGCCGAGCGCGCCGGCCTGCAGCCGGCTCATGTCGAGAAGGTTCTCGACGAGGCGGTTGAGTTTGTCGAGGGATTCTTCGGCGGTGGCGAGGAGTTCTTCGCGGTCCTCGGTGGAGAATTCGATGTCGTGGCTGCGGAGGCTGCCGACGGCGGCTTTGGCGGAGGCGAGGGGGGTGCGCAGGTCGTGGCTGACGGCGGACAGCAGTGCGGTGCGGAGTTTGTCGACTTCGGCGAGGGATCCGGCTGCGGCGGCTTGTTCGGAGAGTCGTTGCTGGCGTAGTGCGATGGCGGCGTTGGCGGCGAACGCCTCGATCAGCCGCCGGTCCGACGCCGCCAGGGTCGGGCCGCGCAGCACCAGCGACAGATCGTCGTCGATCGGCACTTCGGTCTCCCCGTCGGCAGGTGACGTGCACGGCTGACCGCCGTCGCTCGCGGCGATCTGCCACGTGTCCGCCTCGCCGCGCGACCCGGATTCGGCGTCGCGGCGCTGCAACAGCGTGACGCTGGCCAGTCCGAACGATTCGCGAACCCGTTCGAGTAGGGCTTGGAGTGGCTGGTCGCCGTGCAGGACGCTGCCGGCGAGCGTGGCCAAGGTCTGCGCCTCCGCCCGGGCACTCGCCGCTTCTCTGGTCCGCCGGGCGGCGAGGTCGACGACGGTGGCCACCGCCGTGGCGACGAGGACGAATGCCAGCAAGGCGAACAGGTTCTCCCGTTCGGCGACCGTGAACCGGTGCAGCGGCGGGGTGAAGTAGTAGTTGAGCAACAGGAAGCTGCCGACGGCGGCGAACAGCGCGGGCCACAGCCCGCCGACGAGGGCGACGGCGACAGTCAGCATGAGGAAGGCGAGGATGTCGCTGGGCAGCGAGATGTCCGCCTGGACCGCGTTGAGACCCACGGTCAGCAGCGGCAGCCCCACCGCCGCGAACGCGACACCCACCAGCCGGCGGCGCAGCGTGAGCCCGCCGGTCGTCCCGAGGCGGAGCCTGCCCCGCCTGACCTGCTCGTGCGTGACGAGATGGACATCGATGGAACCGGACTCGGCGGTGGCGGTCACCCCGACGCCAGGAGACAGGATCTGGGCGAGCCGGTTGCGGCGGCTGGCGCCCAGGACCAGTTGGGTGGCGTTGACGCCGCGGGCGAAGTCGAGGAGCGCGGCCGGCACGTCATTGCCGACGACCTGGTGGTAGGTGCCGCCGAGGGTTTCGACGAGGATGCGCTGCCGGGCGAGGTTCGCCGGGTCGGCGCCGGCAAGCCCGTCACCGCGGATGACGTGGACGGCGAGGAGGTCCGCGGCTTTGGTGCGGGCGGCGACCCTGGCCGCGCGGCGGATGAGGGTGTCGCCTTCGGGACCGCCGGTGAGCGCGACGACGACGCGTTCGCGGGTTTCCCAGGTGGTGTCGATGCCGTGCTGGGCGCGGTAGTGGTCGAGTTGGTCGTCGACTTTGTCGGCGAGCCAGAGCAGGGCGAGTTCGCGGAGGGCGGTGAGGTTGCCGACGCGGAAGTAGTTGCCGAGGGCGGCGTTGACTTTTTCGGCGCGGTAGATGTTGCCGTGCGCCATGCGTCGTCGCAGTGCTTCGGGGGTCATGTCGACGAGTTCGATTTGTTCGGCGCGGCGGACGACGGCGTCGGGGACGGTTTCGCGTTGGGGGACGCCGGTGATTTGTTCGACGACGTCGTTGAGGGATTCGAGGTGTTGGATGTTGACGGTGGTGAGGACGGTGATGCCGGCGTCGAGGAGTTCCTCGATGTCGTGGAACCGTTTGGCGTGGCGGCTGCCGGGGACGTTGGTGTGGGCGAGTTCGTCGACGACGACGACCTCGGGGTGGCGGGCCAGGACCGCGTCGAGGTCCATTTCGGTGAACTCCGCGCCCCGATAGGTCATCGCCTTGCGGGGGACGACCTCCAGGCCGGACAGCATGGCTTCGGTGAACGGCCGGCCGTGGGTTTCGACGAAGCCGACGACGACGTCGGTGCCGCGTTGCTGGCGGCGGCGGCCTTCTTCGAGCATTTTGTAGGTTTTGCCGACCCCGGGCGCGGCGCCGAGGTAGACCCGCAGTTGTCCGCGCGCCATCGTTGCACCGCACTCTCTCCGCCACAGGACGGGTCGTCGCCCGGCCCGCCGCCGGGATGGCGGCGGGCCGGGAACAGGTCAGCCGCGGACCGGGTGCCCGGCGTCGAGGGCCAGGTTCAGCTGCAGGACGTTGACGCCCGGTTCGCCGACGAACCCGAGCACCCGCCCGGTGGTGTACTTGTCGACCAGCTTCTGCGCGTCCGCCGGCGACATGCCGCGGGCGGCCGCGACCCGGTTCACCTGGAGCCGGGCGTAGGCGACGCTGATGTGCGGGTCGAGCCCGCTGCCGCTGGCGGTGACCGCGTCGGCCGGGACCGCCGGCTGGTCCGGTGCGTCGCCGCGGACCGGCGTGACGACACCCTTGCTGTAGTCCTCACCGAACACGGCCAGCTCGACCTTGACACCGTCGTAGGTGGCGATGAACGGCTCGGCCGGTGCCGTCTCGTTGAGGCTCACGACCCGGGTCACCGGGCCGGTCGCGCCGTCGCGGTGGAACACGGCGAGGACCGCGCCGACACCGTCCGGTGTGCAGTAGGGCCGGGCGCCGTCGACGCCTTCGAGTTCGCCGATGGCCTTGCTGCGGGCGCAGACCTGGGTGAGCAGGCTCTGCTTACCCTCATCCTCCTTGTCGGCAGGGTCGGCGAGGGTGTCCACGACGTTCTCCGGACCCAGGTTGCTCGCCGACGTGGACCTCGGGTCGTACCCGTCGCCGGCGGCGGACGGCCGGGACTGGAAGTACTGCTTGAGTGGGTTGCCGTCGGTGTCGGTGAACGCTTGGCCGATGAGGCGGCTGCCGACGGTCTTGCCGTCCTTGTCGATGAGGGAGCCGTCGGCGCGGCTGGACAGGCCGGGGATCTGGCCGATGCCGACCATGAGCAGTGGGTAGACGATGCCCAGGAGGATGGTGAGGACGAGCAGGGCGCGGAGCGCGGCGAGGTGTTGGCTGAGCCAGGCTGGTAGGCGCATCAGGAGATCCCTGGGATGAACTGGATGATGAGGTCGATGGCTTTGATGCCGATGAAGGGGACGATGACGCCGCCGGCGCCGTAGACGAGCAGGTTGCGGCGCAGCATCGACGCGGCCGAGCCGGGCCGGTACTGCACCCCGCGGAGGGCGAGGGGGATGAGGGCGACGATGACGATGGCGTTGAAGATGACCGCGGACAGGATCGCCGAGGTGGGCGAGTCCAGGCGCATGATGTTGAGTTTGTCCAGGCCGGGGTAGATCGCGGCGAACATGGCCGGGATGATCGCGAAGTATTTGGCGATGTCGTTGGCGATGGAGAACGTGGTCAGGGCGCCGCGGGT
>NZ_JBFAPO010000079.1:0-41525 GCF_040676755.1 Dactylosporangium sp. NPDC049525 | reverse complement strand
GCATGCGTAACCACGACACCCTTCGGCGTCCCCGTCGAACCCGACGTGTAGATCACATACGCCGGCTGCTGCGGCAACACCACCACACCCAGCGGATCACCGGACAAGCGCGTCACAGCGGCGGCCACCCGCGGATCGTCCAACGCCACCGACCGCACCCGACCCGCCGGCAACTCGTCAAGGACGTCTTCAACACCGAGCAACATCCCCACCCGCGCATCCGCGAGCATGAACCCAACCCGCTCCACCGGAAGCCCCGGATCGATCGGCAGATAGGCACCACCTGCCTTCACCACCGCCAACAACGCCACGATCAGATCGACGCCCCGGGGCAGGCTGACACCCACCACCGACTCCGCGCCGACACCCAACCCCATCAAGTACCTGGCCAGGCGGTTCGCTCGAGCCTCCAGCTCCGCGAACGACACCTCAACCCCGTCACCCACCACCGCCACCGCGTCCGGCGTCCGCAAAACCTGCGCCGCGAACAACTCCGGCAACGTCGAATCCGCCACTGCCGCACCGGTGTCGTTCCACGTACGCAAGACCCGATCCAGCTCACCCGCATCCCACACATCAACCGCCGACACCCGCACCGACGGGTCAGCGAGCACCGACTCCAGCACCCGCAGCCACCGCCGACCGATCACGGCCACCGTGCCCGCATCGAACAGATCCGCCGACCCGGTCAACACACCCCGCAGCCCCGCAGCACCGCCCGCGGCGTCGAACACCTCACCAATGTTCAAGTCAAGATCAAACCGCGCCGCGGACACCGCACCGGCGGCCGACGCGTGCCCACCAACCGCCACGCCCGGGAGTTCCAACACCGCCTCAGCGGTGTTCTGCACCGTCAACATCACCTGGAACAAGGGATGCCGCGACGTCAGCCGCGACGGCGACAGCACCTCCACCAGCCGCTCGAACGGCACGTCCTGATGCTCGAACCCGGCCAGCGACGTCTCCCGCACCCGAGCCAGGACCTCGGAGAACGTCGGATCACCCGACAGATCGGTGCGCATCACCAAGCTGTTGATGAAGAACCCGACCAGACCATCCAACGCCTGGTCAGTACGCCCAGCCGTCGCCGCACCCATCGGAATGTCCGTGCCGGCACCAAGCTTCGACAACGCGATCGCCAGTGATGCCTGCACGACCATGAACATGGTCACCCCGTGCTCCTGCACCACATCCCGCAACCGCGCATGCAACTCCGCCGGCACCACACACGGCACCTCAAACCCACGATGCGTTGACACCGCCGGCCGCGACCGATCCGCCGGAAGGTTGAGCTCCTCCGGCAACCCCGCCAGAGTCCGCCGCCAGTACGACACCTGCCGAGAGATCACACTCTCCGGATCCGACTCGTCCCCCAGCAACTCCCGCTGCCACAAGGTGTAGTCCGCGTACTGCACCGGCAACGACTCCCACACCGGGGCATGCCCGGCGAGCCGCGCCTGGTACGCGGTCGACACGTCAGTTGCCAGCGGCGCTGTGGACCAGCCGTCCCCGGCGATGTGATGCACGACCAGCACCAGCACCCGCTCGTCGGAGCCGTCACCGAACAACCACGCCCGGATCGGCACCTCACCGGCCAGATCGAACGCGTACCGGGCTGCCGCCGTCACGGCACCGGCCAGCTCTCCGGGCGAGACGTCGACGAGTTGCAGCCGCCAGTCCAGGTCCTCGACCGGGATCACCTGCTGGAACGGCTCGCCGTCCGCGGCCGGGAAGACCGTGCGCAGGACCTCGTGCCGGCCGATCACGTCCCGGAACGCGGTCTCGAGCGCGGTCGTGTCGACCTCACCGGACAGGCCGAGGACTTCCGGGATGTTGTGGGTGGCGCTGGAACCCTCCAACTGCCAGAGGAACCACAGCCGGCGTTGCGCGTACGACAACGGCAGCCGCTCCGGCCGCGCCCACGGCACCAACGCCGGCCGTGCCGCCCCTGTCCCCGGCAGCCGTCCGGCCAGCCGCGCCGGGGTCGGCGCCTCGAACAGCGTCCGCAGGGGCAGTTCGACCCCGAGCACCGCCCGGACCCGGCTCACCAGGCGCACCGCGAGCAGCGAATGCCCACCCAGCGCGAAGAAGTCGTCGTCGACGCCGACGGCAGGCAGACCGAGGACCTCGGCGAAGGCCAGGCACAGCAGTTCCTCGTGCACGCTGGCCGGGCCTCGGCCTGTCCCGGCGATCGCGGAGAAGTCCGGCGCGGGCAGGGCCTTGCGGTCCAGTTTCCCGTTCGGCGTCAGCGGCAACGCGTCCAACGTCACGACCGCGGCCGGCACCATGTACTCCGGGAGCCGTTCGCCGGCGAACGCACGCAACGTCGCGGGCAGCCCGTCGCTGTCACCGCCCGCCGGCACCACATACGCCACCAGGCGCCGGTCGCCGGCCACGGTCTCACGGGCGACCACCGCGACCTGTCCGACCTGGGGATGCGCGGCGATCACCGCTTCGATCTCGCCCAGTTCGATGCGGAACCCGCGGAGCTTCACCTGCTCGTCGGCGCGGCCGAGGTACACCAGTTGCCCGGTGGCGGTCCAGCGGACGAGGTCGCCGGTGCGATACAACCGGGCTCCGGAGTCGAACGGGTCGGCGACGAACCGTTCAGCCGTCAACGCGGACCGTCCGACATACCCACGCGCCAGCTGGGTGCCGGCCAGGTACAGCTCACCCGCCACACCGGCGGGCACCAGCGTGAGGCGGTCGTCGAGGACGTACGCCCGGACGTTGGCCATCGGCCTGCCGATCGGCACCAGCGTTGCCGTGTCTCCGGCGGCACATGCCGCCGACGTGGCCGTGACCGCTGTCTCGGTCGGGCCGTAGGTGTTGTGCAGCTGGGTGTTCGGCAGCACCTCGGAGAACCGGTCACGCACCGCGGCGGTCAGTTCCTCCCCGCCGCTGAGGACATGTCGCAGGGACCGGCAGTCCACTGTGGACGGCTCGTCCAGCAGTGCCTGCAGCAGCGCGGGCACGAACTCGGCCGTCGTCACGTGCTGCTCCCGGATCAGCCGGGCGAGATACTCCGGTTCGCGGTGGCCACCGGGACGCGCGATCACCATCGTGGCGCCGATGACGAGGGGCAGGAACAGTTCCTCCACTGACACGTCGAACCCGACCGGCGTCTTGTACAGGCACCGGTCCGTGCCCCCGAGGTCGTACTCGTCCGTCAGCCACCGCAGCGTGTTGACCACCGCCGCGTGCGACACCACAACACCCTTCGGCGTACCCGTCGACCCCGACGTATAAATCACATACGCCGCGCTGTCCGGCAACACCTCCACCGGCTCACCCACAGCATCCGGAACATCCACATCGGACAACACACACGTCACACCCGCATCCGCAAGCATGAACGCCACCCGCTCCGCCGGCAGATCCAAATCAACCGGCAGGAACGCCGCACCCGCCCGTACCACACCCAACACCGCAACCACCAGATCAACACCTCGCGGCAACCGCACCCCCACCACCGACTCCGGACCAACGCCCAAGCCCCGCAGATACGCCGCCACCCGACCCGAACGCGCATCCACCTCCCCGAACGTCACCGACACACCCTCGAACACCACCGCAACCGCACCCGGATCCCGCGCCACCTGCGCCGCGAACAACCCCGGCAACGTCCCAGCAACACCCTCCACCACCGTGTCGTTCCACTCAACCAACAGACGGCGCCGCTCGTCGACATCGAGGACGTCCACCTCGGAGAGCGGGATGGATGGGTTGGCCAGCACGGTTTCCAGGACCCGGACCCAGCGCCGGGCGATGTCGGCGACGGTGCCGGCGTCGAAAAGGTCGGCGGCGCCGGTGAGCATGCCGCGCAGTCCGGCCGCGGCGCCGTCGGCGCCGTATGTCTCCGAGACTTCGAGGTCCAGGTCGACCTTTGCCGCCGAGAAGCCTGCCACCGGCCCGGCGTAGGCGCCCACGCCGATCCCGGGCAGGTCCAACGTCGCGCCGGCGTTGTTCTGCAGGGTCAGCATCACCTGGAACAGCGGATGCCGGGCCAGGGACCGGGTTGGGGACAGCTCCTCGACGAGCCGCTCGAACGGGACGTCCTGGTGGTCGAATCCCGCCAGGGTGGTTTCGCGCACCCGGGTCAGCAGTTCGGTGAACGAGGGGTCACCGGACAGGTCGGTGCGGGTCACCAGGGTGTTGACGAAGAACCCGACCAGGTCGTCCAGCGCCTGGTCCGTGCGCCCGGCAATCGCCGCACCGATGGGGATGTCGGTGCCAGCACCGAGCTTCGACAGCAGCACCCCGAGCCCGGCCTGCAGCAGCATGAACACCGTGACGCCCTCGGCCCGGGCGACATCCAACAGTCGGGCGTGCAGGTCGGCGCCGACCTGGACGGGCACGGTGTGCCCGCGATCGCTGGCCACCGCCGGACGCGGCCGGTCCGCCGGCAGCGCCAGTTCCTCCGGTGCCCCGGCCAGGGCCTGCCGCCAATACGACACCTGCCGCGAGAGCAGGCTGTCCGGGTCCGTCTCGGCACCGAGGAGTTCCCGCTGCCACAGCGTGTAGTCGGCGTACTGCACGGGCAGCGGCGCCCACACCGGAGCCGCGCCGGCGACCCGCGCCGCGTATGCCGTCGACACGTCCGCGGCCAGCGGTCCGACCGACCAGCCGTCGCCGGCGATGTGGTGTACGACCACCACCAGCACCCGCTCGTCTGAGCCGTCACTGATCAGCCGTGCCCGGATCGGTACCTCACGGGCGAGGTCGAACGCGTGCTGCGCGGCCGCCGTCACCGCACCCGGCAGCGCTCCGGCGGGGACTTCGACCTGCTGCAGTTGCCAGTTCAGGTCCTCGACCGGGATCACCTGCTGGAACGGCTGTCCGTCGATAGTGGGGAAGACCGTACGCAGCACCTCGTGCCGCTCGATCACATCCCGCAGCGCGGCCTCGAGGGCCTGCGCGTCCACGTCACCCGACAGGCGCAGCGCCGTCGGGATGTTGTACGTCGCGTTCGGGCCTTCCAGCTGCCCGATGAACCACAGCCGCTGCTGCGCATACGACAGCGGCAGTCGCTGCGGCCGTACCCACAGCGCCAACGAAGACCGCGCAGACCCCGCACCCGGCAACCGGCCGGCCAGCCCGGCCGGCGTCGACGCCTCGAACAACTCCCGCAGCGACAGTTCGACCCCGAACACGGCCCGGATCCGGCTGACGAGGCGCACCGCCAGCAGCGAATGCCCGCCCAACGCGAAGAAGTCGTCATCCACGCCGACCGCGTCCAGGCCGAGGACCTCGGCGAAGGCCAGGCACAGCAGCTCTTCCTGCACGCTGACCGGGGCCCGCCCGGCGGCGGCTGTCGCGGCGTAGTCCGGGGCGGGCAGGGCCTTGCGGTCCAGCTTCCCGTTCGGTGACAGCGGAAGCCCGGCCAGGACGACCACGGCGGCGGGCACCATGTACTCCGGCAGCCGCTCACGCACGAACGCACGCAACGCCACCGGCAGAACATCAGCGTCACCATCGACCGGGACCACGTAGGCAACAAGGCGCTTGTCCCCGGCGGTGTCCTCGCGGGCGATCACGGCGGCCCGCGCGACCGACGGATGGTCGGTCAACACGGCTTCGATCTCGCCCAGTTCGATCCGGAACCCGCGGATTTTCACCTGCGTGTCCGCCCGGCCGACGAACACCAGTTCGCCGTCGCCGGTCCACCGCACCACGTCGCCGGTCCGGTACAGCCTGCCGCCACCGATCGGGTCGAACGGGTCGGCCACGAACCGCTCCGCCGTCAGCCCGGCGCGGCCCACGTATCCCCGCGCCAGCTGTGCCCCGGCCAGATACAACTCACCCGACACCCCGGCCGGTACCGGCGACAACCGCTCGTCCAGCACGAACATCCGGCTGTTTGCGGCGGGCCGCCCGAACGGCACCACTCCACCCGCCGGCACTCTCGTCACGTCGACGGCTCCGGCCGCGACCATCACCGCGGCCTCCGTCGGGCCGTAGGTGTTCATCAGCACCCGGCCCTCGGACCACGTCGTGGCCTGCCGCGTCGAGATCGCCTCCGCACCCACCACGAGCTGCCGCACCGGTGCCAGGTCCTGGGGCGTCAGCGCCTCCAGCAGGCTCGGCACCACGCTGGCGACCTGCACGCCGGCGGACGCCACCAGTTCCCGCAGCATCCCCGCGTCCGTCCGCTGCGCCGCCGATGCCACCACCAGCCGGGCACCCGACGTCAACGCGACCGCGATGTCCAGCACGGACGCGTCGAAGCTGAACGACGCGAACTGCAGTACCCCGATCCCTGGACCGGCTCCGAACACCGGGACGAACGCCTCCGCGGCGTTTGCCAGCGCCGCGTGCGAGACGCCGACACCCTTCGGCGTCCCCGTCGACCCCGACGTGTAAATCACATACGCCAGCTGGTCCGGCAACGGCCACGCCGGCAGCACCACATCCTGCACGTCCACCACCGGCTCGTCCAGCACCACCAGCGGCGACTCAACCCCCGCCAACACCCCCACCACCGACGACACCGTCACCACACACACCGGCGCCGCATCCACCACCATGAACCCAACCCGCTCCACCGGATACTCAGGATCAATCGGCAAAAACACACCACCCGCCTTCCACACCGCCAACGCCGCAACCACCACCTCCACACCCCGCGGCAAACACACACCCACCACCGACTCCACACCCACACCCCGACCAACCAAACACCGAGCCAGACGATCCGACCGCACATCCAACTCCCCATACGACAACGACACCCCCTCACACACCACCGCCACCGCACCCGAATCACGCACCACCTCCACCCCAAACAACTCCACCACCGACCCCAACCCAACCTCCACCACCGTCTCATTCCACCCAAACAACACCCGATCCAAAACCACCCCATCCAACACCCCAACCGACGACAACAACCCCCACACACCCTCCTCCAAACCAACCTCCAACGCCGACACCAAACCCCCCACACCCGCCAACACCAACCCCACCACCGCACCCGCATCAATCGACCCAACCGCATCCACCACAACACCGAACCGGTCGCCGTAGTCGTCAACCGCCACCGACAGCGGGTAGCTGGTCCGGTCCCGGACGAGCAGGTGCCGTACCCCGTTGTCCTGATCGCCGTGCTGTTCGACGGTGGCGTTGTGCCGGTAGTTGAACAGGGTCGTGAACAGCGGTACGTCGGCCGGCACCGTGCTCGCCCGCTGGGCGATGGCGAGGGGCGTGTGTTCGTGCTCCAGCAGCCCGGCCAGCTGCCCGCGCATCGCGGTAACGGCGGCTCTGACGTCGAGGTCGCCGGTGCGCACCCGCACCGGCAGCGTGTTCATGAACAGGCCGGGAACCCGGTCCGCGCCGGCGCCGGCGTTCATCCGCCCGAACAGCACCGTCCCGAACACCACGTCGTCACGCGCCGCGACCACGGCCAGGACCCGGGACCACGCCACATGCATCACCGTCGCGGGGCTGACCCCCAGCCGCCGGGACACGTCCCGCAGCCGCACACCCAGGTCGGCGTCGATGTCGGCCTGTGCGATGACGACCGCCGAACCGTCGCCGCGTACATCGGTCACACCGAACGCCACGGTCGGTTCGTCGACGCCCGCCAGCAGGTCCCGGAAGTGCGCCTCGTGGTCGCCGCCGACCAGGCTGGCCCGCGCCTGGGCGACGAAGTTGCGGAACGGCAGCGGCGCGGCCAGCTGCTCGGTGCGCCCGGCGAGGATCGCCCGAACCTCGTTGTACACGATCTCGATCGCGGTGTGGTCCTGCACCAGGTGATGGATCCGCACCATCGCCAGCGACCGGCCATCGCACAGGTCGGCGGCATGAACGTCGACCAGCGGGGCGCGACCCAGATCCAACGACGACCCCACCGCCGACATCAGCGCGGCCGCCGGATCCTCGGCGTCGGCGGCGATGTCGACCTCCGTCACCGGGAGGGTCGCCGACCGCCACACCACCTGCACCGGTTCCCGCAGTCCGGACCACACCACCGAGGTGCGGAACACGTCATGCCGGTCGATCACCTGCTGCAACGCGGCGACGAAGTCGTCGAGCGTGTCCCGGTCGGGCAGCTCGAAGACCCGCGGCACGGCGTACACGTCATCGCCGCCGTCGGCCAGCAGGTGGTGGAACAGCATGCCTTCCTGCAACGGCGCGAGCGGGTAGATGTCCGCGACGTTGGCGGCACCACCCTCCACCGTGCCGACGACGGCCTCGATCTCCGCCTCGGTCAGCGCGACCAGCGGCAGCATCTGCGGCGTGATCACCTGCGCGCCGGCCGGGATCAGGTTCGGCGGCACCTCTACGGTCGCCGCACCGGCGGCCGCGGCGAGCCCGGCCGGCGTCGGTGCGTCGAACAGCCGGCGCACCGACACGGGCACGCCCCGCACCCGCAGCCACTCCACGAGTCGTACCGCCAGCAACGAATGCCCACCGAGGGCGAAGAAGTCGTCATCGACCCCGACGGCGTCGAGACCCAACACCTCGGCGAAGGCCTGGCACAGCAGCTCCTCGCGGACGTTGGCCGGGCCGCGTCCAATCCCGGCGGTCGCCGCGAAGTCCGGCGCGGGCAGGGCCTTGCGGTCCAGCTTCCCGTTCGGTGACAGCGGAAGCCCGGCCAGGACCACGACGGCGGCGGGCACCATGTACTCCGGCAGCCGCTCACGCACGAACGCACGCAACGCCACCGGCAGATCGCCGGCGTCACCATCGACCGGGACCACGTAGGCAACGAGGCGCTTGTCCCGGGCCGTGTCCTGGCGGGCGATGACGGCGGCCTGCGCGACCCGCGGATGGTCGGTCAGCACGGCTTCGATCTCGCCCGGTTCGATCCGGAACCCGCGGATCTTCACCTGCTCGTCGGCGCGGCCCAGGTATACGAGGTCGCCGTCGCCGGTCCACCGCACGACGTCCCCGGTCCGGTACAACAGTCCACCCAGGCCGGCCGGGTCGAACGGATCGGCCACGAAGCGGGCTGCCGTCAGCGCGGGCCGGCCCACGTATCCTCGTGCCAGCTGCGCCCCGGCCACGTACAGCTCGCCGGCCACCCCGACCGGCACCGGCGACAGCCGCTCGTCCAGCACGAACGCGCGGCTGTTGCCCATCGGCCGGCCGAACGGCACCACCGAGGTGCCCGACACCCGCTCCGCGTCCACCACGCTGGTCGCCATGATCACCGCCGCCTCGGTCGGGCCGTAGGCGTGGACCAGCAACCGGTCCGCCGCCCACAGTTCGGCCTGCCGGACGGAGATCCCCTCCGAACCCACCACCATCCGCCGCACCGGCGCCAGGTCGTGCGGCGTCAACGTCTCCAGCAGGCTCGGCACCAGGCTCGCCACCTGCACCCCGGCGGACGCCACCAACTCCCGCAGCATTCCCGCGTCCGTCCGCTGCGCCGCCGATGCCACCACCAGCCGGGCACCCGACGTCAACGCAACCGCGATGTCCAGCACGGACGCGTCGAAGCTGAACGAGACGAACTGCAGCACGCCCACCCCCGGCCCGGCCCCGAACACCGGGCTGAGCACGCCTACCGCGTTCGCCAGCGCGGCGTGCGAGACGCCGACACCCTTCGGCGTCCCCGTCGACCCCGACGTGTAAATCACGTACGCCAGCTGGCCCGGCAGCACGCGAACCGGCAACGGCTCCGCCGGCGCCTCCGCCGCCGATACCGGCTCGTCCAGCACCACCAACGGCGACTCAACCCCCGCCAACACCCCCACCACCGACGACACCGTCACCACACACACCGGCGCCGCATCCACCACCATGAACCCAACCCGCTCCACCGGATACTCAGGATCAATCGGCAAAAACACACCACCCGCCTTCCACACCGCCAACGCCGCAACCACCACCTCCACACCCCGCGGCAAACACACACCCACCACCGACTCCACACCCACACCCCGACCAACCAAACACCGAGCCAGACGATCCGACCGCACATCCAACTCCCCATACGACAACGACACCCCCTCACACACCACCGCCACCGCACCCGAATCACGCACCACCTCCACCCCAAACAACTCCACCACCGACCCCAACCCAACCTCCACCACCGTCTCATTCCACCCAAACAACACCCGATCCAAAACCACCCCATCCAACACCCCAACCGACGACAACAACCCCCACACACCCTCCTCCAAACCAACCTCCAACGCCGACACCAAACCCCCCACACCCGCCAACACCAACCCCACCACCGCACCCGCATCAATCGACCCAACCGCATCCACCACAACACCGAAGCGACGGCCGTCGTCGTCCACGGAAACGGTCAGCGGGTAGTTGTTCTGCTCGCGGAAGTACACGGTGCGGACGCCCGCGAACCCGTGCGGCCCGTCAGCGTCACCCGGCCGGCCCGCGCTGTTGTGCCGGTAATTGAGCAGCGTGGCGAACAACGGCAGGTCGCCCGGCACCGCACTGACCCGCTGCGCCAACGCCAACGGCGCGTGCTCGTGCTCGATCAGCCCGGCCAGTTGTCCGCGCATCGCGGTGACCGCCGCCAGCACATCCAAGCCGCCGGTCGGCACCCGCACCGGCAGCGTGTTCATGAACAAGCCGGGCACCCGGTCCGCACCGGCGCCGGCGTTCATCCGCCCGAACAACACCGTGCCGAACACGACATCGTCACGACCCGACACCACCGCGAGGACCCGCGACCACGCCACATGCATCACGGTCGCGGGGCTCACCCCGAGCCGCCGGGCCGTCTCCCGCAGCCGCGCCGCCAGTTCGACGTCGAGCTCTGCCCCGGCCCGTACCACCGCGGACCCGTCACCGCGAATATCGCTGACACCGAACGCCGCCGTCGGCTCATCCACCCCAGACAGCAGCTCCCGGAAGTACTCCTCGTGGTCCCCGCTGGCCTGGGCCTGCGCCACGAAGTTCCGGAACGGCAGCGGCTCCGGCAGGGTGTCGGCCTGACCGGCCAGCACCGCCTCGACCTCGGCCATCACCACTTCCAACGCCGCATGGTCCTGCACCAGGTGATGCACGCGCAGCAACCCCAGCCACCGGCCGCCGGCAACCTCGGCCACATGCAGGTCCAGCAGCGGCGCCCGGCCCAGGTCCATCGACAGACTCACCGCCGACAGCAGCTCCGCCACCGGGTCCGCAGCATCGGCCGGCAGGCCGACCTCGGTCACCGGCACCGTGACCGCCCGCCACACCACCTGCACCGGCTCCCGCAACCCCGCCCACACCATCGACGTCCGGAGGATGTCGTGACGATCGACAACGTGCTGCAGCCCGGCGGTGAACGCGTCGAGCCGGCCACGGTCGTCGAACTCGAGCACGAACGGCGTGACGTACGCGTCCTCGCCACCATCGGCCAGCAGGTGGAGGAACAGCAGACCTTCCTGCAGCGGCGCGAGGGGGTAGATGTCCGCGACGTTCGCCGCGCCACCCGCGACGGTGCCGACGACGGCCTGGATCTCGGCCTCGGTCAGCTCGACCAGCGGCAGCATGTCCGGGGTGATCACCTGTGCGCCGGCGAGGATCAGGTTCGGCGGGACCTCCACGGTCACCGCACCCGCGGCCGTCGCCAACCCTGCCGGCGTCGGCGACAGGAACAGCGCACGCACCGACACCGACACGCCCCGGACCCGCAACCACTCCACCAGCCGCACCGCCAGCAGCGAGTGACCGCCGAGGGCGAAGAAGTCGTCATCGACCCCGACGGCGTCGAGACCCAACACCTCCGCGAACGCCTGGCACAGCAGCTCTTCACGGACGCTCGCCGGGCCGCGTCCGGTCCCCGCCGCAGACGCGAAGTCCGGCGCCGGCAACGCCTTGCGATCCAGCTTCCCGTTCACGGTGAGTGGCAACGCGGCCAGCACCACCACCGCGGACGGCACCATGTACTCCGGCAACCGCTCAGCGGCGAACCCGCGCAGCACGGCCGGCAGGTCGTCACCGTCACCATCGGCCGGAACCACGTACGCGACAAGGCGCTCGTCCTGGGCGATCACCGCGATCTGGGCAACCCGCGGATGGGCGGCGATGACCGCTTCGACCTCACCCGGCTCGATCCGGAACCCGCGGATCTTCACCTGCTCATCCGCGCGACCCAGATAGACGAGGTCGCCGTCGCTGGACCAGCGCACCACATCACCGGTGCGGTACAACCGCGCCCCACTGTCGAACGGGTCCGCGACGAACCGCTCCCCCGTCAACCCCGGACGACTGACATAACCCCGGGCCAGCTGGACCCCAGCCAGATACAGCTCACCAGGAACCCCGACAGGGACCGGCGCCAACCGGTCGTCCAGGACGTAGACACGGGTGTTGAACACCGGACGACCGATCGGGACCGGACCCGATGCTGGGACCGCGCACTCGGTCACGTCGACCGACGCCTCCGTCGGGCCGTACAGGTTGAACAACCCCACGCCCGGCAGGACCTCGAAGAACCGGTCCCGGACCGCCGCACCCAACGCCTCACCAGAACACACCACGCGCCTGAGACCACCACACTCAGCTGCCTGCGGGGCGGCCAGGAACGCCTCCAACATCGACGGCACGAAATGCACGGTGTCGACGTGTTCATCGCGGATCAGCTCCGCGACGTAGCCCGGGTCACGGTGGCCACCCGGACGGGCAACGACCATCACCGCGCCCTGGATCAACGGCCAGAACAACTCCCACACCGACACGTCAAAACCAAACGGCGTCTTGTGCAGAACCCTGTCCCCCGGCTGCAACCCGAACCGAGCTTGCATCCACACCAGACGGTTCACAATCCCGGCGTGGGACACCACCACACCCTTCGGGACACCCGTCGACCCCGACGTATAGATCACATACGCCGCCTGCGCCGGAACCACCCGCACACCAGGGTCCGCACCCGGCAGACCCTCCGACTCAACCTCGGACACCACACACACCGCGCCCGCATCCGCCACCATGAACGCCACCCGCTCAGCCGGCAGATCCGGATCAATCGGCAGATACGCGCCACCAGCCTTCACCACCGCCAACAACGCAACCACCATGTCCACACCCCGCGGCAGGCGCACACCCACCACCGAATCCGCACCGACACCACGGCTCATCAACAACCGAGCCAAGCGATTCGCCCGACCATCCAACTCCGCATACGAAACGGACTCGCCCTCAAACACCACCGCCGGCGCATCCGGAGTCCGCGCCACCTGCGCCGCAAACAACCCAGGCAACGTGTCAGCCGGCACGTCGACCGCAGTGTCGTTCCACGCACGCAGCATCCGGTCCAACTCACCGGCACCCAGAACATCCACCGCCGAGACCGGAGCCGACGGATCCGCCAGCACCCCCTCCAACACCCGCAACCACCGCTCAGCGATCACCACAACCGAGCCCGCATCGAACAGATCCGCCGACCCGATCACCGCACCCCGCAACCCCGCCGGCAGACCATCGGGATCGAAGCTCTCGGTGACGCTCCACTCCAGGTCGAACTTCGCCGCCGACACCCCGGACGCCGATCCGGCAAACGCGCCTACGCCGATCCCGGGCAGATCCAACACCGCGCCGGCGGTGTTCTGCACCGTCAACATCGTCTGGAACAACGGGTGCCGGGCCAGGGACCGACCTGGGGCGAGCTCCTCCACCAGCAGCTCGAACGGCACATCCTGATGCTCGAACCCAGCCAGCGTCGTCTCCCGCACCCGAGCCAGCAGCTCAGTGAACGAGGGGTCGCCGGACAGGTCAGTGCGGATCACGAGGGTGTTGACGAAGAACCCAACCAGGTCATCCAACGCCTGGTCCGTGCGGCCGGCGATCGCCGCGCCGATCGGGATGTCCGTGCCGGCGCCGAGCTTCGACAACAACACACCCAGCCCGGCCTGCAGCAGCATGAACACCGTCACGCCCTCGGCCCGGGCAACCTCCAGCAACCGCGCATGCAACCCGGCCGGCACGTCCACCGGCACCGCGTGCCCACGATGGCTCGCCACGAGAGGACGCCGCCGGTCCGCCGGCAACACCAGCTCCTCCGGCACACCAGCCAGAGCCCGCCGCCAGTACGACACCTGCCGCGAGATCACACTGTCCGGATCGCCTTCGGCACCAAGCAGCTCCCGCTGCCACAACGTGTAATCGGCATACTGCACCGGCAGCGGCCCCCACGCCGGCGCCCGACCAGCCAACCGCGCCGCATACGCCGCCGACACATCGCCGGCCAATGGACGCGTCGACCAGCCGTCCCCGGCGATGTGATGCACGACCGTCACGAACACCCGCTCGCCGTCATCGCCGGTGAACAGCCACGCCCGGATCGGCGCCTCCACCGCCAGATCGAACGCGTACTGCACCGCCGCATCCACCGCGTGCGCCAGATCCGCCGCTGCCACGTCGACCAACTGCAGCTGCCAGTCCAGGTCCTCGACCGGAGTCACCTGCTGGAACGGCTCACCGTCGACGGTCGGGAACACGGTGCGCAGCACCTCGTGCCGTTCGATCACATCCCGCAACGCCGCCTGAAGAGCCTGCGCGTCCACCTCACCCGACAGGCGCAGCACCATCGGAATGTTGTACGTCGCGCTCGGACCCTCCAACTGACCGATGAACCACAGCCGCTGCTGCGCATACGACAACGGCAGCCGCTCCGGCCGTACCGACGGCACCAACGCCGACCGCGCCACCCCGGCACCCGGCAACAGCCCCGCCAACCCCGCCGGCGTCGAAGCCTCGAACAACGCCCGCAACGGCAACTCGACCCCGAACACGGCCCGGACCCGGCTGACGAGGCGCACCGCCAGCAGCGAATGCCCACCCAACGCGAAGAAGTCGTCATCCACGCCGACCGCGTCCAGGCCGAGGACCTCGGCGAAGGCCTGTCCCAGCAGCTCTTCGCGCACGTTGGCCGGACCACGACCGACCCCAGCACCAGCCGCGAAGTCCGGCGCGGGCAGCGCCCGCCGGTCCAGCTTCCCGTTCACCGACAGCGGCAACGCCTCGAGGACGACCACGGCCGCGGGCACCATGTACTCCGGCAGCCGGTCACCGGCGAACCCGCGCAACTCCGCCGGGAGGCCGTCACCGTCACCGCCGGCCGGCACCACATACGCCACCAGGCGCTTGTCCCCGGACGGGTCCTCACGGGCGATCACCGCGGCCTGCGCCACCCGCGGATGCCCGGTCAGCACCGCCTCGATCTCGCCCGGCTCGATCCGGAACCCGCGGATCTTCACCTGCTCGTCGGCGCGGCCCAGATACACCAGGTCCCCGCCGGCGTCCCACCGCACCACATCCCCGGTTCGGTACAGCCGACCGCCGGCACCGAACGGGTCGGCGACGAACCGGTCCGCGGTCAGCCCGGCCCGCCCCACGTATCCGCGGGCGACGCCCGACCCGGCCACGTACAGCTCACCGGCCACCCCTACCGGCACCGGCGTGAGCCGTCCGTCCAGCACGTACACCCGGGCCCCGCCGATCGGACGCCCGATCGGCGGCACCGGACGGTCGGCACCGTCGTCGAACCACGCGGTGGCATACACCGTCGCCTCGGTCGGGCCGTAGATGTTCGCCACCGCCGCCCCGGGCATTGCCGCCCGCACGGCACCGAGCACACCCGCCGACAGGCCCTCACCGGCCAGCACCACCATGTCCGCGGACGCCGAACCCAGCACCGGCACCAACGCCGAGGGCACCGCACTGACCAGCGACACGTCATCCACCACGCCGTCCGCCAGCGCCAGCAGGTCCTCCACGATCCGGACCGACCCACCACAGCACAACGGACCGAACAGCTCGAACACCGACACGTCGAAGCTCAACGACGTCGCACCCAGCGCCCGTTCGAAACCACCGTCGCCGCCGAACCGTGAGCCCGCCCAAGCCACCAGCGCCGCCACGGAGTGGTGCTCGACCACCACACCCTTCGGCACACCGGTCGACCCCGACGTGTACATCACATACGCCGCGCACCCCGGCCCCACCACGGCCAGCGCCGCACCGGCATCGCCGCCCAACCCCGGATCGTCCAACGCCACCACCCGAACCCCACCAACCGTCTCCCCACCCAGCAACCCCGACACCGTCACCACACACACCGGCGCCGCATCAGCCAACATGAACCCAACCCGCTCCACCGGATACGCCGGATCCACCGGCAAATACGCACCACCCGCCTTCCACACCCCCAACACCGCCACCACCAGATCCACACCCCGCGGCAAACACAACCCCACCACCGACTCCGGCCCCACCCCCAACCCGGACAGGTAACCAGCCAACCGAGACGACCGCACATCCAACTCCGCATACGACACCACCACACCACCACACACCACCGCCGGCGCATCCGGCGTACGCCCCACCTGCGCCGCGAACAACTCCGGCACCGTAGCGGCCGGCACCACGAACCCGGTGTCGTTCCACTGATGCAGCAGGCGGTCCAGTTCGGGTGTGTCCAGCACGCCGACCGCCGACAGCGGCACCTGTGCGCGGCCGTCGAGGCCGTCCTCCAGCGCCGCGACCAGGCTGCCGGTCGCGGTCCGCAGCATGCAGGCCACGGCGACGGGGTCGATCGGGCCGACCGCGTCGACGGCGAAGCCGAACCCGGCGGCGTGGTCGTCGACCGACACCGTCAACGGGTAGTTGGTGATGTCCCGGGAGAACAGCGTCCGGATGCCGTCGAACCCGCCGGTGTCACGGGTGTCCGGGCGTCCGGTGTCGGCCTGGTACCGGTAGTTGAAGAGGGTGGTGAACAGCGGCTTGTCCGCCGGCAGGGCGCTCGCCCGTTGCGCCGACGCCAGCGGGGCGTGCTCGTGCTCCAGCAGTCCGGCCAGTTGGGTGCGCATCGCGGTGACCGCGGTCAGCACGTCCGGGTCGCCGATGTTCACGCGCACCGGCAGCGTGTTGATGAACAGTCCGGGCGCCCGGTCCGATCCGGCGCCGGCGTTCATCCGCCCGAACAGCACGGTGCCGAACACGACGTCGTCGCGGCCGGACACCACGGCGAGGACCCGCGACAAGGCCACGTGCATGATCGTCGCCGGGCTGGCGCCCAACCGCCGGGCCACGTCCCGTAGCCGCGTCCCCAGCTCGGCGTCGAGCTCCGCTCGGGCGCGCTCCATGCCGGACCCGTCGCCGCGCACGTCGGTCACCCCGTATGCGGCGGTCGGCTCGTCGACGCCGGCCAGCAGGTCGCGGAAGAACTCCTCGTGGCCGCCGGTGACCAGCCCGGCCCGGGCCTGGGCGACGAAGTTGCGGAACGGCAGCGGCGTCGGCAGCGTGTCGGCGCGCCCCGACAGCGTCGCTTCGATCTCGTCCAGCATCACTTCCAGCGCGATGTGGTCCTGCACGACGTGGTGCCCGCGGAGCATCCCGAGCCACCGGCCATCGGTGACCTCGGCGACGTGCAGGTCCAGCAGTGGCGCCCGCTCGAAGTCCATCGACAGGCCCACGATCGTCAGCAGGTCCGTTGTCGCGTCGGCGGTGTCGGCTGGCAGGCTGACCTCGGTGACGGGCAGCGTGGCGGATCGCCACACGACCTGTACCGGCTGCCGCAGCCCAGACCACACCACCGACGTGCGGAACACGTCGTGCCGGTCGATGACCTGCTGGAGGGCGGCGATGAACCGGTCGAGCCGGGCCCGGTCGGCGAACTCGATCACCGTCGGCGCGACGTAGACGTCCTCACCGCCGGCGGCGAACAGGTGGTGGAACAGGATGCCTTCCTGCAGCGGCGCGAGGGGGTAGATGTCGGCGATGTTGGCGGCGCCGCCGTCGACGGTGCCGGCGACCGCTTGGATCTCCGCCTGGGTCAGCTCGACCAGCGGCAGCATCTGCGGCGTGATGGCCTGCGCGCCGGCCGGGATCAGGTTCGGCGGGACCTCGACCGCCGCGATGCTCGTCGCCGCGGCGAGCCCGGCCGGTGTCGGCGTGAGGAACAGCGCCCGCACCGACACCGACACCCCGCGCACCCGCAGCCACTCGACCACGGACAACGCCAGCAGTGAGTGGCCGCCCAGCGCGAAGAAGTTGTCGTCGACGCCGACCGTGTCGAGGCCGAGCATCTCCGCGAAGGCCTGGCAGAGGAGCTCTTCGCGGGCGTTGGCGGGGCCGCGCCCGCCGCCGGCCGTGATGTTGTGCTGCGGCGCGGGGAGGGCCTCGCGGTTGAGTTTGCCGTTGGCGGTCAGTGGCAGGGCGTCGAGGACGACGACGGCGCCGGGCACCAGGTACTCCGGCAGCCGGGTCGCCAGGTGCTGGCGGATCTCGCCGGGCAGCGCCGGGTCGGCGGCGCCGACGGGGACGATGTAGGCGACCAGTTGCTTGCCGCCGGCCGCGTCGTCGCGGGCGATCACCGCGGCCTGGGCGACCCGCGGGTGGGTGGCGGCCGCGGCCTGGACCTCGCCGGGTTCGATCCGGAACCCGCGGATCTTCACCTGCTCGTCGGCGCGACCGAGGTAGACGAGATCCCCGTCGGCGTTCCACCGCACGACGTCCCCGGTGCGGTACAACCGCTCGCCGGCACCGAACGGATCCGCGACGAACCGTTCCGCCGTCAGCCCGGCCCGGCCGACGTAGCCACGGGCGAGCTGCGCGCCGGCGATGTACAACTCACCGGCCACCCCGACCGGCACCGGCAACAACCGCTCATCCAGCACATACAACCGGGTATTCGCGATCGGCCGCCCGATCGGCACCTGCTCCCCCGCCAGCACCTGACCCGACGACACCCGATACACACAACACCCGACAACCGTCTCCGTCGGACCGTACTCATTCACCACCACCGAACCCGGCGCCCGATCCAACCACCGCCGCACCGGACCCGCCGACAACGCCTCACCACCAACCACCAGCACCCGCGCCGCCGACGACGCAGCAGGACCGATGATCAACTCCGCCAGCAACGGCAGATGCGCCGGCACGACCTTCACCACGTCGAACCCGCCCGACGCATTCACCAGCCCGGCCAGGCCCTCCGCGCCACCGTCCACACTGACCACCACCGGCGACCCAGCGACAAGCGGCACCACCACACTCGTCACCGTCAGATCGAACGCCAACGACGAATGCAACACCGCACCCCGACCCGCCGGACCGTACGCACCCACCGCCCACACCGCATAATTCGCCAACCCACCATGCGTAACCGCGACACCCTTCGGCATCCCCGTCGAACCCGACGTGTAAATGACATACGCCAGCTGACCCGGCAGCACCGGCACGTCCAGCGACGCACCCGACTGCGCCGCCACCGCAGCGGCCAACTGCGGGTCGTCCAACGCCGCCGACCGAACCCGCCCCGCGGGGAGCTCGTCGAGGATGTCCTGCACACCGAGCAGCACCGCGGCGCGCGAGTCGGCGAGCATGAACCCGATCCGCTCCACCGGATACCCCGGATCGATCGGCAGGTACGCGCCACCGGCCTTCCACACCGCCAGAAGCGCGACGACCATGTCGATCCCGCGCGGCAGGCAAAGACCCACCACCGACTCCGCGCCGACGCCCGAAGCGGCCAGATACCGGGCCAGGCGATTCGCCCGAGCGTCGAGGTCCGCATACGACATCACCACGCCGTCGCACACCACGGCCGGCGCGTCCGGCGTCCGCGACGCCTGCGCCGCGAACAGTCCCGGCGCCAGCACCGGCGGCACCTCGGCCCCGGTGTCGTTCCACTGCACCAGCACCCGGTGCGACTCGGCCTCGTCCAGCACCGACACCGCCGACAGCGGCAGCGACGGGTCGGTGGCGACGGTTTCCAGCACCCGTACCCACCGCCGGCCGACCGAGGCCACCGACCCGGCGTCGAACAGGTCCGCCGACCCGGTCACCCACCCTCGCAGGCCCGCCGGGGCACCGTCGGCGGCGAAGACCTCCGACACCGTCAGGTCCAGGTCGAACTTCGCCGTCGCACGGTCCGCGGAGATCCCTTCCGTGCTCAACCCCGCCAGGTCCAGGACGGCGTCGGCGTTGTTCTGCACGGTCAGCATCACCTGGAACAGCGGGTGCCGGGCCAGCGACCGGGTCGGGGCCAGCTCCTCGACGAGCCGTTCGAACGGCACGTCCTGATGCGCGAACGCGGCGAGACTCGTCGTGCGGACCCGCGCCAGGACCTGCTCGAACGTGGGGTCGCCGGCCAGGTCGGTGCGGATGACGAGCGTGTTGACGAAGAACCCGACCAGGTCGTGCAGCGCCTCGTCGGTGCGGCCGGCGACCACCGAGCCGGTCGGGATGTCGTTGCCGGCACCGAGTTTCGACATCAGGACCGCCAGGGCGCCCTGCAGCAGCATGAACATCGTCACGCCCTGCGCCCGGGCCACCTGCACCAGCCGGGCGTGCAGCTCGGCGGGCACCTCGACCGGCAGCTGGTGGCCACGGTAGCTGGCCACGGCCGGCCGTGGCCGGTCCGCCGGCAACGCCAGTTCCTCCGGCGCGCCGGCCAGCGCCTGCCGCCAGTACGCGACCTGCCGCGAGATCAGGCTGTCCGGGTCTTCTTCGTCGCCGAGCAGTTCCCGCTGCCAGAGGGTGTAGTCGACGTACTGCACCGGCAGCGGCTGCCAGCTGGGGGCGTGCCCCGCGCTGCGGGCGGCGTACGCCGTGGAGACGTCCCGCGCCAGTGTCGCTTTCGACCAGCCGTCGCTGGCGATGTGGTGCATCACCACGACCAGGACGTGTTCGTCGGGTCCGGACGAGATCAGCCGGGCCCGGATCGGCACCTCCGCGGCCAGATCGAACACGTAGCCGGCGGCGTCGTCGACCGCGGCCTGCACGTCGGCGGCGGGGACGGCGACGACCTCGAGGGCCCAGTCCAGGTCCTTGAGCGGGACGATCCGCTGGTGCGGTCGCCCGTCGACGATCGGGAACACCGTCCGCAGCACCGCGTGCCGGCCCAGCACGTCCCGGATCGCCGCATCGAGGGCGTCGACCTCGATGCCGCCGGACAGCCGCAGGTGGATCGGGACGTTGTAGGTGGCGCTCGGACCTTCCAGTTGCCCGATGAACCACAGCCGCTGTTGCGCGTACGACAACGGGATCATCAGGACTCCTCGGCTTGCAGCAGTGTGCGGATGCGGCTGTTCGGTGTGACCGCGAGCAGGGAGTGTCCGCCGACGTCAACGCCGGCGGGCTCCGGCACGGCGGCTGCGCTCACAGCACCCGGCGGGGCGGCGTCCGCGACGCTATCCGACGAGGCCAGCGTTCACCGTGTGACCGGAGAAACCGCGTTCCCACGGTGCGCACCGGGGGCGTGCACACTATGGCCCGGCCCATCGATCTGATCAACGCCGTCCGGCCACCCGCCGGCCCCGGCGTCGCGGACCAGCGGTGACGCCGTTCAACATCGGGGCCCGTCAGTTGAACACCCGCCGGTCCCGGTGCGGAACAGACGCCGGCCGGTCAGAACTTGCCGATGAACTCGATGATGGCGGAATTGACCTCGTCGGGACGTTCGAGGTTGCCGAGGTGGCCGGCGCCGCCGATCTCCACGAAGTCGCAGTCCGGGATGGCGTCGGCGACCTCGGCGCCCAGGTGCGGCGGGCAGATCAGGTCGTCGGAGAAGGCGATCACCCGGCACGGAACGGTGATGCGGCGCAGGATGTCCCGCCGGTCGGCGCCGACGTCGACCCAGTCCTGCCCGTTCGAGCCGGCGGAGTCCCCGGACAGCTCGAAGACGTCGAGCCACAGCGAGACGGCGGCGTCGTCGTTCAGGGTCCTCGGCGAGAACATCTGCAGGACCGTCGTCGGGGCCGAGTAGCCCGGCGGCAGCCGCACACCGTTCTCGTTCAGCACCTGATCGGCCCGCGACAGCGACCGGCGGACGAGGTCCGACCGGGACCTGGTGGCCATGAGGACCGCGGAGCGCACCAGCTCGGGGCGGCTGATCGCGATTTCCTCGGCGATCACCGCGCCGAGCGAGGTTCCGACGACGTGGCACGGCCCGGCGTCCAGCGCCTCGATCAGGCCGACGGTGTCGGCGACCATGTCGGCCAGGCTGTAGCGGCCGGGCGGGGCGTCGGACGGCGCGATACCGCGGTTGTCGAAGGTGATGCTCTGGTATCCGGCCTTGCTGAGCGCCGGCGTCTGATGCGCGGTCCACACCCGGCCGCTGGCACCGGATCCCATGATGAGCAGGACCCGATCGCCTTCGCCGACGCGGTTGTACGCGAGCCTGATGCCATTGGCGGTTACGTAACGCATAGTGCGGCCGCTGCCCCCTTCGAGTGCTGACCGGTCGGCCGCGCCGTCGGCGCCGGTGTCGGCTGTCGTCCAGCGGGGCCACGCCATCATCGCCAGGCGGGGCGAAGGTATCAATGTCGTGTTCAACCGTTCCGCTGCCGCAGTTGAACACCGCACACCGTCCACATGCGACAGTCCGCCGAATGCTGCGTAGGTCGGCACCGTTCAACCTCGGCAGCGCGTCAGTTGAACACGCCGGGCGGACAAGGGCGGCCGCGGCGTCAGCGGCCGCGCCACCGGGGCGGGCGCTGCTCCGCGAACGCGCGGGGACCCTCCACCGCGTCCTCGCTGTGCATCCGCCGCTGCTCCCAGCCGTACGTGGCCGCGAACGCCTCCGGCAACGGCAGGTCCAGCGACCGCAGCACGGCCTCCTTGATCGCCCGCACGGCGAGGGGCGCGGCCCGCACGAGGTCGTCGGTCCATCCGGTGACGCACGCGTCGAGACCGTCGGCGGGCACGACGTCGTTGACCAGCCCCGCGCGCAGCGCGACGTCGGCCGTCATCCGGCGCCCGGTCAGCAGGTACCCCATCGCCTGCTTCAGCGGCAGCTGCCGGGCCAGCCGGAACGCGCCGCCGGCGCCCGGGACCAGGCCGAGCCGGACCTCCGGCAGGGCGAAGACCGACCGGTCGCTGGCCACGATGATGTCGCAGGCGAGGGCGAGCTCGAACCCGCCGCCGAGCGCGTAGCCGTCGACCCTCGCGATCACGGGCTTGCTCAGGTCGAACCGTTCGGTGAGCCGGGGCCAGCCGGGCTGCCCGCGGCTGCCGAACGTCGTCGGCGCCGCCCCGGCCGCGTTCAGCTGGGCCCGCTCGCGGAGGTCCTGCCCGACGGAGAAGGACCGGTCGCCGGCGCCGGTGAGCACCGCGACCTGCAGCGCGTCGTCGGCCTCGTAGTCGTCCCAGACCGCGGCGAGTTCCTCGTGGGTGCGCAGGTCCATCGCGTTGAGCACGGCCGGCCGGTCGATCGTCACGTGGGCGACGCCGTCCCGCTTCTCGTACCGCACCCGCGGCCGGTCGTCGTCGCTCACGTGCCGCGGGCGGAGAACCGCCGCACCTTGTCGAGGACGTCGTCGTCGTACATGCGCAACGCCTGCTGCAGGGCGAACTCGGCCATGTAGCGGCGGAACGCGTCCACCGGCTCCTCGGCGGCGATGAGCATGCGCCGGTTGGCGACGATCGCTGGTCCCCGCAACGTCTCCGCGGCCCGGTCGACCGCGTCGTCGAGCGCCGCCGGGTCGACCACCTCGTCGACCAGGTACCTGGCGTCGGGCTCCGTGGCCCAGATCCTGTGGCCCTGCAGGATGAGCCGGCGCGAGAACCGTGTGCCGGCGGCCCGGCCGAGCCGGAAGTTCGACGCTCCCGGGATGATGCCCTCCTGCGCCGCCGGCAGGCTGATGTAGGCGTCGGCGGCGGCGAGGACGTGGTCGAAGACGAGCAGGAGCTGGGCGCCGCCACCGATGGCGAAGCCGTCGACCGCGGCGACCCAGGGCTTCTCGACGGTCCGCGAGTGCCAGTGCGCCGGGTCGTCCACGACGATCCCGCGCAGCAGCTTGTGGATGTAGCCCAGTTCGCGGCGCAGCAGGAAGTCGACCAGCGGGATGCCGCCGGCGTGCAGGGTCTTGAGGTTGATGCCGGCGCTGAAGACCCGCCGGCCGCGGTACCGGGGGTGGGTCATGACCCCGCCGCGGACCACGCCGACCTCGACGGCCGGGTCGAGCAGCACCAGGTCGACGGCGGTCTCCATGTCCTCGACCTGGCGACTGTCCTCGGCGTTGAGGCAGTCGTCGCGGCACAGGGTCAGGTGGGCCGCCGCACCGCGCACCTCGACCCGGACCGAGCCGAGGTCGGCCGTCCCGGTCCGGGTGAACTCGGGCAGCAGTTCCAGCGCGCGGTCGGTCGGCCGGAGCATGGCGTCCAGCAGGTGGGTCCCGCTGGAGGCCGAGCCGAGCACCCGGTTGAAGAAGATGCCCTGATCGATCTCGTGGCCTTCCTTGGCGGCCTGTGGCCGGCCCCGGTCGGCCTCGAGCTCCTCCAGGGTCGGGACCAGCCCGGGGAACCGGATCGCGGCGGACCCGGCGAGTTCGGCCAGGCGCAGGTGCCGGGTGCCGCCGCCGGTCAGCTCCCGGTAGACCGCGTCGACGTGCGCGTCCAGGAACTCGCCGCGAAGCGCTCTGATCTCCCGCTTCGTCGCCGCCGCGGTCGCCCGCTCCTGCGGCGAGCGCTGCCCGGCCGCCGGCAGGGCCGCGAGCGCGGCCGCGACCCACTCGGCGGCCGACGCCAGGGTTTGCACCGCATCGGGCAGTGCGCCGCGCACCGCCTGCAGTCCGGGTCCGGTCACGGTGGTCATACCGGCGCGCCCCCGGCCCGCAGCGTCCGGTCGCAGGCCGCCAGGTGCACGCCGAGGGCCTCCTCGAAGCTGGTGGTCCCCGCGTCGATCATCAGCTGCCGCCGGATGGCGAGCTCCGGCCCGGACAGGTTCCCGGTGAGCCCGGCGACCGCGTCGAGGGCCCCGGTGACGTCGTCGGTGACCTCGTCGAGCAGTTGCAGGGCGAGCGCGTCCCGGGCGCCGATCGGGTCGCCGAACAGCAGCGCCCGGCGGACCGCCGCGGTCTGCGACCCCTGGTGCGCGAGCCGGTACAGCGCCATGCCGGGCCAGGTCGCGCCCGGTCCGACCGGCACCATCAGCCGCGCCGACGGTGTCGCGATGCGGTAGTCGGTGGCCAGCAACGCGTCCAGGGCCGGACCGCCGACGTCGCCTTCCGCGACCGCGACCAGCGCGACCGGCAGCCGCTCCAGCCGCCGCAGCGCCCGCTCCCACCGGCTCACCAGCGCCACCGTCAGGCCTTCGATCCGCGCCCGGACGGGCGCCCCGGCGGCGTACACGACCAGCCGGCCGCGCCCGCCGAGGGCCTCGGCCCGGTCGCAGAGCTCGCCGACCCGGGCGACCAGTTCGGCGGAGATGGGCTGCGCGCCGTCGACGGTGAGCGTCGCGGTCTCAGCTGGAGCAGCGTTGCGATGCATGGCTTTCCCCGTCACCACTGGACCAGCGCCGTCTCGATGGTCGAACCAGGTCCCATCGTCATCAGGACCCCGTAGTCGCCGGGTTCGGCGACGTGTTCCTGGACCAGCCGTTCGTAGGAGAACAGGAACGAGCCGCTGGAGAGGTTGCCGTAGTCGGAGAGCACGCCCGTGGTGTGGCGCACGTCGTGGCGGGTGAGGCCGAGGTTGACCCGCACCGCGTCGATGACCTTCTTCCCGCCCGAGTGCACCAGCCAGTGCTGGACGGCGCTGCGCGGCAGGCCCGCACCGGACAGGAGCCGGTCCACGACCCGTTCGGCGTGGGCGCCGACCACGTACGGGATGTCGGGGTCGAGGTAGAAGCTGAACCGGTGCTGGTCGGCGTCCCAGTCGTAGCGCATCGCGCCGATGGCGTCGGTGATGATGTGACTGGCGAAGGACAGCACGCGGGGTCCGTCGGCGCCGGCCGCGCCGTCGGAGGCCACCAGCGAGACGGCGGCGGCGCCGTCGCCGAAGAGGCTGTTGACGACCGCGGTGCGCATGGTCGAGTCGAACGTGTAGGCGGCGGAACAGGCCTCGGCGCACACCATGACCGCGAGCCGGCCCGGGTTGGCGCGGGCCCAGGCCGCCGTCCCGTTGAGGGCGTTGAGCCCGGCGTTGCAGCCCATGCCCACGACGTCGACGCGGTGGCAGCCGGGGTCGATCCCGGCCTCGCGGATGACGAGGGCGCTCAGCCCTGGGGTCAGGAACCCGGTCGAGGTGACGCAGCACAGGTAGTCGACGTCCGCCAGGCTCGCGCCGGCGTCGTCGAGGCTGGATCGCATCGCTCGCAGGGCCATGTCGACGGCGAGCCGGGTGTGTTTCGCAAGGAGCTCGCCCTGCGGCTCCGAGACGCGTCGCCCTTCGGCATCCAGCGGTGGGAGCGTCAGGTGGCGGCGGGTGATGGCGCTGTTGAGGAAGACGGACCGGATCTTCGGGTCGGTGATCCCGAACAGGTCCAGGACCTCCTGCTGGGTGTACGACTCGGGGGTCACCGCGGTGCCGACGCCGGCGATGCGGGCGGGTCTCGACGCGCCGAGGGACTGCGGGCGCGGTGCCGGAAGGCCCAGCAGTTCCGGACGTTCGGCGTCGATGCTGATGGTCATCGGTAGGTCCATCCCCACATGCGGGGCTTGGTGCGCGGTTTGACGGCCGTCCGGATCATTCGGATCGGTCCTCCCATCGGATGGTCGGGATAGCTCAAGGTCGGGGACCGGTTCACGAGCGACTCGGGACCAGCTTCACCGGCAGGTGCTGCAGGCCGTTCACCACGATGGAGTCCAGCCGCGTCGGTTCGCCCGTCGGCTCGACGTCGAGGGACCGGTCGATGAGCTCCTGGTACAGCAGCCGGATCTCGACGCGGGCGAGCACGCTGCCCACGCAGAAGTGCTCGCCGAAGCCCAGCGACAGGTGCCGGTTGGGCTGCCGCCGCACGTCGAACCGGTCGGGATCGTCGAACACCTCCTCGTCGCGGTTCGCCGACGGCAGCCACAAGGTGACCAGGTCGCCGGCGGCGACGCTGCGGTCGCGGAGCTCGACCGGCCGGGTAGCGGTGCGCAGGATGTGGGTCGGCGTGGAGGTCCACCGCAGCACCTCTTCGACCGCGCCGGGCAGGAGCCCCGGGTCCTCCGTGAGCAGTCGCCACTGCTGCGGATGTTCGATGAAGGCGAGCATGCCGCCGGCCGCCGCGATGCGGGTGTTCTCGGCGCCGCCCACGAACAGGTTGTCGCAGTTGAGCAGGATCTCCTGCTGGGTGAGCGGCTCGCCGTCGATCCTGCCGGTCACCAGCACGCTCACCAGGTCGTCGGCCGGGTTCGCCGCCTTGATCGCGCTGAGGCTCTGGAAGTAGCCCATGATGTCCAGGTGGGCGAACCGCCGGGTCATGGCGTCGTCGCCGCCGAAAGCCTGGCGGCTCAACGTGAACAGCCGCTCCCAGTCGGCCTGCGGGACCCCCATCATGCTGCAGATCATGTACAGCGGGATCCGCGCGGCGATGTCCTCGACGAAGTCGCACGCTCCCCGCTGCACCGCGAGATCGATCACGCTGCCGGCGACGGTCCGCATCTCCGCCTCGATGGCCCGGACCGAACGGACCGTGAACCACTCGTCGACGAGTCCTCTGAGCTGGCGGTGCCGCGGCGGGTCGGTGAGCGCCAGGGTGCGGCCGCCGCCGGGGTCGGCGCCGTGGCCCGACGGCCGCAGGAGAATGCCCTGCGCCGAGCTGAACGTCGCGGCGTCCCGGAAGACGGCCTTGATGTCCTCGTATTTCGTCAACGCCCAGAAGGCCGGGTAGTCCGTCGGCTCGTGCAGGTGGACGGGGTCGTTCTCGCGAAGCCATCGCCACTGCGCGAACGGGTCACCGTCGCGGTAGAGCCCAGGATCGACCAGATTGATGTGTGGCACAGGATGATCGGGAGCATCGAAGGACACCGACGAACCGTGCCACCACACGTCGCGAACGGTCAAGATCGGTTACGGCGTCGCGCCGCACGGCGTGACCGGCGGCGCGCAGCGTGCATCGGCACGACGCCCGCGGCCGGATCCGCGGACACCACGAGGTCGGGTCTGCCGGCGTGCCTAGCTCCGCGCCTTGCGGGCCCGGCCCATCCATCCCTGTGCGGTGTGCCGCGGGACGCCGTAGTGCTCGGCGAGCTTCGTCACGCTGCCGATCTCGGCGAAGGTCGCCAGCAGCTCGTCCACATCCGGCATCCGCCGGTAGGCCCGCTCGGTGCGGCGGGTCTGCTTGCTCCCCCTGGACGCCCGGGGCGCGGCGGCGGGCCGGGACGACACGGTCTTGCGCAGCGACGTCTCGGCGCGCGACTCGCCCGGCGGCGCGGCGCCGGTGTCGGTGTCGGTTCCGGCGGCCGCGGCCGTGGTGGCTTCGGGGCCGGCCCCCGCGGCGCACACCAGCGCGCGGCCGAGCACCGCCAGGTCGATCTGCGGTAGCCGCCGCAGGAACAACCCACCGGGCGCCGACGACCGGACGGTCATCTCGACGATCCGTGCCGCGTCTGCCCCGGCCTCGACCAGGATGCTGACGACCTCGTCGGACTCGGCGGCGCCGGCGGCGTCGGGTGCCGACGCGATGGAGATGAGATAGGCGCTCAACCCGACTCCTCAGACGTTGTCGCGATGCGATCCGACATGACACGACACTTACAGTTCAACAACACCGCACGGTCCCGATCAGGCAGGTTCGCCGGCCGGGTGCAATACCACAGTTGGATGTCGCGGAACACGACACCTGACACCACACGCGTCCTGACGGACCGCCGTCGCCCGCCCGGCGGACCGGGCGGGCGACGGTCTCAGCCTTCCACCCAGCCGTGTGTGCGGGCGACGCCGACGAACCGGTCCCGGATCTCGGCGATCTGCCCGCCGGTGAGCGACGGCAGATGCTGGATCAGCATCTCCGTCACCTCGCCGGTGAACTCGCCGACCGCCAGGACGTCGCACAGGCCGTCGTCGTCGGCGGTCCGGTCATGCGGCTCCACCACCCGGACCGGCGGCTGCGCCGCCAGATCGTCGAGGATACGGACCGACGCCACCTTCAGCCCCCGGTCGCCCTCCGCGCACTCGTACTCCACCCGGAGCCCGGGACGCACGAGATGCCTCGCCTCGCCGAAGTCGTTCGCGTGGACGAAAACATCCTCGCCACCCTCTGTCGGCGCGATGAACCCGTATCCACGGGTGTCGTCGAACCTCAGCACTCTTCCCACCGAAACCACAGCAACCACCTCACCCCGCTGGCGAACCATCGAAGCCCAGGCACGAACCAGGGCCTCGTTCGCACCGGACGGTACAGCAGTACGCGGGAACAGTAACCCCCCGTCACGTGATCAGCACGCCCGTCAGGCGCCGAGCCGGTGGGTCAGGGCGGTGTGCCGGCGGCCGGCGCCGACGGTGCGCACGGCGGCGGCGAGCGCGCGGCGGGACCCGACGAGGACGACGAGCTGCTTCGCCCGGGTGACGGCGGTGTAGAGCAGGTTGCGTTGCAGCATCATCCACGCGCTCGTGGTCAGCGGGACGACCACGGCCGGGTACTCCGAACCCTGCGAACGGTGGATGGTCATCGCGTACGCGTGCGCGAGTTCGTCGAGCTCGTCGAAGTCGTAGTCGATGTGCTCGTCCTCGTCGGTGCGCACGGTGAGGGTCTGCTCCTCTGTGGACAGTGCGGTGATGACGCCGAGGGTGCCGTTGAACACCCCGGCCTGTCCCTTGTCGTAGTTGTTGCGGATCTGGGTGACCTTGTCGCCGAGGCGGAACACCCGGCCGCCGAACCGCCGCTCCGGCAGCCCGTCCCGGCCCGGGGTGAGGCGCTGCTGCAGCAGGCCGTTCAGCGCACCCGCGCCGGCGGGGCCCCGGTGCATCGGGGTGAGGACCTGGATGTCGCGCCTGGGGTCGAGGCCGAACTTGGCCGGGATGCGGGTGCAGGCCACGTCGACGGTCAACGCCGCGGTCTCGTCGGTGTCGTCGCAGGCGAACAGGAAGAAGTCGGTCATGCCCTGCAACTGGGGTGGCTTGCCGGCGTTGATGCGGTGGGCGTTGACCACCACCCCGGACTGGGCCGCCTGCCGGAACACCTGGGTGAGGCGCACCTGCGGGATGCCGTCAGCGGCGAGGACGTCGCGGAGGACCTCGCCGGCGCCGACGGACGGCAGCTGGTCGACGTCGCCGACGAGGAGGACGTGCGCGCCGGGCGGGACGGCCTTGATGAGCTTGTTCGCCAGGATCAGGTCGAGCATGGACGCCTCGTCCACGACGAGGAGGTCCACGTCCAGCGGGTTGTCCCGGTCGAAGGTGGCGTCGCCGCCGGGCCGCAGCTGCAGCAGCCGGTGCACGGTCCCGGCGGGATGGCCGGTGAGCTCGGCGAGGCGTTTCGCCGCCCGGCCGGTCGGCGCGACCAGCGTGACCTTGGCCTTCTTCGCCGCGGCGAGGGTGACGATCGAGCGGACGGTGAAGCTCTTGCCGCAGCCGGGGCCGCCGGTGAGCACCGCGACCTTCGACGTCAGCGCGAGCCGCACGGCCTGCTCCTGCGCCGGCGCCAGGGTGGCCCCGGTCCGGGTGTGCAGCCAGGTGAGGGCCTTGGGCCAGTCGACGTCGCCGAAGTGCGGCATCCGGTCGGTCCGCTCGCGCAGGAGCCGGTTCAGGGACCCGGCGAGCGCGGTCTCGGCCCGGTGGAACGGCACCAGGTACACGGCGGTCACCGACCCGTCCGGGCCCGGCACCGCCTCGCGGATCACGCCCTCGTCGGCGGCGAGGGTGTCCAGGCAGGTGCCGACGAGCGCGGCGGGGACGTCGAGGATCTTCGCCGCGTCGGCGGTCAGGTTCGCCTGCGGGAGGTAGCAGTGCCCGGCGTCGGTGGCCTCGGACAGGGTGTACTGCAGGCCGGCCTTGACCCGTTCCGGGCTGTCGTGCGGGATGCCGACCGCCCGCGCGATGGTGTCGGCGGTCTTGAACCCGATCCCCCACACGTCGGCGGCCAGCTTGTACGGCTCGTTCTGGACCACGGAGATCGACGCGTCGGCGTACTGCTTGAAGATCCGCACCGCGAGGGACGTCGAGACGCCGACGCCCTGCAGGAAGACCATCACCTCCTTGATCGCCTGCTGCTCGGCCCAGGCGGCGGTGATCTTCGCGGTGCGTTTCGGTCCGAGGCCGGGGACCTCGATCAGCCGGCCGGATTCCTCCTCGATGATGCGCAGCGTGTCCAGGCCGAAGTGCGCGACGATCCGCTCGGCGAACACCGGCCCGATCCCCTTGACCAGGCCGGAGCCGAGGTAGCGCTGGATGCCCTGGATGGTGGCGGGCAGGACCGTGGTGTAGGACTCGACCTCGAACTGCCGGCCGAACTTCGGGTGACTCGACCACCGGCCCTGCAGCCGCAGGCTCTCGCCGGGCTGCGCGCCGAGCAGCGCCCCGACGACGGTCAGCAGCTCGTCGCCGCCGCGGCTGGTCGCGACCCGGGCGACGGTGTAGCCGGTGTCCTCGTTGACGTAGGTCAGCCGCTCCAGGACCGCCTCGAGCACGGCACCGGGTGGACGGGTCGAGGCGGCGGCGGTCGAGGTCACGGCGACCATCGTGCCCGCTGACCTGGCCGGCCCGCCAGTCCCCGGCCAGGTCCTCGGCGGCGGTCAGATCCAGCGCGGCGGGCTCGCGGGGCTCTCGTGCCAGAGCCGGTCGAGGGCGGTGACGACGTAGGTGTAGTGCCGGCCCGGTTCGGCGGTCGGGTCGGTGAACGTGGTGTCACGCACCGTCGCCACCAGGTGCGCGGCGTCGGCGAGGTCGCAGCCCGACGGGATGGTCGCGCCGTCGAGCCGGTACACGCCGTACGAGGTGACCTCGCCGAACGGGCCGGCCCCGCTGACCGTCGGGCGCCACCGCAGCTCAGCGCCGGCCGCGGTCCGCCGGGCCGAGGTGATCACCGGGAACAGCAGCGGCTTCGACGGCCCCCACGCGGGCGGGAACGCCGGCCGGCTGTGGTGCGCGGCGGCGAGGATCGTCTCGGCCTCCAGGCGGTTGGCCCGGACCTGCACGGCGCTGAAGTGCACGTCGCCGAGCACCTGCGGGTACTGCCGGTTCAGCGTCAGGTGGTTGGACAGTTCCTGCGGGTCGAACCAGGCGGCCGGCTGCCCGGCGGCGGCGACCTTGTAGTCGGCCTGGCCGATGTACAGCTGGACGTCGGTGCCGGCGACGACGTCCGCCCACCACGGCACGAGCTTCGCGTAGTCGGCGACGGCGAAGCCGATGTTCCAGTACACCTGCGGCACGATGTAGTCGATCCAGCCTTCCTTCACCCATTTGCGGGTGTCGGCGAAGTTGGCGTCGTAGGACTGGGTGCCGTTGGTGTCGGAGCCGAGCGGGTCGGCGGCCTTGTTGCGCCAGATCCCGAACGGGCTGACGCCGAACTTCACCCACGGCTTGGCTGCGTGGATGCGCCCGTCCAGCTCGCGGATGAGCAGGTCGATGTTGTTGCGCCGCCAGTCGCCCTTGCTGGCGAAGCCCGTCCCGTACTGCGCGAACGTGGCGTCGTCGCCGAAGTCCTGCCCGGCCGCCGGGTACGGGTAGAAGTAGTCGTCGAAGTGCACGCCGTCGATGTCGTATTTCGTGACCGCGTCCATGACGGCGTCCTGCACCCAGGCGCGGGCGGCCGGGATGCCGGGGTTGACGTAGAGCCGGCCGGCCGCGTTGTCGACCGGATACGCCACGGCCCAGTCAGGATGCACCCGCAGCGGGCTGGTCTCCGGCAGCGTCGTCAGGTCGGTGCCGGCCCCGCCGGGTGCGGGCATGCTCGCCCGGTACGGGTTGAACCAGGCGTGGAACTCCAGGTTCTCCTCGTGCGCGCGGCGGACCAGGTAGGCGAGCGGGTCCCAGCCGGGGTCCTGGCCGGCGACCCCGGTGAGGTACTGCGACCACGGCTCCAGCGGCGACGGCCAGAACGCGTCGGTGTGCGGGCGTACCTGCACGATGACGGCGTTGTAGTTGAGGGACTTGGCGAGGGCGAGCCAGCCGTCGTACTCGGCCCGCAGCTCCGACGGCGACTTGCCGGGCGCGCTGGGCCAGTCGATGTTGACGACGCTGGCGATCCACATGGCACGCAGCTGATGCTTCGGCGTGGCCGGGTCCGTAACACAGACGGTCGGTTCCGCGGTCACGGAAGCAGACCCGGCAGCGGGCGTGGCCACGACGAGCGCGGCACCGAGGCAGAGCAAGGCAGACAGACGGGCGAACATGGAGGCCACCTCAGACGAGCCAGTTGGATGAGCCCGGCACCCGCGGCCACTGCGCCGTGGAAGGGGCGATGAGGTACGCGATGCCGCCGCTGCCGGAGGCGACGGTGCCGTTCGCCCGGTACCGCTTCGTGCGCAGCCACACCTGTTCGAACTCCGCGCGGCTGTACACGTTGCGGACCGCGTCGTTCGACGAGGACGCCGGGTCGTTGACGATGACGTCGCCGGTCGCGGTGAAGCCGACGATGACGAACAGGTGCCCGGACGTCGAGTAGTTCGCGCCGGTCAGCTCGGTGGCAAGGAACGACTGCGACGTGATCACCGGGATGCCGGCGGCGATGAACCGTTCGGCCTCGTCGAGGGAGTGCAGCCGGGTCACGATGCCGGTGAGCCCGTAGGTCGCGGCGTACGCGGTGTTGAACGGCCAGTTCCCGGCGCCCGCGTAGGTGTAGTCGTAGGTGCTGCGGGCGGCGTGGTCGACCTGCGGGTCGGCGTAGGACGGGTCGACCCAGGCGAGGTCGTCCGCGCTCGGGCGGTGTCCCCAGTACTCGACGACCATCTCCGTCGACGTCGGCGAGCACCAGGCCTCGCCGCCCCCGTCATACTCCGGGTACTGACCCTCGTGGATGTTCTGCGAGTATCTGGGGACCGCCAGCTCCCTGCCCCACGCGATGTGCCCGGCGCTCGCCGGGACGGTGAAGCGGTCCGGCACGTTCGAGGCCATCGCGCCGACCAGATACACGCGGGGCGCCGCGGTCGTGCCGGGCTTCCGGAACAGGGTGACCCGCAGCCGGTACGACTCCAGCAGCACGCCGGCGGCGGTGTCGTCGACGGAGAAGGTGTCGGTCCAGATCGACGACACGCCGTCGCCCTGTCCGTCCACGGTGGAGCGCCGGATGTCCTGGTCACCGCTGGCCCAGCGGCCCATGACGTACCGCGGGGTCGCCCGCCCGTCGGTGTAGGTGCCTTCCAGCTCGACCTGCAGCCAGGTGCCGGCGGGGGTCTCGGCGTTCCACGACGCGACGAGCTCGCCGGCGCCGAAGCCGATCCGCTGCACCGGCGACGTCCAGGTCGCCGATTCCCAGCCGTCGGCGGTGCCCGTCGCCCGGCCGATGGTCAGGTACGGCTTGCGGCCGGGCACCGCGCGGGTGCCCTCCGCGGTGCCGCTGCGCCACTGCGGGTAGGACTGCCACCGGTGGAAGGTGATCTGCTCGTCGTGGCGGACCGGTCCGGGGCGGGCCACCGCCGGGGCAGCCGGCAGCAGCGAGGCCACGGCGAGCACGGCGATGGCGACGAATCGTCTCATGAACCCTCCACCGGAAGGAACGACGGCAGGATCTGCACGTCGTCGAGATTGACGAACATGACGCGGTGCCCGAACTGGATCTGCGCGTACCTGGTCTGGCCGCGGATGACCGTCCAGTCGCCGGGGCTGGTGCCGGCGAACGTCGTCGCCCGGTAGTACTCGCCGGGCACGACGCCGCCGAGGGTGTACCGCTGGCCGGCGGCGAACGTGTACTGCAGTGGCGTGACCGCCTGGTAGGGCACGCCCGCCGGGTAGGCGGACTGCTCGGGGTAGGCGCGCCCGTACACGGGGATGCTGGCCTTGCCGGGCTTCGGGGTGACGACGAGCCCGGTCGACCATTTCGCCGCCGGGTGTGCGGGCGGGTTGAGGAACCAGCCTTTCTGGCCGAGGTACCAGATCGCGGTCCAGTCGCCTTGCCGGCCGGCGACGGCGTAGGTCTGCCCGGCGGCGGCCCGGGCGCCGTGGTCGGCGATCTGCATCGTGGCCGGCTCCCCGCCGGGGTGCAGGCCGAGGTCGGTCAGCAGCGGCGCGTCGAGCGCCGGCGCGGTGCGCAGCAGCACCTGCGACGAGCCGTGCGGCGGGCACGGGTTGTCCGGCGTCCCGGTGCAGCCGGTGTACGGCGGCTGGTTGGTGCCGTAGTCAGGGTCCATCGTGACGAGCCCGGTTCGTGCGGTGCCGAACGTGATGAACGGCGCGTGCAGCAGGTCGAAGTAGTGGCTCCAGTCCCAGTACGGGCCGGGATCCCAGTGCATGCCGCGCACCGTCGAGGGCACGGTGCCGGGAACGTTGTCGTGGCCGATGATGTGCTGGCGGTCCAGCGGGATGGCCAGCCGCGTCGCCAGGTACCGCACCAGTTTCGCCGACGAGCGGTACATCGCCTCGGTGTACCAGGCGCCCTGCTGCGCGGCGAAGCCCTCGTGCTCCAGGCCGATCGACTTGGCGTTGACATACCAGTTGCCGGCGTGCCAGGCCACGTCCTTGGTCCGCACGTGCTGGGCGACGTGCCCGTCGACCGAGCGCAGCGTGTAGTGCCAGCTGACGTATGTCGGGTCCTGCACCAGGTCGAGCGTGGTGGCGTAGTCGGCTTCGGTGTCGTGGATGACGATGTACTCGATCCGCTGCCGCTGCGGCCGCTCGCTCAGGTCGTGGTTGCCGTAGGCGCCGGGGGTGGCGCCGTACTGCTCGTAGGGTGCCGGGACCCACTCGCACGAGATGTCGGCCGGGCACTCCAGGCCGTCGGGGCGCGGCGGTGACCGGCGCAGGCCGAGACGGTCCAATGTGGACTTCACGGGGGCGATGCCGGGCTGTGCGGGCAGTGTCACCGGGTGCCCGTCGTCGGTGGTGCGGGCGGCGCCGTCGCGCAGGGTCGCGTAGACCTCGTCGGCGAAGGCGGCCGCGGCGCCGGTGGTGTCGGCGCCGCTGTACTTCGCGACCGCGCCGTACCAGGCGGCGGGGTCGCTGCCGGCCCCGGACGGGCCGCCGGCGGCGCGCTGGTAGGCGGCGAGCAGGGCCGCGCCGCCCTGGATGTTGGCCGCAGGGTCCGTTTGCAGCGTTGCGGCAGGTGTACCGGTGAGCTCCGCCGCGCGCTGCAGCGTCTGCAACGCCGGCCCGGCCGCGGTGGTCGCCGCGGGCTGGACGGTCTTCGGGGCGCGGGCGTCGTCGCCGCGTGGATCCGCGCCCGCGTCGTGGTGCGGCTGCGCGGCGGCCAGGGTGGCGGCGTCGGTCAGGTGCATGGGGCCGTAACCCGCGCCGGTGCTGGGCATGCCGCGGTTGGTGTCCCAGCGGGACTCCAGGTAGGAGACGCCGAGCAGGACGCTCGGCGGCACGCCCCAGGCCGCCGCCGCGGCGGCGTATGTGGCCTGGCGGGTGTCGGGTCCGGCCGCGGCCGCGCTGCCGGCAGGCAGCGTGGCGGCGCTCAGCGCAAGGACCATTGCGGCGCTGAGGGTGGCTGCCGGGGTGAGGGAGCGACGTCGGCGCATCGAACCTCCTGACTGCGGGTGGCTCGGCACAGCGTGACGCACAACAATCTTTGACGTCAATCCCTTGCGGGAAGTTGCCGCGCAGCGTTGGGAATCTTCGCGATGCCGCGCGCTTCGGGCTATTTGTCCGAAACATGGCGAGCCGCCGGCGGCGGCAGGGTTTGCAGATCCGTTACAACCAACCGGTGACGCCGGAGAGTTTGTAGATTACCTTCACTCTTACGTCGATTGTCGACGGTTACCTACAGTCGTTGCCATCTATGGCGGAGGTGGCGGAGGTGGCGGGTTGAGCGTCATGCCCCTGGAGGGCGGCACGATCGTCGCCCGGTCGCTCGGGCAGGCCGTCCGGCTGCGGCTGCGGCGCGACCGCACCGCCCTGGTCAGCGGCGTCGTGTCGGCGCTGCTCATCGTCGTGGCGATCGCCGCGCCGCTGATCGAGGCGGCCTACGGGATCAGCCCGCAGGACTCCTTCAAGGACGACCTCGACCGCTACGGCATGCCGTACGGGGTGGCCGGCGGCGTCTCCGGCACCCACTGGTTCGGCATCGAGCCCGGCCTCGGCCGCGACGTGTTCATCCAGATGGTCTACGGGATGCGCACCTCGCTGGGCATCGCGTTCGCCGCGGCCATCGTCACCACGACGCTCGGCGTGCTGACCGGCATCGTCTCCGGCTACCTCGGCGGCTGGGTCGACGCGGTCATCAACTGGATCACTGACGTGGCCCTCGCGCTGCCGTTCCTCATCTTCACCCTGGCCCTGATCCGCCCCCTGGAACTGGCCTTCTACGGCCCGCGGGAGGCGGTGCCGGGCTGGTTCCGGGTCATCGTGCTCATCGGCCTGTTCGCCGCCTTCGGCTGGACCGCCACCGCCCGCCTGGTCCGCGGCCAGGTGCTGTCGCTGCGCGAGCGCGAGTTCGTCGACGCCGCCCGGGCCACCGGCGCCCGCACGTCGCGGATCCTGTTCAAGGAGCTGCTGCCGAACCTGTGGGCACCGATCATCGTCGTGTTCTCGCTGTCGATCCCGGCGTACATCACCAGCGAGGCGGCCCTGTCCTTCCTCGGCATCGGCATGCTGGAGCCGACCCCCGACTTCGGCCGCACCATCTTCCGCAGCCTCAACTACCTGCAGACCGACCCGGCCTACGTGTTCTTCCCCGGTGTCACGATCTTCGTGCTGGTGCTGTCCTTCAACCTGTTCGGCGACGCGGTCCGCGACGCGCTCGACCCCCGTTCAGCTCCCAGGTCGGCGCGGTGACGGCGTGCTGAACTTCCTGCTCCGGCGGATCCTCCTGGCGATCCTCACGCTGTTCGCGGTCAGCGTGCTGACGTTCCTGATGTTCTTCGCGCTCCCCCGCGACCCGGCGACCGCGATGTGCCCGAAGAACTGCGACGCCGCCCGCCTCGAGCGGGTCCGGGACGAGCTCGGGCTCAACGACCCCAAGTACCTGCAGTACCTGCACTACGTCCAGGGCATCTTCGCCGGCCGCGACCTGGGTGCCGCGCAGGGCGGGCACTGTGACGCGCCGTGCCTCGGCTACTCCTACGTCAACAGCGAACCGGTGACGGAGACCTTCGGCCGGGTCATCCCGGTGACGCTGAGCATCGTGGTCCCGGCGTCGATCCTGTGGCTCGCCGTCGGCATCGGGCTGGGCATGCTCTCCGCGCTGCGCCTCGGCACGGTGTTCGACCGCCTCGCGATCGGCGCGTCCCTGACGGGCGCCTCGCTGCAGCTGTACTTCGTGGGCGGCGTCCTGCTGCTGGTCTTCGTGTACACGCTCAAGGTCCTGCCGTACCCCCGGTACACCTCCATCCTGGACAACCCGTGGGACTGGGCGACGGCACTGATCCTGCCGTGGTGCGCCCTCGCGATCCTCTTCTCCGCCGTGTACGCCCGGCTGTCCCGCGCGCAGATGCTGGAGACGCTGTCGGAGGACTACGTGCGCACCGCGGAGGCCAAGGGGCTGCGGTACCGCACCGTCGTGCGCCGGCACGTGCTGCGCGCCGCGATCACGCCGCTCGTCACGACCGCGGGCGTCGAGATCGGCGCCGCGCTCGGCGGGACGGTCATCACCGAGACCACATTCGGCCTTCGCGGCCTCGGCCGGACCGCGATCGACGCGGTCAAGGACGGCGACCTGCCGACGATCATGGGCACCGTCCTGATCGCCGCCGCATTCATCATCGCGGCCAACGTGGTCGTCGACGTGCTCTACACCGTCATCGATCCGCGCGTCCGGCTGCGGTGAAACCGATCAGGGAGGACGACATGCCACGCAGACCCTTTGCAGCGCTGGTACTGCTCACGCTCGTAGCCGGTCTCGGCGCGTGCAGCAACAACAAGCGCACCGACGACGACGCCGGGCCCGACACCAACCGGCAGGCCAGCGGCTCGATCGCCACCGACCCGAAGGACTCCCGCGGGCCGGCGGCGCAGATCCCTGGCGCGACCAAGGGCGGCACCGTCACCGTCCTGCGGCAGAGCAAGGTCTCGCACCTCGACCCGCAGCGGGTGTACTCGTTCGTCGGCCTGACCGCCTCGCAGCTGTACGCGCGGCGGCTCACCACGTACAAGGACGACGGCAAGGGCAAGGTGGTCCTCGTCGGTGACCTGGCCGAGACGCCCGGCACCGACGTCAACAAGGACTGCAAGACGTGGGAGTTCAAGATCAAGGACGGGGTGAAGTTCGAGGACGGCAGCGCGATCACGTCGGCGGAGATCGCCTACGGCATCGCCCGCTCCTTCGACCTGTCGCTCACCGGCGGCCCCACCTACATCCAGGAATGGCTGGCCGACACGCCTCAGTTCGACACGAAGTTCAACTTCGCGGCGAACAAGACCTCGCTGCCGCCGGGGCTGAGCACCCCTGACCCTCGCACGCTGAAGTTCACGTTCGCCAGGCCGCACTGCGACCTGCCGTTCGCGGTGTCGCTGCCGGCGACCGCGCCGGTGCCGCCGGCCAAGGACACCGGCACCGACTACGACAAGTCCCCGTTCTCCTCCGGTCCCTACAAGCTCGCCAAGAACGAGGCCGGCACCCGGCTCACGTTCGACCGCAACCCGTTCTGGGACCCGGCGACCGACGCGATGCGGCACCAGTACCCGGACACCTACGTCTACGAGTTCGGCGCCGACCCGGTCACCCAGACCAACCGCATCATCGCCGACAGCGGCGGCGACGCGACCGCCGTGTCGTTCAACGGCGTCGACTCGTCCCTGGTGTCCAAAGTGGTCGGTGACCCGGCGCTGAAGGCGCGCACGCTGCAGGAGCCCACGCCCAGCGAGTACACGCTGACCATCAACAACAACCGGGTCACCGACCTGAAGGTCCGCCAGGCCCTCAACTACGCCATCGACCGCGACGGCGTCGTCAAGACCCTCGGCGGCGACACGGTGGCCCGCGCCGTCACCACGCTCATGCCGCCGGCGACGATCGGCTGGAACAACTACGACGCGTACCCGGCCGGCCGCAGCGGCAACCCGGACAAAGCGAAGGAGCTGCTCGGCGGCGCCTCGCCCGAGCTGGTGCTCGGGTTCCCCGACGACGCCCGCAACCAGGAGCTCAGCACCCACCTCAAGGGCAACCTGGAGAAGGCCGGCTTCAAGATCACGCTGAAGCCGATCGCGGCGGACACCTTCCTCGACGAGACGAAGAAGAAGGGCAACCCCTGGGACCTGTACATCGGCTCGTGGGGTGCGGACTGGCCCAGCGGCGCCTCGATCCTGCCAATCCTCTACGACGGCCGGGCGATCAAGGACGGCGGCAGCAACAACGGCGCGTCGTACCTCAACGCGCCGGCGCTCAACGCCGAGTTCGACCGGGTCCTGGCCATGCCCGTTGCCGAGCAGGGCAGCGAATGGGGCAAGCTCGACGAGAAGATCATGAAGGAGCACGCGCCGGTCGTCCCGCTGTACGTTGACGTCATGTTCACCATTCACGGCTCCAAGGTCGGCGGCATCTTCGTCGACTCCATCTGGGGCAGCGTCGCGGTCACCAACGCCTACGTCCGCCAGTGACCTCACTGCTCGACGGGGCGTTCGACAGGGCGCTCGACGGCGCGCCGGGCCGGGTCTCAGTGTTCCTGGGCCGGCCCGGCGCACCGCCGGCATACCTGCGCGCGGCGCACGAGCGGCACTACGCCGCCAGCATGATGAAGGTCGCTGTGCTCGTGGCGCTGTACCGGGCCGCGGACGCCGGCACGATCGACCTGGACGCGCCGGTGCCGGTGCACAACGACTTCGCCTCGGCCGCCGGCTCCCGCTACGCCTGCGACCCCGGCTACGACAGCGAGCACGACGTGTGGGACCGCCTCGGCGACACCGCGCCGGCCCGGTGGCTGGCCCGCCGGATGATCGTGCGGTCCGGCAACCTCGCGACCAACCTCCTCCTCGCCCTGGTCGGACTGCCCGCGGTCGGCGAGGCGTGGCGGATCGCCGGTGCGACCGGCAGCGTCACCGGGCGCGGCATCGAGGACCGTGCGGCCCGCGCCGCCGGCATCGACAACACGGTCACCGCCGCCGACGTCGCCCGGCTGCTGGGCGGCATCGCCACCGGGACCGTCGCCGCCGGCCCGTCGTGCGCCGAGATGCTCGACGTGCTCGCCGCCCAGGAACACCGGGTGGACCTCGCGCTGGGGGTGCCCGGCGGGGTCCGCGTCGCACACAAGAACGGCTGGGTCACCGGCGTGCGGCACAGCGCCGGCGTCGTCCTGCCCGGCGACGCCCCGCCGTACGTGCTCGCGGTCTGCACCACCGGCGCCCCCGGTGACGAGCCCGCCCGCCGGTTGATCGCCCGCCTGTCCCGCATCGCCTGGGACGCCCGTAGGGAGCTGCCCGCATGAGTATCAAGGAGGTGCGGACCCACCGGGTGTCCGCGCCGTTCCACACGCCGTTCGTCACCGCCCTGCGCCGCGCCACGACCGTCGAGTCGCTGCTGGTCGAGATCGTCGACGGGGACGGCCGGGCCGGCTTCGGCGAGGCACCGCAGGTGTGGCAGGTGACCGGCGGTTCGGTGGCCGGCGCCGAGGCCTGCGTCCAGCAGCTCCTCGGCCCGCTGCTCACCGGCCGCGACGCCGACGACGTGACCGGCAACGCCGGGCTGGTGCAGCGCGCCGTCCAGCGCAACGAGGGCGCGAAGGCCGCCGTCGACGTCGCCCTGCACGACCTCGCCGCGCGCCGGGCGGGCGTCCCCCTCGTGCGGTACCTCGGCGGCGTGGCCACGTCGGTGCCGACCGACGTCACCCTCGCCGCCGGCAGCCCGGACGCCCTGGCCGCGGCCGCGCGCGCCCGGGTCGGCG
>NZ_JBFAPO010000078.1:0-44414 GCF_040676755.1 Dactylosporangium sp. NPDC049525 | reverse complement strand
ATGGGAACGGCCTGCGCCACCGGACCGGCTCACCCCGGCCCGCGTCCGACGCGACTTTCGGCACCTCCGCGCGACCAGCACCTGCCCCGCGAACGCACCGAAACCCACCCGGGCAGGACCCGGACGACCACCAGGCCAACCGAACCGCCACCCCACTCAACGCCACGACGTCCACACCGTCACCAGCAACGAACCCGGCAAACCAAACCTTGGAAAGAAGAAATCGACCAACCCTCGGCCGCGCCGCACAGGTTAAAGATCAAGCTCAGGGCATGCACTGGAAGTGGACGCTGCGGTGCAACCGTGGAATCAGCTGCTTGCACAACGCGCGGATCAGGCCGGTTGCCTGCCGGCCCGCTACACGCCGACGGCGGCGGCGCTCGCGTCCCAGAGGCGCGCCGCCGCGGCCGGGTCGCTGGCGTGCGGTGCCGGCGTGGTGAGCTTGTGCCCGACGTAGTAGCCGCCGTTGGTCAGCTCGGCGGCCGGGACGGTGGCCAGCCAGACCAGCAGCGCACCGGCCTGCTGCGGGGTGGTCAGGAACGGCGCGAACCGGTAGACGAGCCGGATCGCGCCCTCGCCGAAGTTGGAGCGCACGACCCCGGGGTGGAACGAGACGCTGGTGACGTCCGGCCAGCGGCGCGCGGCCTGCGCGGCGAACAGGATGTTCGCGGACTTCGCCGCCCCGTAGGCCCGCCCCCAGCTGAACTTCTCCGGGTCGCCGGCGAAGTCGTCCGGGTCCGGACGGCCGCGCGTGTGCACCCGGGACGCGGTGGAGATCACCCGGCCCCCGGTGAGCCGCTCCAGCAGGAGGTTGGTGAGCAGAAACGGGGCGAGGTGGTTGCCCTGGATGGTCGCCTCGTAGCCGTCCACCGTCCGCCGGTAGCCGCCGACCATGCCACCGGCGTTGTTCGCCAGCACGTCGATCGCCGGGTACGTCTCCGACAGGTACGCGGCGAGGTCACGCACCTCGGCGAGCCGCTCGAAGTCGGCCCGGAACCGCCCCGGCTCACGGCCGCCGCCCGCGGCCCGCACCTGCGCGACCGCGGCGTCCAGCCGCTCCACGGTGCGGCCGACGACCACCACCTGATCGCCCTGGGCGGCGAACTGCACGGCCGCCGCCAAACCCACACCGGAACTCGCGCCGGTGACCACGACAGTCCGCTCCATCATCGAAGTATCCCGCTATGGAGGGTGTCGCACGACCCGAGGCCCGGCGCCCGCCTGACCTTGCGTCAGTCCGCCGGCGGTGGCGCCGCGGTCTCGGCGGGGATCTGTTCGAACGTCTGCACCGTCCAGAACACGGCGAACAGGCCGGCCACGATGATCTCCAGCCAGAAGAGCGTGAAGACGCCGGTCAACCACAGCACCAGCAGCAGGACGGTGGCGCCGATCATCACCAGGGCGATGACGCTGTACCGGTTCCTGGGCAGCGTGGTGGGCGCCTGCCCGTCGACCGGCGGGCGTTCCTGCTGGTGCCGGCGGGCGTTGATGAACACCACCGCCAGGATGCAGCCGAACAGGCCGAAGGCGGCGACGTAGTGCGCGGTGTCGATGAACCGGTCCTCGGCCCCGACGAACACGCCCAGGGCCGCGGCGTAGACCAGGATCGCCACCAGGATGCCCAGCCAGGTCGACCTGCCGTGCCGGCCCGAGGGGCGCTCCCGCACCACGATGACGACGGTGGCGAGGATGCCCAGGCCGCCCAGCACCAGCAGCGCGAACATGTTGTTCTCCACGTTCGCCCGGGCGGCGGCCTCCAGCGCCCGCACCGACAGGCAGTCCACGCCGTCGGGCAGCTTGTCAGTGGCGACGCCGCACAGCCGCACCGCGGTGCGGAAGTCGTTGTCCCGGGAGGTGGGGACGATCGCGACCACGGCCGCGAACATGCCGCCGAGGTTGAGCAGCACGTCCTCGAGGTCGGTCGTCCCGCGCAGCGCGATCATGCACGCGCCGAGGCCGATCAGCGAGCCGACGAATAGGCTCTGCGCCGGCGTGTAGTAGTACGCGCTCACCGACGACAGCAGGTGCCAGCCCTGCTGGCCGGTCTGGTAGATCACCGACACGCCCAGGCCGATCAGGAGGGCGACCATGGCGATGCGTACGTAGCGGTACGACCTCGCCCACGTCTCATTCGGTAACGGACGCACCTGGCTCACCGGAGACCTCCCGTCGACGGGTCACCGCACGGACGCGTTGCGTACATCCCACGGCTGAGAGCAAGGTGCTCCGCCACCGGTTCGGCGTCCAGCGTCGTGTCCGCAAGCCGACGCTCGTTCACGGGATCGTGTAGACGGTGGCGGTGAACGGGCCGCCGGTGGTCCGAGTGACCGCCGCCGTCAGCACGGTCCCGTCGCTGCACGCCTTCGGGGTCAGCAGGACCGCCTCGGGGCTGTCGGACGGCGGCTGCGGCACGCGCAGCACCACCTCCGGCGCGGCGCCCGGCCGCCAACGGACCAGTTCCTCGCCGTCGATCTCGCGTTTCCAGTACACGTAGCCGCCGCAGCCGATGAGGCTCTGCCCGCGCGCCACCCCGAGGTCCACGACGTGGGTGCCGTCGGTGGCGGTGATCGGCGAGGCGGGCTGCACCGCCGCGCCCGGCTGCTGGACCGTGCGCACGTGCCAGCCGCCGACGGAGGCCGTGTCGAACGTGTCGCAGGCGTCCGGCGCGATCGTGTACGGCACCCCGGCCCGGATGCCGCGCCCGACCCGGCACCCGCCGAACCCGGCGCCCTTGAACAGGGTCCAGGTGGCGCCGTGCTCGCCGCTGCGGACGTACAGGATGAACTGTCCCTCCGGCGCGCACTCCACCGTGCGGCCGCGCATGGTGCCGAGGTCGACCTCGCCGACGCAGTTGCTGAACCCGCCGCCGACGCCGGCGCTGTAGATGTACCTGCCGTCCGCGCTGACGGTCGCCTGCGGGCCGTAGCGCGACAGTGGCGGCGCGCCGGGCACCTCGGCGACATTCACGGCCCGCCCCGTGGCCAGGTCGTGAATGACGCCGCGGGCCCCGCCCTTCGCCCCTTCCGGTGACTCGACGTCCTCGTCGACCAGCACGACGACGTCGCCGTACAGTGCCGCGAAGTCCGTCTGGAACCGCCGGTCCGGCACCTGGTGGCGCAGCACGACGCCACCGCCGTCGGTCCCGGCGCCGGTGCCGCGCCGTTCGACGACGACCGAGCGGGTGTCGCGCGGGTCGGGCCGCACCACGTACTTCGCGCTGACCGCGAAGACGCCGCTGAAGTCCTGGCTCGGCCACACCCCGGCGATCGGCCACCGGCCGGCCGGAGCCGCCGACGGCGTGTGCACCGCCGGCGGCTCCCCCCGTTCGGCCGGTTGCTCCGGCGTGCAGCCGGCCGCCAGTACCGCGAATGCCAGCACCGCCAGGCCGGGCCGCCGGACCGCCATCGGTTTCCTCCCCTGCCCTCAGTACGCGATGTTGCGCTGGCCGGTGTTGGCCAGGTTGGCCTTGCGGACGTTGGTGATGGTCTCGGTCGCGAACAGCGAGGGGTAGACGTAGTTCTGCGCCGCGCCGCCCGCCGGTTCGAAGATGCTGATGTTGCCGCCGTTGATGTAGTAGCCCTCACCGACGTCGAAGTGCCCCGAGGTAGTGCCGGGGTAGTACGACGAGACGGCCGGGCTCAGCTTCGGATGCAGCTGCACCGGGGACCGGCGGTCGACGATGTGGTTGCGCATGATGCGCGCCCAGTCGGCGTCGGTCCAGCTGGTGATCGAGATGACGATGTACTTCCCGGCGTAGTCGGTGCGGTCCCAGTTGGTGTAGGTGTTGATGGCGTCCTTCAGGTCGTAGACGTAGGTCGAGCCGCCCGGCCCGACGTTGAGCACGTCCGCCCAGTAGGCCTGGTTCTTGTTGTTCGGCGACACCGGGTCGTTCCAGGCGAACGCCTGCAACGAGGTCGGGCCGCAGTAGTAGCCGGTCTCCTGCTTCTTCGCCCGGTCGGAGCGGATCGTGTCGTAGAACGTCTGCGCGGCCAGCGACGTGGTGGCGGCCGTGGTCGTGGCGGACGGCGTCACCCAGGACGCGAACGCCGGGTAGCGGGTGGCGAAGTCCGCCGGCAGCGGCCGGCCCTTGGCGACGGCGTCGAAGTAGACCACCTTGCCGACCGCGGCCCGCGCCTCGGCCAGCTCCGCCTTCTCCACGGCCTCCCGGGTGGCCCTGGGCTTGCCGGCCCACCGGCGCAGCCCCGCCGCGAACGGCAGGTCACCGGTGCCGCCCGCGTCGGCCGCCGCCGCGGACACCTGCGACGTCAGCGCCGCCTGGTCGAAGCCCTCGGGCATCCAGCCCTTGTGCAGGCAGTACGTCATGCCGTCGATCGGCAGGCACCGCACGGCGAGACGCGCGAGCTCCGCGTCCGACGCCGACGCGAGCTGGGCGTCGCTCGGTGCCGCCGCGACGATCCGGGCGACCGCCGCGTCGAGCGTGGACACCGGCGCGGCCCCCGCGCCGGTCGGTGCGCCGGTCACCGCCGCGATCACCGCGGCGCCCGTGAGCGCGGCCAGGACCGTCCTGGCCCGAATGGATCGATGCGTCATTCCTCCCCTTCCGTAGAACCTGGGACGTGCAGCGTGGTGCGGGTCGTTCGGGGACCACGCTGGGCGGTGCGCGGGTTGACCGGTAGGTTGTGCGGCGCCGGACAAACAACGCCGGACAACCCCGTAGGACGACCATCAGCAGCGAGGTGACCGTGGGCCGGCCGGAGAAGCCCATCGACCCGCAGGCGGGCCCCGTGCAGCGGCTCGCGTGGCAGCTCCGGCAGCTGCGCGAACAGGCCGGCAGTCCCGGCTACCGGCTGCTCGCGCGGCGGGCGCACTTCTCCGCGAGCACCCTCGCCGAGGCGGCGAAAGGCGACCGGCTGCCGTCGCGGGAGGTGACCCTCGCCTACGCCGCGGCGTGCGGCGGGGACCCCGACGAGTGGCTCGCCCGCTGGACAGCCGCCGAGGAGGCCCTGGCAGGGCAGTCCGGGCCGCCCGCGCAGACCCTCGAACCGGTGCCGTACCGCGGGCTCACCGCGTATCGGGCCGAGGAGGCCGGCTGGTTCTTCGGCCGGGACGCGCTCGTCGAGCGGCTGCTGGCCAAGGTACGGCGGGTGCCGCTGGTCGCCGTTCTCGGCGCGTCCGGCGGCGGCAAGTCGTCGCTGCTCGGAGCCGGGCTGATCGGCACCCTCGCCAACGACCCGGGGTGGCGCACGATGCTGCTCACCCCGACCGCGCAGCCGCTGGAGGCGTTGTCCGGCGAGGTCGCGAAGTTGTCCGGCACCGACCGCGACCGGCTGCGCGAGGAGCTCGAGCGGGACCCGGCCGCCGCCGACGTCGCGATCCGCAGTGCCCTCGCCGCCGGCCCGCCCGGCGCCCGCGCGCTGCTCGTCGTCGACCAGTTCGAAGAGCTCTACACCAGCTGCACCGACCGGGCCGCCCGCCGCCGGTTCGTCGACGCGCTGCTGGACGTGAGCCACGGCCCGGACCGGCGCACCACGGTCGTGCTCGGGGTGCGCGCCGACTTCCTCGGCCACCTGGCCCAGCACGCCGAGCTGCTGGCCGCGCTCGGCGACGACGCCACCGTGCTGGTCGGCCCGGTCGGCGGCGCGGACCTGCGCGAGATCGTGACCCGGCCGGCGGCGCGGGCCGGGCTGAGCGTCGACACGGACCTGCTCGCGACGCTGCTCGCCGACGTCGCCGACGAGCCGGGCACGCTGCCGCTGGTCTCGCACGCGCTGCTGGCGACCTGGCAGCGGCGCACCGGGCCGGCGCTGACGTTGCGGGAGTACCAGGCGAGCGGCGGGGTGCGCGGCGCGATCGCGCAGACCGCCGAACGGGTCCACGCCGGCTTCGACGACGACGAGCGGCAGGCCGCCCGGCGGATCTTCGTGCGGCTGACCGCGCTCGGCGACGGCACCGAGGACACCCGGCGGACGATCAGCCGGGCCGAGCTGGACGGGATCGCCGACGAGACGGTCACCGGGCGGGTCCTCACGGAGCTGGCCGAGGCCCGGCTGATCGTGCTCGGCGACGGCACGGTCGAGGTCGCCCACGAGGCGCTCATCCGGGCCTGGCCGCGGCTGCACCGCTGGCTCACCGACGACCGCGCCGACCTGGCCGTGCACCGGCGACTGACCGGGGCGGCGCAGACCTGGGCGGCGCTGTCGAACGACGCCGGCGCCCTGTACCGCGGCGCGCAGCTGGTCGCCGCCCGCGGGCTCGCCGAGGACCGGCCCGGCGAGCTGAACCGGCTGGAGCAGGCGTTCCTGCGCGCCAGCAACGTCTGGGCGGAGGCCGAGCAGCGCACCGCCCGGCGCCGCGCCCGGCTGCTGCGCCGGCTCGTCGCCGGCGTGGCCGCGCTGCTGGTGCTGGCGCTGCTCGGCGGTGGCATCGCCGTGCGGCAACGGCAGGACGCCCGCCGGCAGGAGCTGGCCGCGCTGTCCGGCGAGTTGTCGCTGCGGGCCCGGTCACTGCTGGACACCGACCCCGAGCTGGCCGGGCTGCTCGCCGTCGAGGCCGCGCGGCTGCACCCGAGTGTGGAGAGCCGGGGCAGCGTGCTGAGCGCCGCCGCCGCACCGCGCCGCACCGAGCTCAACGTCGGTGGCCTGCCCATCGCCGCGGTCGCGTTCAGCCCCAGCGGTGCGCTGCTGGCCGCGTCCGCCAACGACGGCACGATCGGGCTCTGGGACCCGGCCCGCCGGGTGCACCTGGGCACGCTGCCCGCCCATCGGGGTCGCGCCGGCGGCATCGCCTTCACCGCCGACGGTTCGCGCATGGTGACGGCGGGCTTCGACGGCACCGTCGGATCCGTCGCCGTCTGGGACACCTCGACGCGTCAAGAGGTGGCCCGGTTCACCGAGGAGGCGATGACCTCGGCGCTCGCGTTCAGCCCGGACGGCAGCCGGGTGGCGGTCGGCGCACCGGGTGGGATCGCGCTGCACGACCTGCGCACCGGGCGGCGCACCGTCCTCGGTGGACACTCCGCGCCGGTCGCGTCGCTCAGCTTCAGCGCCGACGGGCGGTGGCTCGCGGCCACGGACGGCACCGGGCGGTTGTGGGACCTCAACGGCGCGCCCACGCCGGTCGACCTGCCGGGCGGGCCGGTCGCCGTGCTCGCCTTCGCCACGACCGGCACCGTCCTGGCCGGCTCCGCCGAGACCGACGGCGTGCGGTTGTGGGACGTCGGCAGCGGGACGCCGCGGCTGCTGCCGCCTCTGCCGGTCGACGGCCGCACCGCGTGGACGATCTCCGCGCCGTCGGCCGGGCGGCTCGCCGTCGCCGACGAGAACGGCGCGATCACCGTGTGGGACCTCGGCACCCGCCTGCCGCTGCGCACGTTCCAGGACCGGGGCCGCACCGAGACGGTCTCGGTCGCCCTCAGCGCCGACGGCACCATGCTCGCCTCCGCCGGGTTCAACGGCACCATCGTCGTGCGCGACCTGACCGCCGCCGCGTTCGGCGGCGCCACCGCGCCGGTCCGCGACCTCGCCGTCAGCCCGGACGGCACCGCGGTCGCGGCCGCCGGCAGCGACGGCGTGGTGCGGCTCTGGCACGCCGACGGCCGGTCGCTCGGCGCGCTCACCGGGCACCCCGACGAGGTCGCCGCGGTCGCCTACGACACCACCGGCCGGCAGCTCGCCGCCGTGACCCGGACCAGCGTCGTCACCGTCTGGGACGTCGCGCGGGGCGTCCACGCCGCACCGCCGTTCGCCGCCCGGCCGTCCGGCCCGTCGACCGACATCGCGTTCGCCCCGGACGGCGGGCTGCTCGCCACCGCGACGTTCGCCCCGGTCGTGTGGGATGTGCGGCACCTGGACCGGCCGGCGGACGTGACGGGGCGGTACCCGTCCCGCATCGTCACGTCGCTGGCCTTCACGCCGGACGGGCGGCGGCTGCTCGGTGCCAGCGTCGGCGGCTTCGTCAACACCTGGGACGCGAGCACCGGGCAGCAGCTCGGCCGGGTCAACACCGGCCAGCGGGCGGTCCAGTCCATCGCCGTCTCCCCCGACGGCACCCGCTACGCGACCGCCGGTGACAGCCGCACGATCAAGCTGTGGGACACGGCCACCGGGCAGCAGCTCGCCGAACTGGCCGGGCACACCGCGTCCGTGCAGGTGGTCGCGTTCAGCCGGGACGGGCGGCTGCTGGCCTCCGCCGGCGACGACCGGACCATCATCGTCTGGGACGTGGCCACCCGCCGGCCGGTGGCCCGGCTGAGCGGCCACGCCGGCCGGATCCGCGGCCTGGGGTTCACCACGGACGGGCTCGTCTCGGGCGGCGACGACGGCCGGCTGATCGGCTGGACGCTCGACGTGCGGGCGGCCGAGGAGCGGATCTGCGCGGCGGGCCGGGTGCTGAGCCGGGCCGAGTGGGCGGCGAACCTCGGCGACCGGCCGTACCGACCGGCCTGCGCCGCCCCCTGAGTCCGCCGCCGATCGTCCCCCGGGCGCACTCCGGTGCCCGGGGAACGTGACCCGAACTGGGCCGCCGGCCGACCGGTCGAACGACCGCATCCGGGGAATTGTCGCCCGCACCGGCAGCCGCGATGCTCGTTGGCATGCGCCATTTACGCGGCTGGTCCCTGCTGCTCGGCCCGGTCACAGCGGTCGCGGTCACGGCGGGATGCGGCACCACCACGGGGATGCCGGCGACTCCGGCCACGGCGGCCACCACATCGTCCGCCGCGGCGCAGCTGCCGGATCTGCACCCGGCCCAGGGCGACCTCACCGCCGCCCTGCTGGCCACCGCCGACCTACCGGGCGGATACACCACGATCGACGGCGGGGCCAGCCCGGCGGGGCAGCTCGGCGGCGGCGTGGAGCAGTGCGGAGCGGCCGGCGGCCCGACCACCGCGCCATCCGGCGCGTCCGCCGCCGCTCAGGTCTTCTTCCAGGGCGGGCCGATCGGCCCGTTCCTGACCGAGTCCGTGACGGTCACCGACGGCGCCCAGGCCCGCGAGTCGGTCGCCGCGATGGCACAGGCCGCCAGCCGGTGCGCGAACTTCACCGGCCAGGTGCCCGGCAGCGCGGCGACCATGCGCATGGCGATCGGTCAGCTCAGCGTCGGCGCGCTCGGCGACGCGACCGCCGCGGTGCGGGTCACCGCGACCGTCGACGGGTTTCCCGTGACGATCCACGCGCACCTCTTCGCGGTCGCGTACCGCGGCCTGCTCATGCTCGTCGTCCTCGCGCAGCTCGACGAGGTCAAGGCCGACGATGCCGAAGCCCTGGCCCGCAAGGCGTTCGAGAAGCTCCGCAAGCTCGGCGGGTGAGCCGTCACGGCGCCGACGCGCAGTAGCGCAGCAGGTTGCCGATGCCGGCCGCGGCCCGGTTCAGCTCGCGCAGGCTCAGGGCGGCGCCGGTGGCCTTGCCCAGGACCTGCATGGTCGGGTCGTCGGCGGCTTGCGCGGTCCGGGCGATGGCGGCGAGGTGACCGGCCGCGGTGCTGTCCGTGGCGCCGGCGATCGGCACGCTGCGGCTCAGCTCGAGCATCCGCGCGCACGCCTCGCCGCGGCGCATCGGCGGCACGGGGCGGCGCAGCTCACGGTCGACCTCCGTGACGTCGTAGGCGAGCCGGAGGTCCGCCACGGTCACCGGCACCAGCCACTCGCTGACCGCGAGCACCGCCACGGCGGCGACGACCGCACCGGCGCCGGCGCGAACCGCCACCGGGGCGACCCGGCGCCACCCCGCCCGCACCGGCCGCCCCGGCGCCGGCACCGGAGCGGGCGCGGGTGCGGGTCGTTTCGGCCGGTGCGACGCGAGCCGTCGCAGCCAGCAGCCGAGCGCCGCCGCCGGCAGGCATGCGAGCAGGAGGACGGCGTACAGGCCGAGCATCATCAACGCCAACGAGGCCTGGGGCGCGCGGTCGGATGCGTCCTCGCCCGGCAGGTGCCCCAACCCGGCGACCGTGGCGAGGAAGCCGCGACCGGTGGGCGCCGCCGAGGTCACGTGCAGGACCGCGCACAGCAGCAGGCCCGCCGCCACGGGCAGCATCAGCCAGCAGATGCGGGCCAGCACCGCCCACATGACACCGCGGCCTCCGGTACGCACGCCGAGGCCGAACGCCACGACGGCCGACACCACCACCGCCGGGAAGAACAGCAGGTAGGCGACCGGCCACAGCATGACCGGCCGCGGGTCCGACCAGGTCCGGACCACCGCGTCGTGCAGCAGCGCGTAGTCCGGGAGCACCACCAGCCAGTACCCGGCGAGCATCAGGCCACCGGCGACGGCGGCCGGGACCGGCGACGGCGCGTTCCGGCCGGCGGACGCCCCCATCCACCACAGCGCGAGCAGCGGCGCCGGCGAGGCCACCAGCAACGCAAGCGCGAGCACCAGGCCCTGACCGGCGGCGAGGTCGGCGGCGAGGAGGTCGAGCAGCCGGAACCAGGCCCCGACCCAGATCCCGGTGACGGCCGCCGTGCGGGTCAGCGCCCACAGGTAGGCCCCGGCGCCCCGGCCGGGCGGCGTGTGCAGCAGCCACCGCAGCACGCCCTGCATCAGCGCGGCCAGCAGCACGCCGGCGGCCAGCGCCGCGCCCGGCCGCTGCGTGACGAGCATGACGGGGCCGATGGCGCCCGGCACCTGCGGGGTGAGCAGGTAGCCGCCGAACACGCCGGCCGCGTACGCGATCGTGGCCGGCCAGGTGCGTGGCGGCGGCCCGACCGACACAGCCCGCCAGGCCGTCGCGCCGAGCACCGCCGCCGTGAGCCCCCCGAAGAGCGCCCCGCACACCAGGTCGGGCCCTGGTCCGCCGCCGGGCCAGGCGAGCACCGCCAGGTGGTGCGCGGGTGGGTACGCCAGCCCGGTCAGGGCCCCGGCCGCGCCGACCACCAGGACGTCGATCGCGAACAGCCGCCGGCTATCGCCCAGCATCGCCACCCGGTCGGCGACGGACGGGTGGTACCGTGCCCGCTTCCCGCCCTCGAACGCCCGCAGCGCCGCGATCATCGAGGGACGCGGCCGCACCCGCAGGTCGGCGTAGAACTCCCTGGTGCGCAGCACGGACACGCGCAGGACGAACAGCACCGCCAGCAACGCCAGGAGCCGAAGGCCGAACGTCACCAGCAGCACCGGGTTCCACCCGGCCAGGACAATGAACGGCAGGACGACGACAGCGACGAACGCCCGCCACACGGCGATCGTGAGGTAGGTCAGGTCGATGTCACGGTTGCGGATGTGGGCCAGCTCGTGCGCGATGATCGCGTCGCGGTGCGGCCCCTGGAGGTCCCTGAGCGCGATGCTCAGGGAGTACCTGCCGATCCGGCCGAACGCGCGGGTGACGTGGCGCGCCGCGTCGACGTGCACGGACACCCGGCGGCCGGGACCCAGCTCCCGCCCGACCGCGGCGGCCACCACCTCGGCGAGGGCGGGGTCGTGCAGCTCGATCGGGGTCACCTCGCGCCGGATGAGCACCGGGGTGAGCAGGTAGAGCACGATCGTGACCAGCACGAGCACGCCGACGAGACACCCGGCCGAGACGGCCGTGCGCAGATCCGCCCACGCCGCGCATTCGGTGTACCAGTCCAGCAGCCGGTCGGCGCCGACCCGGTCATGGATCCGCGCCGCCTCGACCGCGCAGCGCGTGTGTGCGGTGCCGACGACGTCGAGGTGCTCGAGCATCCACGTGTACACGTAACCGGCGCCGGTCAGCGTCGCTATCATCAGCAGCAGGAACCGGCCCGTCGTGGCCGCCGGCGACGCGAAGGGATCCGGCCCGGCGCCGGCGACCGCGGCGGACCCCGGCGGGCGCGGGCCGGTGTCGATCACTCCGGCCCGGCCGGCGGCTCGGCCTGGTTGAGCAGCTCCGGCAGGTGCGAGGTCAGCGCCGCGGTCAGCGCGGTCGCCACGAGCTGGGCGGTCTCCGCGTCGGCCCGATGCCCCACCATCCGGCGCACCGCCTCGCCGACCGCGGCGGCGTCACGGGCGGACAGCTGCGGCAGTGGGGTCGTCGCGCCGCGCGGCGCCGGCCGTCGCGCCAGCCTGCGCCGATATGCCCAGCGACCGACCCGGGAGGCCTGCTCGGTGAGCAGGTTCACCGCGACGCCCGCGGCGACCGCGTTGAGCGCGACGACGACGACCTGCACGATCAGGGGGCCGGAGTCCGCGCCGAGCGCCGCCGGCACGTGCGCGGTCCTGGACGTCGTGACGGCCCGCGTGATCGCCCGCCGGGTGGGTGCGCCGTGGTAGAAGCTGACCAGGACGACCGGCAGTTGGGGCAGCAGTCGCTCGTCGATGCTGCGCAGGATCTCTTCCGCGGCGGTCGCGACCGTCGGTGGCGGGTGCTCGGACATGGTTCGGGGTCTCCTTCCGGCGGGACCGGGGGTCAGCGGACCTGGAGCTGCTGCTGCACGAGATCCGCGATGGTCTGGCCGATGGCCAGCGCCGTGGCGTCGGCGTCGGTGCCGTCGAAGTACCGTGGCGCGGCGTTCGGCAGCGCCACCGACCAGTCCGCTGGCACGACGATCGACGGGTCGGGCACCAGCAGCCGCACGTGGGCGACCCGGTTGGCGGCGAGCAACGCCTTCGAGTCGTCGGCCGACGCGGGCAGGTCGTTGAGCTGACCGTCCGACAGCAGCACCAGCGCGGTGCGGCACTTCGTCTTCGGGAAGGCCGCCGCGGCCTCCAGGAGCGGCTGGAGCAACGAGCCGTCGCTGACCGACGCCGCCGCGCCGGGCGAAAGCGTCTTCGTCGCCCGCACCGGCTGCTGCCGCACCCCGACGCTGCCGGCGAAGTCGACGACCGCGACCTGGTCGGTGTCCTTCAGGTTCTTCGGCACCCAGGTCAGCAACTGCCGCAGCGCGGCGTCCCGGTAGGTGGCGTAGGACCCCATCGACCCTGACACGTCCAGGGCGACGATCAGGCGGATGCAGCTCGAGGTGCGACCGGGTGGCAGTTTCCATCCTTCGATCCGCGACGGCGGCGCGGCCGGCGACGGCGGGGGCGGTGGGGGCGGCGACGTGGTCGGCGCGGCCGACGGGCTCGGCGCGACCGACGGCGCGATCGACGGCGAGGCGGACGGGGACGCGGGCGCCAGCGCCTCCGGCCGGGGCTTCGGGTCGGGCCTGGTGCCGAACCAGGTGAACAGTCCCGCCAGCAACAGCAACGGCAGCAGCGCCAACGCCACCCGGCGCGCGGTGTCATAGGGGGCGAGCCGGCCCTGACGCAGCAGCGCCGGACCCCGTTGCAGCCGGAGCATGTCCTGACCCCCTACGGCTGTCGGTGGTTGTTGACGACCGCCACCGGCTCGGTCGCATCCACGATCGGGTCCGCGGTCGCATCCGGTCGCTGCAGCGGCAGCGGCACCGTCGGCAGGGTCGGCGCCGGCGGCTTGCCGGCCCGCTCCTGCACGCGCATGAGCCGGCCGCGCAGGCTGTCGATCTGACCCGACACGCCTTGCCGGTCCTGCGGCTGGAAGTGCGCCAGCGTGTCGATGGCGTCCTCCACCGCCCGCAGCGGCCCCAGCGCCAGCTGACCGCCGAACAGGTCCAGCTGCTCCGAGTCCGGCACCCGCAGCAGCGACGCGTCGACGCCGTCGCGGTGGGCGCCCCTGGCCTGGTTGAGCGGGTCGCGGGTCGGGGTCTCGGCCTCCGCACGGTTGTCGCTGATCATCGTCGCGCCGATCGCGACGATCCGCTCGCACAGGTTGAGCTGCGCCTGGATCTCGTGCCGCAGCTCGATCCAGACCTTGGCGTGGGTGGCCGCCGAACGGATGTAGCGCTGCCGCAGCTTCCGGAACGCCCGCATGCGCCGGCTGGTCTGGGTGCGGATCTCCGAGGGCAGGAAGACGCGGGCCGCGATGTCACCGACCAGGATGACCACGAACATCCACGCCATCGGCCAGGCCGGGATCACGGTGAGCGCGCCGAACGTGTCGTTCGCCGACGCGAACCGGTTGTGCACCAGCAGGAGCGTGGCGGTCGTCGCCGCGATCGCGATCACGGCGGCGACCATCGTGCCGAGCCGCTCACGCCGCCCGATTCCCTCGTAGTCCATGACCCACCGGTGGCCGAGCCGGCCGAGCACCCGCGCGGCCAGGACCCCGGCCGACGGCAGGAACAGCGCCAGCAGGAACGCGGAGATGCGGGGGATGCCGTACCACGGCACCCGGCGGTCGATGTCGGCGGCGAACGTCCCGTACCAGAAGACGACCTCGACGACGAGGAAGACCGTCTCCACGACCGTCAGGGTGTGCTCGCCGATCAGCGGCCGGTGCGGATCGAAATCCTCGGCGAACCGCTTGGACCGGCCGGTGAGGAACCGCCGGATCCTGCCCCTGGCCGGTGCCGGCTCCTCTGCCGGCGGCTCCCCCGGCACGGGCGCGTGCCAGTGCCCGCTCCACTGCGCCTCGTCCTCGCTCTGCTGCAGGTCGTGCCAGGCGACGGTGGCGTCGCGGGCGGCGTCGACCACCGCACGTTGCCCCTTCACCAGCCGGGCGGCCCGGCGACGGTCGGTGGCAGCGAGCGTCTGGTCGACCTGGATGAGCACCGACAGCTCGGCGTTGGTGACGCCCGGGCCGGCGACCTCCGCGCCTTTGCGGACCTCTCGCTTGAGCTCCACCCGGCGCCGGCCGACGACCCCGCCGAAGAACGCACCGAGGGCGTCGAAGAAGCGGGACATCAGCGGGCGCATCCCTTCGGCCCGATGACGATCACGACCCGGCGGTTCTTCGCCGCGGCCGCCTCGTCGTGCACGTTGCCGACGATCTCCGGTACGGCCGGACGCGACGACCCGTAGCCCTCAGTGGTCAGCCGCGACCGGTCGACGCCCAGCTGCACCAGCCGGCCGGCCACGGCTTCGGCCCGCTGCCGGGACAGCTTCAGCTGACCCTCCTGCGTGCCGTAGTTCGCCGTGTGACCGGCGACGACCGCGACCCAGTCGGCATGGCCCTTGAGCGTGTTCGCCACGTCGCTGAGGACCGTCCCGGTGTCCTGCTGCAGCGCGGCGCTGTTCGGGCTGAACAGCAGCGCCGTGGGCACCGTGATCTCCGTGCCGCAGCCGTTGGTCGTCTCGGTCGCCTTCGGCAGCTTCACCTCGTCCGCCGGCATGCCGGACGGCGCCGGGGTCGCGCTGCCACCGACCCGCGCGTCGAAGGTGACACTCGCCCCGGCGGCGCCGAGAACCGCTGTCCACACGCCTTCCAGGGACGTCCGCAACGCCTGCGGCAGCACGGTGCCGGTCTCCCCGAGCCCGGACCACACCACGGTCTGGCCCTGCAGGGTCGGCGGCAACGACTTCGCGTTCTTGATCGTGTCGGCCAGCATTTTCGGGTCGCTGTCAAAACCGGACCGGTTCAGGTCGAGATCGCCGGTGTTGGCGAGCCCGTCGGAGATCACCAGCAGTTTCTTGGGATTCTCCCGGGACGCCGCACCCAATGCGCCGAGAATGTCGCTGCCCGCGGCCGTCGGCAGCATCCGGTCCTCGTGCACCCAGAGACCGACGCACTCCAGCATCAGTTTTCGCGCATTGTCGGCGACCTGGGAATCGACGCCCGGCCGCGGGTCGAGTGCGACGACCCGCCCGACCGTCACCGCCTCACCCGCGCCGTGCACGGCCACCATCACCAGCTTGTTGCCGGCGACCTGCGCCTCTTTCAGCGCGCCCTGGACCGCCGGTGGCAGCTGTCCCCGCGCCGCCGACGCGGTGTTGTCCACCACCAGCGCCGTCGTCTCGGCCTTCTCGCCCGGCTTGATCTCCGCGGCGTCGGCGCACTGCGCCGCCGTCACCTCGCCTTTCTTTCCCGATTCGGCGGCGCTGTTGCCGTCACTGCCGCAACCCACCACCATCACCGCGGCCGTCGCCATGACCGCGCTAAGGACCCAGTTCGACTGAGCTTTCACCGCTGTGTCCATCCCCTTGGTTCGAATCTTGAAATGCACAGGTGTCCATGCACTGCAACATCCCGACCAATGGCACAACAACAGCATTCCCCCGGCAGAGCAGGCCCCGGCCGAAAAACGGTCCGTAACGACGGTTACCGCACCGACCCTGTAGTCGGCGCTGTTCAGGAACCGGCGCCACAATGGCAGACAATGCGCGCCAGGTGCCGCCTGAACGGACGAATTCGAACGCCATCCGCCGACTCGCCCCAGGGTCTGCACCCGCGACGACCAGATCGAGCCGATCGGGTGGCCCGCCGGTCGAACTCCGCCAACCAGCCTTCGGCGGCTACGCTGTCGCCAGCACCCGCCAAGCTCGACGGGAGTAGCCGCCGATGAGCGAACCGGAAGCCATCTTCGACTGCCGACCGAACCTCCTGGTCAACGATCTGCGGGCCAGCCTGGAGTTCTACCGCTCCCGCCTGGGCTTTCACGTCGGTTGGCACTGGTCCGACCGCCAGTCCCGGTTCCTGCAGGCCGACGAGCCTGCCGAACCAGGCGAACCCGGGACCGCGCTCGTCGGCCGGGACCAGGCCCAGATCATCCTGACGCAGGCCACGGGCGTCCACACCACCCGGCTGCATCTCGACGTCCACACATCAGCGCAGGTAGACCAGCTGTTTCAGGAATGGGCAGACCACGGGGCGGTGATTGCCGAGCCTCCCACGTTGCGTCCATGGGGAATGTACGAAATGCGCCTGCACGACCCAGACGGACACGTCCTCCGTGTCAGCGCCCCACCAGCCGTCACGAACAGTTGACCCGGGCTGTCGTCCTAGTCGGGCCTGATCGAAGTCGGCCGGAAGTCGATGGCCAGCACGCCGTCGTCGGTGGCGAGGATGGCGCTGCCGTCCAGGACGGTCATGGCTTTGATCGGATAGCCGATGCGGGCGAGGCCGGTTTCCCGCCGGCCGATCGGATCCCACCGGCGCACGCTGGTGTCCTCGCAGGCCAGGACGATGCTCGGCGTTCCGTCCGCGGCGTGGTCGACGGCCATGGCCAGCACGCCGCTGCCGACGCGCCAAGGCTCGGCGGTCTGCGTGCCCGAGGTGTCCCACAGCCGCAGGTGACCGTCGGCGCCGCCGGAGACCAGCACGGTCGACCCGGCCGGGTACGCGACGGCGACGACGGCCCGCACCCAGCCGGTGTGACCCCGCCAGGGGCCGTCCGAGGTGGCCGCGCCGTCGGGGTCCCATTGCCACAGTCGCAGCGTGCCGTCGGCTGATCCGGACGCGACGGCGTCCGTGCCGTCGGGCAGGGGCACGGCGGTGAGCGCCCACACCGCGCCGAGGTGGCCGGTCCAGGCTGCGCCGACCTGAGCGCCGGCGACCGGGTCCCAGAGGCGGACCGTCGAGTCGCTGCCACCGGTGACGATCAGGGAGCGCCCGTCGGCCGCGGTGACCTCGACCGCGACCCGGACCTGGCCGGTGCCGGCGGTCTGGACGACCCGGTCCTCGGTGCTGCCGTCCCAGATCCGCAGCGTGTAGTCGCGGCCGACCGACATGAGCCGGCCGTCGGCCAGCGCGACCAGTGACAGCACCGCGTCCGGGTGGGCGGTCCACTGGGCCAGTTGCCCGGCCGTGTCCGGCTCCCACTGCCGGATCTCGCCGTCGTTGCCGCCGGTCACCACGGTCGGGGTCGCACCGGGGCGGGTGCGCACCGCCACCGCGAGCACCTCACCGATGTGCGGGTCGTGGATCCGGTCCGTCGCCGCCGTGGGGTCCAGGGCCGGATCCCACAGCCGGACGGTGCCGTCGCCGCCGGCCGAGACGACCAGCCCGCCTCGTCCCGCCCGGGGCGCGCCGACCAGTGCCGTGATGCGTTCGGTGTGCCCGGTCCACGGTCGCCCGACGGGCCGGCCGTCGGCCGGGTCCCAGAGCCGCAGGGCGTTGTCGCCGCCGGCCGCCACCACCATCGTGCGGCCGCCCGCGGCGACGGTCGTCAAGGCTTGGACCGCGCCGCTGGACGGGTCCTCCCAGTCGACGCCGACCTGCGTGCCGTCGGCCGGATCCCAGCGGCGGATGACGCCGTCACTGTCGCCGGAGACGATGTGCAGGGTGCCGTCCTCGGCGGGCAGGGTGGTGACGGCGACGACCGGCGCGTCATGGCCCGTCCACTGCCGGTCGTGCGCGGGGTCGGCCGGGTCCCAGATCGCGATGCCGCCCCGCTCGTCGCCGGTGACGACCCGGATGGAGCCGTCCGGCGCCGCGAACGTCGCCAGTCCCCGGGACGTGCGCGCGTCCCGCCGCGCGGCGCCGATCTCGGCACCTGACTGCACGTCCCACACGCGCACCCGCCGGTCCTTGTCCCTCGACACCGCCCAATGACGGCCGTTGCCGTCGCCGCCGACGGCCAGGGCGAGGACGGCGTCGCCGGCGGCCAGCCATTCCTGTTGCTGGCCCGTGCCGAGGTCCAGGGTGAACAGGGACCCGTCCACGGCGCCGCACACCAGCAGCGACGCCGTCGCGGCGGGCCGGCTCACCGCGGCGATCGCCCAGATCGCCGGGCCGGCCCGGCGGGTCCACGGCCCGTCGATCGGCTGGGTCGAGCTGGGGTCCCAGAGCCGCACCGTCCGGTCGACCGACGCGATCGCCGGGTGCCCGTCGGCGTAGGTCACCACGGCGATGCCCCGGATCGCGCCGGTGTGCCGGCCGATGGTGCCCTGCAGGATCCGGCGGTTGAGCGCCGACCAGCGCAACCACCAGGCCGCGTCGGGGGTGGGCAGGTCCACGGCGTGGCCGACCTGGACCGTGCCGATCTGCCGGAGCCCGCACCGGTCCGTCGGCCTGGCCCCGGCCATGTGGTCGCGCATCACGGCCGTGCCGGCGATCGCCGCCGGCTGCTCACCCAGCCTGGGGCTGAGCGCGTGGGCGGCGATACTGTCCGGGTCGAGCCGGTCGAGCACCCTGGGATGATCGGCCAGCAGTTCCCAGGCTGCCTGACTGTCCGCCGCGTAGTCGGCGAGGTGCCGCACCAGGTAAGGGTTCGACTCAGCGGTCGGGAGCTGGTCATCGGGGAGGAACGCCTGCACGAGGGCAAGCCGCCCGTGCTGCGTCACCAGCGGCGACAGCAGTTCGGCGAACGTGCGGTGCGCGAGCCGGTAGACGGTCTGCCCGGACTCCGCGTCGATGATGATGTGCGGCGCGGCCAGCTGCAGCAGGGCGTCGGCGTCCTGCACCGTCGCCTGCTCGTCCGGGCGGTCGGCCAACGCGTTGGCGATCGTGGTCCAGGTCCCGCCGCTCACGGGCAGGCCGCGGCCTTTGGCCACCGACAGGGCGAGCAGGAGCGGGCGGTTGACCGGCGACGCCTCGACGAGCCGCTGGACGGCCGCGCTGAACAGCTCCTCGTAGCTGCGTCCCAGCAGGTCGAGCAGCTCCGCCTCGCGGCGCGCGGTCAGCGGGCCGGGCGTCGCGAGGATCTCGTGCACCGCCAGCCGTGCGTAGAGGAACTCCCGCGAGTCCGCCGTGATCGTCGCGACGACGTCGGTGATCAGCTCGTCGGTGACCGTGCCGGCCGCGGTCAGCCGGTCCTGGACGTAGTCGCCGACCGCCGCGCCGTCGTAGGCGATGTCGAGGGGCTCGGCCCCGTCGGGCAGCAGGGCGTCGAGGATGTCCCGGTTCCGGGTCGGCGGCAGGTCGGGGCCCTCGCGGGTCGACCGGCGGGTGCCGACCACGACCCGGGTGTGCGGGAGCGCGCTGAGCGGCACCAGCAACCGCCGGGCGATCGGGATCGGCTCCGCCGCCTCGTCCAACCCGTCGAAGAGCAACGTCACCGGCGCGGCGGCGGCCCGGAAGCGCGCGGCCAGCTCCCCGAGCAGCCAGCCGACGGAAGGGTCGTCGTCACTGGTCAGGCCCGCACGTCCGGGCGGCGCGGTCAGCTCGAAGGTCCTGGCGAGCCGGTCGACCAGATCCGACACGGTCGCGCCGGTCAGCAGGATCGCCGCCGTGAACACATGGTCGGGTGGGTTACGGCCGGACGAGATCGGCTTGAGCAACCCGTTGCGGGTCAGCAGGTCGCGCAGCTCCGGCTGCGAGTACGTGAGCAGCTGACCCAGCAGCGCGGACTTCCCGCAGCCGGGTGCGCCCGTCACCACCAGCAGACCCTGGTCCTGCTCGGCCAGCCAGTCGACGATCCGTGCGGTCTCGCCCGACCGCCCGTGGAAGAACCACATCAGCTCGCCGGTCTCGGCGCTCTGCGCCTTGGGCAGGAAGTGCCGGCGCTCGTCATCGGTGAGACCGCTGCGGACCCGCTCGAGTTCGGCCTGCACATCGAGGGTCACCCGCAAGAATCGCTGGTCCCGCCGGAGAACGTCCAGCGGCGTCAGCCCGATGGGAAGTGCGACGCTGCCGGTGAGGACCCGCGTCAGCTCCTCGCCGAGGCTGGTCAGTTCGATCACGTTCTGGCTGCCGACGACCGTCCGGAAGAAGATCTCCAGCGCGTCGGTGAACTCGCCGAGGTTCGTGGTGTCGTGCCCCGAGACCCCGACCACCAGGACCCGGTCGGGGCACTGGTCGTCCATCGTGTTCAGCCGCGCCGCGACGTGCCGGGCGAACTTCTTCGACTTGCACGTGTCGATGACCACGATCAGCCACGCGTCGGACCGGTTCGGGTGGCTGGCCCAGGCGGTCACCGCCGCCGCGATGTCGTCCGGTGACACGCCTCGCCAGCCGACCTCGAAGGGGCTGCGGGCATGCGCCAGCGCGTGGTGTTTGCCGTCCGACCAGCCGTGTCCGGCCCAGTAGAGAATCGTGTGCTGGCTGCCGCCCGCGGTCGCCCAGGCGCCCAACCGGTCCTCGACCGCGTCGGCTCCCCGTTCGTCGATGTCGACGGCCCACGGCTCCGTCTCGACCAGGAACGGCGCCAGGATGCCGGCCAGGCGTTCCACCTCGGCCTGGACCTTCAGTTTGGCGAACCGCGCGTCACGGTAGATGCCGATGGGCACCGGAAACAGCACCGGCGGTTCTGCGGTCACGAGGCGGCACCGAGGGTCGGGTCGATCGCCAGCACGAACTGGTCCACGGTAGGTGCGCTGCCATTGCCGTCCACCTCCACCCGGTAGAGGCCCGGCGCGGGCAGCGTGATGTCGGCCTCGATCGCGCCGTCGCGCCGGACCAGGCCGACCCGGCGCGTGACGCCGGTGGCCGCGTCCTCGACCCGGCAGACCGCGTCGTCCGGCTTGTCGATCCCGCCGACCCGGGCCGTCACGGTCTCCAGCGGCGTCACCACGTCGGTGACGGCGAGGCTGAGCTCGCCGGCGCCCATCGGCGGGCCGAAGTGGTCGGGGTCGTGCTCGGTCAGGGTGGCCCGTACTTTCCGCAGCACCGAGTCCGTCTTGGCCAGCGCCGCGTGCTGCTGGGCGAACTCGCTGACGGCGGCCGCCTTGAGCGCCGCGCCGTCGCGGTAGACGGTGCCGTCGCCGGGTCTGGAGACGCCGGCGGACTGGCCGGCGTACATGCGTTCGTCCACGGTCACGACCCCGCCGGCCAGCCGGAGGCTCTGCGCGGTGGGCTGCTCGATGCCGATCACGGCGCGGTGCCCGCGCAGCCCGACGTCGGCGACGGACGCGTGCCAGGCCAGCGAGTCGGCCGCGAGCCGCCGGTCGCCGCCGAGCGCCTCCACCTCGGCCGGGCCGAGGCTGCGGGCGGTGTCGCCGTCGATGAGGCACCGGTAGGTCGGCAGCAGGTCGTGCACGCCCGGCAGGCTGTGTGCCAGCGCGGCGAGGCCGGCGTCGGCGTCGGGGCGCAGCACGGCGGTGAGCGGCCGCCGGGCCGGCAGCGGGAACGGGGCGCCGCGGCCGGTGTTCAGCAGCGCGGTCGCCTTGACCGCGCCGTAGAACGGGGTGCCGAGGGTGATGGTGGCGCGGATGTCGTCCAGCGGCGTGAACTCCTGGTGTGCCTGGCGGACCAGGAGGCCGCCCATGGAGTGGGCGATGAACACCAGCTGCGCCGGGCGGCCGTCCGGGTGGTGCCGGCGGGCCCGCTCGTGTGCCGGGTGCCGCCGCCACCGGTCCAGGTGCCGGCGGGCCGCCGCGGCCAGGAGCCCGCCGTTGTGCCGCACCGGCAGCCGCCAGTCGTACGGGAAGTCGAGGACGGCGGCCTGGTGTGCCACCGCGCCGGACACCATGGCCATCAGCTTGGTGTACGGCCCGAGACCGCCGAACGTCCGGAAGAAGGCCGGGAACTCGAGGAACTGGACCGGCCGGACCCGGTCGTAGGTGCCGCCCTGTTCGGCCTCGGTGAGCTGCAGGTCGGCCAGGCCGGCCCCGGTCGTCCAGGCCCGGACGTACCAGGACATGTCGCCCAGCCCCCAGATCACCCGCCGCGCCCGCGTGTCGTAGAGTTCACTTCCCATGATGCCGGGAACCACAACCACCGCGTCGTGCGTGATGTCGGGACGTCCGGAGCCATTGCCGACTGCCGATTCGCGAGGCGTCATACACCCGTACGTTAGCTATGACCACGGCGGTCGGAATCATCCTTAACGGCACGAAGCCTGGCGGAACGATCGTGACGACGTTCCTCTCCGCGATGAGGGATTGCCATGATGACCATCGATGACCTTCGCGAGCGGGCGCAGGCGTTGCGCAACCGTGGGCGCGCGACGGACGCGGCGCTGGTCGGCGAGATCGAGGCAGAGGTCCAGGAGTTGCACGCACTGCACGGCTCGGGTGTCGGCATGTCGCCCGAGCTGGCGGAGCGGCTGTCGCTGCTGGGCTGGCTGCTCTACGAGGCGTCCTGGCAGGTCGTGCAGCGGATCGAGCCGGGATTCGAGATCCTGGCCGACGCGTTCGGCGAGGAGAGCCAAGCTGCGTTCGAGCTGGCCACCCGGCTCGCGGAGGCGGCCCGGGTCATGCCGTGGCCGGAGCACGCGCCGCGGGCGCTCGGCGCGTTGCGCGCGCAGGCGCTCGCCGAGTCGAAGCGGGACACCGAGGACGGCTACGACCGGGCCTGGGAAGTGCACGAGGAGGTCCGGCTCAACCACGGGATTCTCCGGGAGGTCGTGACCACCCCGGAGGCGCAGCTGGCCCTGGACGAGATCCTGCTCCAGCTCGCCCTGGCCGAGACAGGCACCGCCTGCCGGACGGCCGAGCGCGTCATCTCCCGCTGGGGCGAGGGCGTCGAGTCCGGCGAGTTCCGGCCGACCGACGACGTCCGGTGGAGCCAGCGCATGTTCCGGGAGCTGTCCGACGGCATGCGCTACGGCGGGGAGGCCCTCGCCGCCGCGGCCCGGATCAGCGACCGGCACGGGTTCGCGGACGCCGTCGACGAGCACCGGCTCGCGCTGCCGACCGCGTTCCGCAATCCCGGCATCATGACCGCCCGGGCTGCGCTGCTGGTGCTGGCACTCACCGCGGAGATGGAGGGACTCGGGCGCAGCCCGCAGCACGGTCAGCGGTCCTGGCCGGAGCTCCGCGACGATCTGGTGCGCCGTTTCGAGGAGGCGTACCGGGCGGTCGAACGCCCCGTCATCGGCCCGGACGGGCGGGAGGTGCCGCTCAGTTACATCTACGTGCGGTCCCTGGTGCAGCTGCGGCTCACCGCGGCCGTGCTGGTCCCGGGACATTCGTTGCCGTCGGCGACCGTGGCCGAGCCGTGCCTGGCCATCGACCCGCTGGACGACACGGCCGTCGAGGCGATGTCGAGCTGGCTCACCGAGTCCGTCGACGGCCGCCAGCGCGGCGACGCCAACGTCATCGGCAGCGCCACGATGCCGAGTTTCATCCGCTCCGTGGAGGCGTGCCGGGCGGCGTACGGCACGGTCGGCGGCTACCGCGAATGGCGGAAACGGTGGCCCACACTCGACCGGTACGACGCGGAACGCGACCGGCGCGCCCGCGTCAAAGCCGTCCTCTGACATGGCCGGTCCCGGTCATGAGCGCAGCGGCACGCTCACCATCGTCGGCGACGTGCGCCTCGACATCCGCTCGATGCTGCCCGCCGGGGCGCTGGCCGACACCGCGGCCGACACGGACCTGTTCGCGCCGATGACGTTGACCGTCGCCGGCACCGCGGCGAATCTCGCGTCCTTCGCCGTCCAGCACTTCGCGCAGGTCAACGTCATCGCCGGCGTCGGCGACGACTTCGCGACGGCGGGCATCCGGGACCACCTGCAGCGTCTCGGCGTCGGCCAGCACCTGTTCGGCAAGCCGGGCCACGCCAACGCGACCACCGTGATCCTGCGCATGGGTGACGGCGCCAGGGTGATGGTCTCCAGCGACCCGTCGCCGAACCACCTGCTGTCGGTCGAGGACATCGACACCGTCGCGGCGGTGCTCGCGGCCTCGGACCTCGTCTTCACCGAGGGGCACTTCCTGCGGGGGGCGGCGTCCCGCCCGGCCGTGCACCACCTGGTCGACGTCTGCGCCGGGCTCGGCGTGCCGGTGTGCTTCGACCTGGTGCCGCACGACCTGGCCGGCTTCGTGCCGCTGGCCGAGCTCGCGCCGCTGCTGGCCCGCTGCTCGGTCGCGATCGCCAGCGCCCAGACGGCCGCGGCGCTGCTCGGCCGGCCCGGCGCGGAGCGGCAGGACGACGGCTTCGCGTGGTGGGCCGCCGAACAGCTCACGCGGGTGGTGGGGGCGGATACCACGTGGCTGATCCGGTGGGGACCCACGAACATCGAGCAGGTGGTGAGCTCCCGGCCCGGCGCCGCACCCCGCGCCTACGCGACCGGCTACGAGCTCGCCGCGGAGAAGACCGCGTACGGCGACCGGGTCGCGGCGGCCGAGCTGTGGTGCTGGCTCAACAAGGTCGACCTCGACGCGGCCATGCTGGGGCACGCCGGCGGCGCGCGCGGACAGGACGGCTGACCGCGCCGCTCGGGTAGGGTGCGATTCGTGACCGACGATGAGTTCGTGGCACCGGCCGCCTCGCTGCCCGAACGCGCACACGCCGTGTTTCCCCTTATCGCTCAGTGGATCTTCAGCGAGCCCATGGCCGAGCTGCTGGCGGCCTTCGACCAGCGGTTGCCCGCTCCCGGCGCCCCATGGGACGGCGCCGCGGACGACGCGGCGACCTGGCTCCACCTCGACGACGCGTTGCCCGAGGCGGTCCGTCCGATCTTCGACGAAGGCGTCGTGGCGCTCGCCGGGCTCTCCCCGGAGCAGACGGACACCCTGCGCCGGACCCTGGCCATCGAGCGGATGGCGGCCGGCCCGTTCAACTTCCGCGCCAACGGAGCGCAGTACAGAGAACGCTCGCAGGTCGCAATGGCCGATTTCGTCGACGGGCTCCGGGAGCGGATCCTGGTGCTGGCCGACGGCCTGGGGCTGGGCACGCCCCAGCCGCCGCGCCGCCGCCGCTATGACCGGACCCTGATCCTGGGCGGCGGATACCAGTCGCCGCAGCTGCGGACCCGCCATGCGGCGCAGCTGCGGGCCGGCGGCATCGACCTCGGTCAGATCAGCCTGCTGGGCAGCCCGCGGTTCCTCATGGTCGAGACGAACGAAGCCGGCGCCGTGCAGGACTACGCACCCGACGCGGTGGACGAGTTCGACCTGATGATCGGCGCCGCCCGGACCGAGTTCGGGCTGCGCCCCGAGCCGGTCCGCCTGCTGTGCGGCTGCGCCGCCACCGACCAGCTCTGCCCGTCCTGGCTGTCGCTGCACATCACCGGCGGCCAGGCGACGCCACCGCAGTACACCCACGAGCGCACGGTGGAGCTGCTGGACGGCAGCGGCCGGCCGGTCGCCGTCGCCCTGTCGGCGCACACCAGCCGGCCGCCCTACCGGCCCGACACCGGTGACACGCTCGCGTTGTGGTCGCGGCTGGCCGGACCCCGGGCCGGTGAGCAGGTGCTGCTGGTGACGAGCCAGCCGTTCGTGCCGTTCCAGGTCTTCGACAGCCTGCGCCGCCTGTACCTGCCCCACGGGCTGGACATCGACGTCGTGGCCTTTCCCCCCGAGTGGAGCGACCGGTTCTCGACCGCCGAGTCCTTCCTCCAGGAGACGCTGTCCGCGATCCGCTCGGCCCGGCGGCTCCTGGTCGACGCGACGGTGGCGCTGACGCCGGCGGCACCGCCGAGCCCCGGTGCCGCGGGCGAGCGGTGACGCCGGCCCGTCACGCGGCGGACCGGTCGGCGACGGCCTGGATCTCGTCGAGGGTGTCCGGGATCTCCGCTCCCGCCGACGCGTCGGGCAGGTCGTCCTCCATCCGGTGCAGGGGACGGTAGGCCAGGCCCAGCGCGCCCCAGGCCACCAGCAGCAGCCCGCACGCGACCAGGATCAGGCCGGTGCCCCGGTCGGCGCCGACACCCACCACCCGGCCGACCGTGTCCGCGAGCGCGCCGCCGGGCCTGAGCAGCGGCAGGACCGCGTCGGTGAGCGGCGGCGCGGTCAGGAACGCGATCGGGGTCATCGCGACCGCCAGCATCTGGTTGGTGGCCAGGACCCGGCCCTGGAGCTCCAGGCCCACCTTGACCTGGATGATGGCGAGCCAGTGCGCGTTGAGGACGGTCAGTGAGGCGTACCAGATGAGGCTGCCCACGGCGGCGGTCACGGTCGACGGCCGCACCCCCACCAGCACCGCGCCGAGCCCGACGCCGATGACGAAGCCGACCATGCCGGTGGCGCGGCGTTCGGCGCCGCCCCAGAGCACCATGGCGAGGGCGCCGAGGCCCGCGCCGACGCCGCTGCAGGTGGTGACGACGCTGACGGCGGTCGTGCCGCCGAAGGCGTACACGGTGGGCACGGTGACGGCCAGGGCGAGCATCGCCAGGTAGTTCTCCACCACGAAGAACCCGATCATGATCATCAGCGGGCGGCGCCGGACGAGGAACCGCCAGCCGCCGACGATGGCCCGCACGAAGGTCTCCTCCTGGCGGCGGAACAGCCGGTCGGGCAGGCGCACCACCAGGAGGGTGCCGATGCCCAGGAGCAGCGACACCACGTCGACCGCGACGACCCACGGCATGCCGAGCGCCGTGATCAGCGCACCGCCGGCGAGCGGCGCGATCAGCATGCCGATGCCGGGGCCGAGGTTCGCCAGGGCGTTGGCCTGTCCGAGGTACGGCTTGGGCACCAGCTGCGCCACCGCGGCCAGGTACGCGGGCCGGTGGAACGCGGTCACGGTGGACAGCAGCCCGGCGAGGAGCCCGACGCTCCAGATCTCCAACCGGCCCAGCGCGAGGAGGGTGACCACCACGGACATGATGGCGGCGCCCGCGCCGTTGCAGGCCAGCATGATGCGCCGCCGGTCGAACCGGTCCGCGACCGCGCCGCCCAGCGGCAGGATCACGATCGCCGGCAGCAGCGCCAGCATGGTGACGAGGGCGTAGTCGGCGACCCGGCCGTGCTGCTGGAACGCCCACACGCCCAACGCGAACGAGCTGAGCGCGGCGCCGACCAGCGACGCGGTCTGGCCGGTCGCCATGAGGTAGAACTCGCGCAGGTCGCGGCGGGCCCGGGCGCCGGTCACCGCGGTGCTGACCGGCGCCGGTGGCCGGCCCGCGCGCCAGTCCCGGACCGCGTCGGCGATGCAGCCGGCGGCCGCCGCGGCCTGGTGCTTGAGGAAGTAGTGCCCGGCCCGCGGCAGGACGGCGAGGGCCACCCGGTCGGCGAACGCGCCCCATTCCGCGTAGCGCTCCTCGTACAGTTCCGTGGACCGGTCCCGGGCGCCGATCAGGCACAGCACCGGCGCCCGCAGCCGGCGCCGGTCCGGGCGGGTCAGTTCGCGGGTGAACCAGGTCTGGGCCTCGTCCACGTCGTGGCGCAGCCCGCGCAGGATCACGTCGGCGTCGAGTTCCGCGTCGTCGTCGAGCCCGCCGAGGGTGCGCAGGAAGTCGCGGTACGCCCGGTCGGAGGTCCACCAGGTGGCGGGGATGCGCCGGTGGAGCCAGGCGGTGACCCGGCCGGGCAGCCGGGCGTTGGGGAAGCTGCCGCCGACGACGAGGCCGGCGACGTCGCGACCGTCGGCCTCCAGGCGCAGCGCCAGTTCGGTGGCGGCGGCCGAGCCGACGCAGTGGCCGTACACCAGCACCGGGCCGGGTGGCAGGTCGGCCAGGACCCGGTCGATGAGCTCCGTCATCGGCAGCGCCGGCTCGTCGGGCCGAGCCGGGTCGTGCCCGGGCAGCTCGACGGCGAGGACGGCCGCGCCCGGCATGCGCTGCGCCAGTTCCTTCGCGAGGGGCCCGTACGCGGCGGCCGAGCCACCGCCGTACGGGACGCAGACGACGGTGAGCGTGGCGGTCGTGGGGCCCGCCAGCCGGTGCAGCAGCCCGGCCGGGCCGCTGCCGCCGTCGAGGTGCGCGGCCAGGTCGCGGACGGTGGGGTGGGTGAACAGGTCGATGACCCGCAGCTGCGGGTCGATGGCGCGGACCGCGCGGACGGCCTTGAACGAGTCGCCGCCGAGGGCGAAGAAGTCGTCGTCGACCCCGACGTCGACCCCGTCGAGCACCTGGGACCAGGCCGTGGCGACCCGCACCTCGGTGAGGGTCTCCGGCGCGACCCGGGTGGCCGCGCCGGGCGGCTCGGGTACGGGCAGCGCGGCCCGGTCGACCTTGCCGTTGGCGGTCAGCGGCAGCCGGTCGAGGACGACGAACGCCGACGGGATCATGTAGTCCGGCAGCCGGTCCCGCAGCGCGGCCCGGACCAGGCCCGGGTCGGCGGTCGCGGGCGTGACCCAGGCGGCGAGCCGGCGCGTGTGCGCCTCGCCGACCGGCAGCACCACGGCCTCGCCGACGCCGTCGACCGCGCGCACGGCCGTGGCGACCTCGTTGAGCTCGACCCGGTAGCCGCGGATCTTCACCTGGTCGTCGACCCGGCCCAGGATCTGCACGAGACCGTGCGCGTCGACCCGGACCCGGTCGCCGGAGCGGTACCAGCCGTCCACGAACCGGTCGTCGGGTCCGTGCAGGTAGCCGCGGGCCACGCTCGGGCCGCCGATGCGCAGCTCACCCGGCACCCCCGCGGGCACCGGCCGGCCCGCCCGGTCGGTCACGAGGCAGTCGACGTTCGGCAACGGCCGCCCGATCGGGACCGTGCCGCGCCGACGGTCGACGGGGACCTCGCGCACGTCGCAGCCGAGCACGGAGACCGTGGTCTCGGTCGGGCCGTAGTGGACCTGCACGTCCAGGTCGGGGCGGACCGCCTCGATCCGTTCGATCAGCTCCCACGGGCAGGGCTCGCCGGCCAGGACGAGCAGCCGCCCGGGCAGCAGCGCGGCGAGGTCGCCGTGCGCGGCGAGGAGCTCCAGGTGGCTGGGCACCAGTTTCATCGCGGCGACCGGGTGCGCGGCCAGGTACGCGGCGAACGCCTCCGGGTCGGTGGCGGTCTCCCGGTCCACCAGGTGCACCACGCCACCGGTGCTCAGCGCCCCGAACAGGTTGGTCATGCCGAGGTCCGCCGCGTGCGTGGACACCAGGGCGAACGAGGGGTGCCGGCCGATGCGGTCGGCGACCGCGTGCAGGTAGTGCGTGATCTGCCGGTGCTCGACGGCGACGCCTTTGGGACGCCCGGTCGAGCCGGACGTGAAGATCACGTACGCGAGGTGGTCCGCCGGAACATCGACGGCCGGCGCCGGTTCGCCCGTGATGTCCGCGACGACGAGCGAGCCGGCGACCCGGCCCGCGAATGCCGCCTCGGTCAGCACGACCCGCGCCCCGGCGGCCTCGAGGATCTCCGCCACCCGCCCGTCCGGGTAGCCGGGGTCGATCGGGAGGTACGCGGCGCCGGCCTTCAGCGCGCCGAGCATCGCGACGGGCAGGCTGATCCCGCGTTCGGTCAGCACGGCGACGGGCTCCTCGGGCCGCACCCCGGCCGCCCGCAGTCGCGCCGCCACCACCGCGGCGCGCCGGTCGAGGTCGGCGTAGGTCAGCCGGCCGTCCGCGGCGACGACGGCGGTCGCGTCCGGTGTGAGGGTCGCGTGCCGCGAGATCAGCTCGTGCAGCGGCAGTTCCAGGTCGAACCGCGTCCGTGGTCCGGCCGGGCCGGGTCGCACGCCGGGTTCGAGGGGCAGGTCGCCGACCGGGCGGTCGGGCTCGGCGAGCAGGCCCGTGAGCAGTGCCAGGAACCAGCCCGCCAGCCGCCGCGCCGTGCCGTCGTCGAACAGGTCGGCGCGGTACACCAGCGAGCCCCGGTAGCCGTCGCCGGCCCGCGACAGCGTGAGGTTGAGGTCGTACTTGGTGGTGCGGACCGGCAGCTCGGTGACGTGCGCGTCCAGGTGGGCCAGGCGCATCGGCGCGGCCGGCTGCTCCAGGACGTTGAGCAGGACCTGGAAGATCGGGGTGGTGGCGAGGTTGCGCTCGGGCTGCAGCCGCTCCACGATCCGCTCGAACGGGGTCTCGGCGTGGGCCAGCGCGTCGATTGCCGTCTCGCGCGCCCGGGTCAGCAGTTGCCGGCCCGTCGGGTCGCCCGCACAGTCGGTGCGCAGCACCAGCGTACCGACGAAACAGCCGATCATCTTCTCGACGTCGGGATGGTGCCGGCCCGCGGCGGGGACGCCGACCGCGACGTCGTCGGTGCCGCACACCCGGGCGAGCAGCGCCTGCCATGCGGTGAGCAGCACCATGAACGGGGTGGCGCCGCAGGCCGCGGCCAGGTCGGCGACCTGCGCTGCGAGGGCGGCGGGCACGGCCACCGGCACCTGCCCGGCCTCGGCGCCGGCGATCGCGGGGCGGGGCCGGTCGGTCGGCAGGTCCAGCACCGGCGGCAGCCCCCGCAGCCGTTCGACCCACCAGTCGAGGTCCACTGTGGACGTCTCGCGGCCGGCCTGCCAGCGGGCGTAGTCGGCGTACTGCACCGCCGGCGCGGCCGGTGGCGGCCGCCGCAGCACCCGGGCGGTGTACAGCTCGGCGAGCTCACCCAGGGCCAGGTCGACGGACCAGGCGTCGAAGGCGATGTGGTGCACGACGAGCAGCAGCACGTGCTCGTCCGGGCCGGTGCGGCTGATCAGCGCGCGCAGCGGCGGCTCCTCGTCGAGCCGGAACGCCCGCTGCCGGAAGGCGTCGAGGGATCCGGCGACCTCGACGGGCACCGCCTCCGCCGCGCCGACGATCGCGGCAGGGGTGCCGTCGTCGTCGACGAACCGGCTGCGCAGCACGTGATGGCGGGTGGCGAGGTCGCGGATCGCGGCGGTCAGCGCGGTCACGTCGAGCGCGCCGGCCAGCCGCACGGTGGCCGTCACGTGGTACGCGACGCTGTCGGGCTCCAGCTGGTGCATGAACCACAGCCGTGCCTGCGCCGGGGACAGCGGCGCGGGCCGGTCCGGGTCCGAGACGGGGATGGTGGTGGCGGTGCGGGCGACGGCGCGGCGCGCCCCGGCCAGCCGCTGTTGGATCAGTGAACGCTGGCTGTCGGTGACCGTCACGCCTGCGTCACCTCGGCCAGCAGCAACGATTCGAGCGCGGCGGCGAAGCCCGCGAGGTCCGGCCGCTCGAACAGCAGCCGCACCGGCACCGGCAGGTCCAGCGCGTCCCGCAGCCGGCCGACGACCAGCGTCGCGGACAGCGAGTGCCCGCCGAGGGCGAAGAAGTTGTCGTGCACCGACAGCTCGTCGCGGTGCAGCACGGCACCCCAGACCTCGGCGACGAGCTGCTCCGCCTCACCCCGCGGCGCGACCCGCTCCCGCACCGCGTCGCGCGGCTCGGGCAGCGCGGCACGGTCCACCTTGCCGGAGCCGTTGACCGGCAGGGACGGCAGCGTCATCCAGCGGCGCGGCACCATCGCGTCGGGCAGCGCGGCCCGCAGCAGCGTCTCCAGCTCCGGCGGGTCCAGCACCGACCCCGCCCGCGGCACCACGTATCCGACGAGGTGCGCGTCGCCGCCGGCGCCGGCGACGGCAACCACCGCCTCGGCCACGCCCGGCACGGCCCGCAGCCGCGACTCGATCTCGCCGAGCTCGATGCGGTGCCCGCGCACCTTCACCTGGTGGTCGCGGCGCCCCAGGAACTCCAGCAGCCCGTCGCTGCGCCAGCGCACCAGGTCGCCGGTGCGGTAACAGCGCATCCCGGGCCGCACCGGGTCGGCGACGAACGCCGCCTCGGTCAGGTCGGGCCGCCCGTGGTAGCCGCGGGCCACACCGGCGCCGCCGATCCACAGCTCACCGACCGTCCCGGGCAGCGCGAGGCGGCCCGCGGCGTCCATCACGTACACCCACTCCCCGGCCATCGGGGAGCCGATCGGCACGGTGCCGCCGACGGGGGCGGTGACGTGGTGCATCGTGGACGTCACCGCGGTCTCGGTCGGGCCGTAGCCGTTCCAGAACTCGCCGAGGCGGGCCGTCAGCTCCCGGGCGAGGGCCGGGTCGACGGTCTCGCCGATGGCGACCGCCCGCACCGTCGGCGCCTGCCAGTCCGCGGCGACGAGCAGCCGGAACGTGGTCGGCGTCGCGGTCATCACGGTCACCTTGGACTCCGTGATCCGCTGCGCGACCAGGTGCCCGTCGACGGCCACGCCGCGTTCCAGCAGGACCAGCCGCAGGCCCCGGCCGAGGCCGACCCACAGTTCGAGGCCGGCCACGTCGAAGGAGAGGGCGGTCAGGCCGAGCATCACGTCGTCGGGCGTCACCGGCATCAGCTCGCAGTGCGCGGCGACGAACGCGGCGAGGCTGCCGTGGGTGAGCTCCACGCCCTTGGGGCGGCCCGTCGAGCCGGACGTGTACAGCACGTACGCGAGGTCGTCGGGCCCGACCGGCGGCAGCTCGTCCGGCTCGGTGGCCAGCGCCTCCGCCAGGTCGACGAGGACGGCGCCGGTGCCGTCGACGAGCGTCCGCGCCAGGTCCAGGGTTTCCGCCGCAGCGAGCACGACACCCGCGCCGGAGTCGCCGAGCTGGTAACGCAGCCGCTCCGCCGGGTGGTCGGGCTCCAGCGGCACGTACGCCGACCCGGCCCGCCACACCCCGACGAGCGCGGCGGGCAGGTGCCGGTCGCGGGGCAGGCAGATCCCGACCGGCGTGTCCGGGCCGGCGCCGTGCGCGCGCAGCGCGGTCGCGACCCGCGCCGCGGCGCGGGCCAGTTCGTGGTAGCTGAGCGTGCCGTCGCGGCCGTCGACCGCGACCGCGTCGGGCCGCGCGGCGGCCTGGGCGAGGACCGCGTCGAGCACGGTGGCGGGGGCGTGCGCGGGCAGGTCCGGGCCGGTGCCCAGGGCCAGCAGCGCACCCCGTTCGGCCTGGTCGAGCAGGTCGAGCCGGGACAGCGGGCGGTCCGGTTCGCGCAGCATGCCGTCGAGCAGGACGAGCAGCCAGCGCGCCCACCGTTGCACGGTCGCGGCGTCGAACAGGTCCCGGCGGTAGCTGATGAACCCGTCGTACCCGCCGGCACGGCCGGTCAGCGACAGGCTCACGTCGAACTTGTTGGAGTCCAGCGGGGAGTCGAGCCGTTCGGCGCGCACCGCCGGCAGCACCGGGTCGCGTTGGGGCGTTTCGAGGACGAACAGCATCGACTGGAAGATGGGCGTGGTGGCGGTGGAGCGTTCCGGCGCGACCGCCTCGACGACCCGTTCGAACGGCGCGTCGGCGTGCCCGAACGCTTCGAGGGTGGTGTCGCGGACCCGTTCGAGGAGTTGCCGCGCGGTCGGGTCGCCGGCCAGGTCCGTCCGCATCACCAGGGTGTTGATGAAGCAGCCGACGACGTCCTCGGTGGCGCGGTGGTGGCGCCCGGACTCCGGCACGCCGACCGCGACGTCCTCGCTGCCGCACAGCCGTCCCAGCAGCGCCTGCCAGGCCGCGAGCAGCACCATGAACGGTGTCGCGCTGCCGTCCCGGGCGGTCTCGCGGATCCGCGCGGCGAGGGCCGGCGGCAGGTGGACCGGCACGTAGCCGCCGGTCCAGTCGGCGACCGCCGGGTAGGGCCGGTCGACGGGCAGCGCGAGGGTCGGGGCGAGCCCGGCGAGGCGCCGCACCCACCAGTCGACGTGCTCGTCGGTGCCCTGGGCGGCGCGCGCGGCCTGCCATTCGGTGACGTCGGCGTACTGCAACCGGGGGGCCGGACGCGCGTCGGCGGCCGGCGGGGCCGCGTAGAGGGTGCCGAGCTCGTCGAGCATCAGGTCCTGCGACCAGGCGTCGGTGGCAATGTGGTGGACGGTCAGCACGAGGACGTGGTGGTCGGCGGCGAGGCGGAACAGCACCGCCCGCATCGGTGGCTCCCGGTCCAGCTGGAACGGCCGGCTCACCTCGGCCCTGACCGCCGCGGGGAGGGTCGCCTCGTCGGCGTCGACCAGGGTCAGTTCGATCCGGTCGGCCGGCCCGGCAACGGCCACCGGTTCGGCGGTTCCGGCCTGCGCTCCGGGTGGCACGATGACGCTGCGCAGGACCTCGTGGCGGGCGGCGACCTCACGCAGCGCCGCCAGGAGCGCGTCCGCGTCGAGCGGCCCGGTCAGCCGCAGCACGGCGGGCACGTGGTAGATCGACGTGTTGTCCTCGAACTGCGCATTGAACCATAACCGGCGCTGCGCCGGCGACAGCGGCTGCGGCGCGCCGGGGTCGGGCCGGCGCGGGATCTCCGCACCGGCTCCGGTCCGGGCGGCGGCGGCACGCGCGGCCGCCACCCGCCGCTCCATGAGCTCCCGCAGGGTGTCGCGGTCGCCGTGGGCGTTGTGGGTGTCGTGGGTGTCGTGGTCAGACAAGGTCATAGTCATTCCCCGAATGGATGTGGCCCGGTTCGGCCACGATGTCGTCCATGACAAGGCGCTCCAGTCGCTCGGCGAAGTTCGCCAGCACCGGATGGTCGAACAGCAGCCGCACCGGCACCGCGCAGCCCAGCGTGTCGCGCAGCCGGCCGGCGACCCTGGTCGCGGCGAGCGAGTGCCCGCCGAGGCCGAAGAAGCTGTCGTCGGCGCCGATCCGGTCCGCGGCGAGGACCTGCGCCCACACGTCGGCGACCAGCTGCTCCATCACCGACCGGACCGGCCGGTGGGACGTGTCGCCGCCCGGCTCCGGCAGCGCGGTCAGGTCTACCTTGCCGCTGGGCATGGTCGGCAGCGCGTCGAGCACCACCCAGCGGTGCGGCACCAGATATTCGGGCAGGCGGCCACGCAGGTACGCGGCCGCCTGGCCCGCGGTGACCGGGCCGGTGACGTACCCGACGAGGTGCGCCTCGGCGCCCTGCCCCCGCGCCGTGACCACCGCGTGCGCGACCTCGGGGTGCTCGCGCAGCACCGCCTCGATCTCGCCCAGCTCGACCCGGTGCCCCCGGATCTTCAGCTGGTGGTCGCGCCGGCCGCAGAACACCAGTTCGCCGTCCGGTCGCCGGCGGACCAGGTCCCCGGTGCGGTAGCAGCGCCCGCCGGCCACGAACGGGTCGGGCACGAACGCGGCGTCGGTCAGCTCCGGCCGGCCGTGGTAGCCGAGCGCGGGACCTTCGCCGCCGATCCACAGCTCGCCCGCGACGCCGGGCGGCGCGAGCCGGCCGAGCGGATCCATGACGTAGAGCCGCTCCCCCGGCAGCGGATGCCCGATCGGCACGGCATCGTCCACTTCGGACACCCGGTGCGCCGCCGACAGCACGGTCGCCTCGGTCGGCCCGTAGACGTTCCACAGCTGCCCGACCCGCGGCAACAGGTCGCGGGCCAGGGCCGCGTCCAGGGTCTCGCCGCCGGCCCACACCCGCAGGTGGGGCGCGCCGGTCCAGCCGGACGCGAGGAGGGTGCGCAGCATCGTCGGCGGCACGTTCATCACGGTGACACGGTGCGCGGCGATGCGCTCGGCGAGCCGGTACCCGTCCACGGCGCTGTCGCGGTCCACCACGACGCAGCAGGCGCCCGCGCCGAGCGTGGACCAGAGCTCCGCGCAGGACGTGTCGAAGCTGAGCGTGGCCACGGCGAGCATCCGGTCGCCGGGCCCGATGCCGGGTTCCTGCCGCAGCGCCCCGGCGAGCGCGGCGAGGCCGGCCTGCCCGACCGCGACCCCCTTGGGTGTCCCGGTCGAGCCGGACGTGTACAGCAGGTACGCCAGGTCCCCGGGCCCGACCGGCGGGAGTGCCACCTCCACCCCGGACACCCGGTCCAGGTCGAGCGGGTGGGTCCCGGCCACACCTGCCGCCGCGGCGGCGGTCGCGGTGCGGCACAGGACGGTCCGCAACCCGCCGTCGGCGGCGAGCCAGGCGAGGCGCTCCGCGGGCAGCTCGGGTTCCAGCGGCAGGTACGCCGCGCCGGCCCGCCACACGCCCAGCAGCGTCGCGGGCAGCCGGTGGTCGCGGGGCAGGCACACGCCGACGACCTCGCCCCGGCGGGTGCCGTGGGCCAGCAGCACCGAGGCGACCACGGTCGAGGCGTCCCACAGCTGCCGGTACGTCATCCCGGCGTCCGCACCGGTCACGGCGACGTCGTCGGGGCGCTGCCGCACGTGCCGCGCGACCGCGTCCACCACCGTGGCGGGCGCGTCCGCCGGGAGCGCCGGCCCGGCGGCGCGGCCCAGCAGCTCCGCCCGTTCGGCCGCGGTGACCAGCGGCAGCCGCGCCAATGGCCGGTCCGGGTCGGCGGCCAGCTCGGCGAGCACGAACAGCAGCCGGTCGGCGAACCCCTCCGCCCAGGCCCGGTCCGTCAGGTCGACGTCGTACTCCAGCTGCAGCTCGGTGCCGGCGGCGGTCTCGTTGACGAACACGGTGAGCGGGTTCTGCGCCCCGCCGCAGCTCAGCTCGCCGAGCAGGTCCAGGCGCAGGCTGCCGTGCTCGACGCAGACCGGCAGGTCGGCCGGCTGCGCGGACAGCACCACCGGGGTGAGCATCGCGCCGCGGGCAGCCGCGCCGACCGCTTCGAACAGGTCCTCGGTGGATGGGCGGGGCCGGTCCAGGGCCCGGGCCGTCGTCGCCGCGGCGGCCGCGATCGTGTCGCGGACCGTGTCGGTGGGTCGCAGCCGCTGCCGGACCGGCAGCACGTCGACGAGGGGCCCGATCACCCGGTCCAACTCTGGTCCGGCGCGCCGGGCGACGACGGCGCCGACCAGGACGTCGGCGCGGGCGGTGCACCCGGCCAGCAGCAGCCCGAGCCCGGCGAGCCAGCCGGCGAACGGCGCGGTGCCGCTCGCGGCGCAGACCTCCGCGAGCCCGGTCACCAGCGACGGCGGCACGGGGCGGGTCAGCCGCTCGCCCCGGAACCCGCCGGCGCCCGGGAACAGCTCGTTCGGTGGGGACGCGCCGTCCAGGTCGTCCCGCCACGGCCGTCCGGCTGGCCCGCCGGCTGCTGCCAGGGCGAGGTCGCCGACCTGTACCGGCGGCGGGTCGACGGTGCCGGGCGCGGTCAGCTCGGCCGCCAGCTCGGTGAGGAACGTCCCCGTGGACCAGCCGTCGAACGCGACGTGGTCGGTGACGACGACCAGCTCCGAGACGCCTGCGGTGAGCCGGATCAGTTCGACCCGCAGCAGCGGTACCGCGGCGGACAGGTCGAACGCGTGCCGGGCCGCGGCGGCGGCGATCGTGTCCGCCTGCTCCTGGCGCACCGCCGGGGGCCGGTCGCGCAGGTCGTGCTCGGTGACCGGCACCGCGGTGCCCGTGCCGACCACGGCCAGGGGTTCGCCGTCGCGTTCGACGATCCGGCTGCGCAGCACCTCGTGCCGGGCCACCAGCGCGGCCAGCGCCGAGTCCAGGGCCGGCCGCAGGGCCGCCGCCGGCTCGACCGGCCAGGTCAGCCGGGCCCGGAACGCCACCGTCGTCACGGTCGACACGGGGCTGATCTGCCGCAACGTCCACAGCTCGCGCTGGGTCGGGGTGAGCGGATACTCGACGGTCCCTTCGTGGCGCACCGGGCCGTGCCCGGACGGGGCCGCGCCCTGCTGCACGAGGCCGGCGAGGGCGGCGACGGTCGGCTCGGCGAGGAAGCCGGCCAGGGGGACCGTGGTGACGAACTCCCGGCCGGCGAGCGCGCAGACCCGGGCCGCGGCCAGGGAGTGTCCGCCGAGGTCGGCGAAGCGGTCGTCGACGCCCACCCCGGCGATGCCCAGCACGTCGCCGACGATCGCGGCCAGGGTCGCCTCCGTGGACGTGCGGGGCGCGACGTACGCCGCCTCCGTCGCGCGGCGGGCCGGCAGCGGGGGCAGGGCCGCCCGGTCGACCTTGCCGTTGGGGCCCAGCGGCAGCCGCTCGGCGACACCGAACCGGGTCGGCACCAGGTGGTCCGGGACCCTGCGGCGCAGCCAGGCGCGCAGGCTGCGCTCGTCGACGCCGGTCGCCTCCACGTGCCCGACCAGGTGGGCGGTGCCGTCGGCGTCGGCGACCGCGAGCACGCAGGCGCGGCGGACGGCCGGGTGCCGGGCCAGCACCGCCTCGATCTCGCCGGGCTCGACCCGGTACCCGCGGATCTTCACCTGGTCGTCGGCGCGGCCGGCGAAGCGCAGCACGCCGCCGGAGGAGCGGACCAGGTCGCCGGAGCGGTACCAGCCGCCGGCGAACCGGTCGTCGGGCCCGTGCAGGTAGCCGCGGGCGACGACCGGGCCGCCGATCCACAGCTCGCCCAGTTCGCCGTCGGCGACCGGGTTGCCGGCGCCGTCCCGCACCGACGTCACCGCGCCCGCGACCGGGCGCCCGATCGGCGGCTCGCCGGTGTCGTCGCGGCCGACCTCGGCGACCGCGCAGGTGGTGGTGCATTCGGTGGGGCCGTACAGGTTGAGCACCCGCCGCACTCCCGGGTTGGCGTAGATCCGGTCGACGAGGGCGCGGGTGAGCGGCTCACCGCCGGCGAACACGGCCCGCACCCCGGCCGGCAGCGGCTCGCGCAGCAGCGCGGCGAGCGCGGACGGCACGCCGTACACGGTGCTCACCTCGTCGCGGGCCGGCAGCGTGGGCAGCGCCAGGATGTTTTCGGCGAGGATGACGGTGCCGCCGGTGACGATCGGCAGGAACAGCTGGCTGATCGAGGGGTCGAAGCAGATCGAGGCGGTGGCGAGCATGCCGCGCAGCTCCTCGGCGGTGTACGCCGCCGCCTCCCAGCGCAGCAGGTTCATGGTGTTGCGGTGCTCGACGACGACGCCCTTGGGCCGGCCGGTGGAGCCGGAGGTGTAGATGACATAGGCCGCGTCGGTGCCGTCGCCGGGCAGCCCGAGCGCCGTGCCGTCGCGGTCGTCGCCGATCGCGTCGACGGCGACCGCTTCCGGGCCCGCGATCCGGTGGTTCGTGGCGCGGGTGGTGGCGACCAGGCGCATCGTGGCGTCGGCGGCGATGTAGGCGAGGCGCTCCGCCGGGTACGCCGGATCCATCGGCACGTAGGCGGCGCCGGTCTTCAGCACGCCCAGCAGCGTGGGCAGCAGGTGCTCGTCGCGCGGCAGGCACACCCCGACGAGGTCGCCGGGCCCGGCGCCGGCCCGGCGCAGCTCCCGCGCGATCCGGTTCGCCCGGGCGTCGAGCTCCGCGTACCGCGTGCGGACCTGCCCGGCGATCACCGCGACCCGGTCCGGGGTGCGCTGCGCCTGCTCCTCGAACGCGAGATGGACACGATGAGACACGCGCAGTCCTCCCCCGTGCATGGCACCGATGCCACGACGTTGCTTAGAGGAATCATGCCGCATCTATCTGTGCGACGAAACCGCATCCACGATCATCGGTTTTCCGCGCCGGCCGGAGACACCGGCGCCTTGAGCTGAAGTGCGGTTGAGATTTTATTCTCCGCGGCATGACCTTCGTGATCGCCCTACCGTGTGTGGACCTGAAGGACAAAGCCTGCCTCGACGCGTGCCCCATCGACTGCATCGCCGAGGGCGACCGCATGCTGTACATCAACCCTGATGAGTGCGTCGACTGCGGCGCCTGCGAGCCGGTCTGCCCGGTCGAGGCGATCTACTACGAGGACGACCTGCCCGACGGCTACGGTGGCTACACCGCCGTCAACGCCGAGTTCTTCGCCGCGGCCGGCTCCCCCGGCCCGGCACCGTCCGACCATCCGCTCGTGACGGCCCTGCCCCCGCAGGACCACGGCGCCTGAGTCTCGGACCGGCGGGCCGGCTGATAGGCTTCAATCAGTACAAATGCCTTGATCCACGTATTCATTGAGGTGATCGACATCGCTTCCATCCGTCACGAGGTCGTGGTCGCTCGGCGTCCGCAGGAGGTGTGGGACGTGCTGCGGGACGTCGGTGCGGTGCACCGCCGGCTGCTGCCGGGGCGGGTGCAGGACGTCAGCATCGACGGGAGCGTCCGGACGCTGACGATGCCGGACGGGCATGTCGTGCGCGAGCTCATCATCGACGTGGATGACGACGCGCGCCGCCTCGCCTATGCCGTCGTCGAGGGCGCCCGGCCCCCGCTGGAGCACCACCACGCGACGTTCCAGGTGTTCGACGAGGGCGACGCGCAGAGCCGGCTGGTCTGGGTCACCGACATCCTGCCCGACACCCTGGCCGACCTCATCCGGGAACGCTCCGCGCGCGGCGCCGCCGAGATGAAGCGGGTCATCGAGTCGTCCGAGCAGTGACCGTCCCTCCGGGGGAGGGTCACTCCCCCGGAGGCGCACGTCCGGCCGTCAGCGCTTGACGGGCCAGGGCAGCTTCTTGCGGTCCAGCTTCCCGCTCGGCGTCGTCGGCATCTCGCTCACCGCGACGACCGCGTTCGGCAGCATGTACTCCGGGACGCTGCGCGCCAGGAAGCCCCGCAGGTCCTTGGTCGACGGCACCGTGTCGCCGGACGGGATGACGTAGGCGACGAGCTTGGCGAACTCGGTGTCCTCGTCGCGCAGCGCGACGGCGGCGTCCTTGACGGCCTCGTGCCGGACCAGGATGCTCTCGATCTCGCCGAGCTCGACCCGGAAGCCACGGATCTTCACCTGGGCGTCGGCGCGGCCGATGTACTGCATGTCCCCGCCCGGCAGCGGAATCACCAGGTCGCCGGAGCGGTAGAGCCGCTGCGGCCCGCCGTCGGCGGCGAAGGGGTTCGGGATGAACCGGGCCTCGGTCAGCTCGGGGCGGCGCAGGTAGCCGCGGCCGACGCCGGGGCCGCCGACGTAGAGCTCGCCGACCTCACCCTCCGCGACCGGCCGCAGGTCGTCGTCCAGCACGTAGAGCTCCAGGTCGGGGATGGCCACGCCGATGACGCTGGCGGCGCTTTCCGTGTCGGCGAGGTCGATCTCCCGGTAGGTGGAGTGCACCGTCGTCTCGGTGATGCCGTACATGTTCACCAGCCGCGGCACCTGGTCGCCGTGCCGGTCGAACCACGGCCGCAGCGTCGGGATGTTGAGCGCCTCACCGGCGAACACGACGAAGCGCAGCGCGAGCCCGCTGCCCGGGCCGGCGAGCTCGTCGGCCGCGGCGAACTGCTTGAACGCGGTCGGGGTGTGGGTCAGGATGGTGACGCCCTCGGCGACGACCAGGGCGTAGAACTGCTCGAAGGAGCGGCTCACCGGCTGCGGGACCACGACCAGCCGGCCGCCGTAAGCGAGGGCCCCCCACATCTCCCAGACGGACAGGTCGAAGGCGGCGGAGTGGAACAGCGCCGTCACGTCCGACGGTCCGAAGTGGAACCAGTGCTCGGTGGCGGTGAACAGCCGGGCGACGTTCGTGTGGTCGATCAAAACGCCCTTGGGCCGCCCGGTGGAGCCGGACGTGTAGATGACGTAGGCGAGGTCGTCGGCGCCGGCCCCGCCCGGCGGGTTCCCGGCCGGCTGCTCGGCGAGGGCCGGGCCGAGGTCGTCGAGGACGAGCACGTCGAGGTCCGGCCCGGCGGGCGGCAGCTTGTCCTGCTGCGCGCGTTCGGAGACCAGCAGCGGCACCGCCGAGTCCTCGAGCATCAACGCGAGGCGCTCGTCGGGGTACTGCGGGTCCAGCGGCAGGTACGCCGCGCCGCTCTTGAGGATGGCCAGGACGGCCACGACCAGCTCGGCGGAGCGCTCGATGCAGACGCCCACGAGCAACCCCGGGCCGGCGCCCCGGGCGCGCAGCAGGTGCGCCAGCCGGTTGGCGCGCCCGTTGAGGTCCGCGTAGGTCAGCCGCTCGGCGCCGGCCGTCACCGCGATCGCGTCCGGGGTGTCCCGGACCCGGTCCTCGAACATCTGGTGTACGCACTGCATGTGGCTCTCCTGGTCGTGTCTTGAGGGTGTGGCCTGGTCCTGGGTCACTGCTGCTGCGCGGGACGTCCGTGGCCGTTGCTGCCCGCGACGGTCCGCGGCAGCTCGCGCGGGCGCGCGGACAGCCGCCGGCGCAGCCCCGCCACGGTCGACGCGTCGGCGGGCGGCGGCGTCACGGCCGTGACGGCCTCGGCGGCGACCTGGGTGGTTGCGCCGGTCCGGTACTGCTCCCGCCGGAACGGGTAGGTCGGCAGGTGCAGCCGGCGCGGGTGGTCGCCGCCGCGCCAGCGGCTCCACGGCAGGTCGTAGCCGAGGCAGTACAGGTCGGCGAGGGCCTGCAGGGACTCCAGCCAGTCCTGCGGCGCGGCGGCCCCGCCGGCGATGAGGTCCTCGGCGTAGCGGCGCAGCGCCGGCCGCCCGGTGAACTCGCGTGGCGCGCTGCCGCGGAAGCAGTTGGCCGGGGTCACGCCGGCCGCCGCCTGCCGCAGCGCGGCTACCGCGTCCTCGCGTTCCCGCACGATCACGGCCAGCCGGTGCCGGAAGTGCCTGCGCCCGGCCATCAGCGTGTACGCGACGTCGGGCAGGTCGGCGGCGGCGTCGCGCTCCAGGTACGCGGCCAGGTCCTCGACCCGCTGCCGCAGGCTGTCCTCGCTCTGTGCGGACAGCAGCAGCACCTCGTACGGGGCGGGCCCGGCGCCGCGCGCTGCCGACGGCGGGCGGCGCTCCTGGTACTCCTCGACGACGACGTGGGCGTTGGTGCCGCTGATGCCGAAGGCGCTGACCGCGCCGAGCAGCGGCCGGTCGCCGGTCCACGGCCGGGTCTCCCGGTTCACCACGAACGGGCTGTCGTCCCATTCGATGAAGTCGTTCTCCTCCTCGAAGTGCAGGCTGCCGGGGATGCTGCGGTGCCGGATCGCCTGGACCAGGCTGATGAGGCTGACCACGCCGGACGCGGCGAACGAGTGGCCGAGGTTGGTCTTGGTCGAGGTGAGGGCGCAGTGCCCGCGCCGGGTGGTGCGCCGCCGGAACACCTCGCTGAGCGCGTTGACCTCGATCGGGTCGCCGAGCCGGGTGCCGGTGCCGTGGGCCACGACGTACCCGATGTCGCCGGGGTCCACGGCGTAGCGGTCGTACACCTCGGTGAGCAGCTTCGCCTGGGCGGCGCCGCTGGGGGCGGCGATGCCGTTGGTCGACCCGTCGTAGTTGATGCCGCTGCCGCGGATCACCGCGTGGATCGGGTCGCCGGCCGCGACCGCGTCGGAGAGGCGCTTGAGCACCACGACGGCGACCGCCTCGGCCGGCACCATGCCGTTGGCCCGCTTGTCGAAGGCGTAGCAGCGCCGGTCCGGGGAGAGCAGCCCGGCCTCGTGCATGCCGCCGAGGGAGTCGGGGTGCAGCAGCAGGGTCACCCCGGCCGCGACGGCGGTGTCGCACTCGCCGCCGCGCAGGCTCTGGCAGGCCTGGTGGGTGCTGACGAGCCCGGACGAGCAGGCGGTGTTGATGGCCATGTTCGGGCCGTCGAGGTTGAGGAAGTAGGCCAGGCGCGCGGCGAGGACGCCCTCGTGGTCGGAGAGCAGCATGCCCCCGCCGCCGGTCTCGAGGTGGTAGTCGCCGCGTTCGACCCCGACGAACATGCCGATCTTCCCGGCCGTCACCTGGTCGTCGCCGTAGCCGGCGTCTTCGAGGGCCCGCCAGGACTCCTGCAGTAGGAGCCGCTGGCGCGGGTCCATCAGCTCCGCCTCGGCGGGCGAGATCGCGAAGAACTCGGGGTCGAACTCGTAGGCGCCGGGCGCCCAACCGGCCCACCACGGGCCGGGAATGCGGTCCGGGTCGGTGGGCCGCACGGCGTCCTTGCCGCCGGCGAGCAGGTCCCACAGTTCGTCCACGTCGCGTGCGCCGGGGAAGCGCCCGCTCATGCCGATCACGGCGATCGGCTCGTCGTCGCGGCGCCTGCCCGGCGTGCTTGGCGTGCTTGGCGCTGCGGCGATCCAGGGTCGGCCGGCCGGGCCCTCGGCCGACGTGCCCGCCGAGGTCGGCGTCTTCTGCGGGGGTGCGGCTCGGCGCGGGGACGCGGCGGCGCGGGTCGGCGCCGGTGCGGCCGGTTCGCCGCCGTAGAACGCGCGGACGGCGCCGGCGTGCTCGGCGAGGTAGTGGCGGGCGAGCCCGGCGACGGTCGGGTAGCTGTACAGGGTGGCCGGGGTAAGGACGGTCCCGAAGTGTTCGGTGAGGCGGGTCGCCAGCTGCGGGATGCGGATGGAGTCGATGCCGTAGTCGGCGAGGTTCTTGTCGGCGTCGACCCGGTCGGGTGCCATCTTGAGCACGCCGCCGAGGTGTTCCTTGAGGTCCTGGACGAGGCACTGTTCGACGGTCATGCCGCGCATGCCAGGCCGTCGTCCGGGTCCGGCCGGCGTCTCGGTCGCCTGTGTCGGCGCCTCGGTCACCTGGGCCGTCGTCTCGGGGGTCGATGCGACGGGAAGGTCCTGTCCGTCTGTGGGCACCCAGTACCGTTCGCGGGCGAACGGGTACGTGGGCAGGGTCAGTGGTTGCGGGGTGCCGTTGGGGTACAGCCGCTGCCAGTCGACGTCGCCTCCGGCGACCCAGCCGTCGGGGTCGGCCGGCGCGGCCGGGCCG
>NZ_JBFAPO010000077.1:0-45308 GCF_040676755.1 Dactylosporangium sp. NPDC049525 | reverse complement strand
GCCGCCGCGGCGGTCGCGAACGCCGCGTCGCCGGCCGCGGCCGCCACGAACGACAGGCCGCACAGCGCGTCGGCGCGCAGGGCGTCGTGCCCGGCGCGCCCGGCGTCCCACACCGCGGCGTGCGCCTGGGCGACGGCGTCCGGCACGTCGCCGGCGATCGACCGCAGCGCCGACAGGCCGATCCGGGCCCGGGCGCGGGCCGCCTGCCCGGTGGCGGAGCGGTCCTGCCCGCCGGCCGCGAGCCCGGCCCGCAGCCAGGCGGTCCCCTCGACGATCGCGCCCTCGTGGAACCAGGACCACGCGACGCCGCCGGCGACGTCCACGGCCGCCGCGCCGTCGCCCTCCGCGAGCGCGTCCCGCAGCGCGGCCCGCACGTTGCGCCGCTCGGCGCGCAGCCGGCGCAGCCAGTCGTCGGCGGCGTCGGTGCGCAGGCCGGTCGAGGCCTCCCCGGCGAGCCGGCGCACCCAGTCCCGGTGCCGCCGCACGGTTTCGGCCCGTTCGTCGTCGTCGAGCAGGCCGATCGCGTACTGACGCAGCGGCCGGCCGAGCCGGTAGCGGTGCGCGGCCCCGCCGTCCCGGTCCACCTGGATCAGCGACCGGCCGACCAGCCCCGGCAGCCGCCCCCGCCGGCCGGGTGCGACGGCGTCCATCGCGTCGAGGTCGAAGCCGCCGTCGAACACGGCGAGGTGCCCGAGCAGGGTCGCGTCCACGGGTGCGAGCACCCCGCCGACCGGGTCCGCGGCCGGCCCGAGCAGCGCGGCGGGATCGTCGCGCAGCTGCACGGCGAGCGCCGCGAGGGGCAGCGCCCGCGCCAGGACCGCGGCCCGCTCCACCGCCGCCGGCAGGCGGCCGACGGCCTCGCACACGACGGCGGCGAGCCGCCGGTCCGGTGCGCCCGCGGCCCGCTCGGCGAACAGGTCGACGGCGTCGTCCAGCGGCAGCGGCGCCAGCTCCAGCAGCGCCTCGCCGGGCAGTCCGAGCGGCTCCCGAGCGGCGACGAGCACCCGCAGCCCCGCGGCGGCGCCGGTGAGCGCCCGGAGCCGTTCGCCGTCGGCGGCGCCGTCGACCAGCAGCAGCCGCGTGGCCGGGTCCGGCTCGGCCGGCCACAGCACCGGCGGGACGCCGGTCAGGTCGGCGTGCCGGTGCGCGTATTCGACCACCAGGCGGCTCTTGCCGACCCCCGGCGGCCCGGTCACGGTCACCACCCGGGCCGTGCGCAGCAGTTCGTCGACGGCGGCCAGCTCCGCCGCGCGCCCGACGAGGCCGGTCGCGGAGGCGGGCAGCATCGGCCCGGCCGCGCGGCGCACCGGCCCGGCCGCGGGGGCCGGCGGCGCCGCCGCGGCCTCGGGCGCCGGGTCGGCGGGCGGGACCGGGTCGCGGCGCAGGACGGCCGTCTCCAGGTCGTGCAGCGCCTGGCCGGGGTCGACGCCGAAGCGCTCGGACAGCGTCGCCCTGGCCTCGCGCAGCACGTCGAGGGCGTCGACCTGGCGGCCGGAGCGGTACAGCGCGACCGCCAGCAGCCACCACAGCTGCTCCCGGCCGGGGTGCTCCCGGGCCAGCCCGGACAGCTCCGCCACGACGGTCTCGTGCCGGCCCAGTCCCACGTCGGCCGCGACCCGGTCGATGCGGGCCTGCACCCGCTGCTCCTCCAGCTGCCGGGCCGCGACCAGCGCGAACGACGCGTCGGGGAAGTCGGCGTAGGCGCTGCCCCGCCACAGCGACAGCGCCGCGTCCAGCTTCGCCCGGCCCGGCCCGGGCCGCCCGGCGGCGACCAGGTCGTGCCCCTCGGCGGCGAGGACGCTGAAGCGTTCGGCGTCGAGGCGGCCCGGGGCGGGTCGCACCGCGTAGCCGGCGCCGACCCGCACCAGGACCCGGGACGGCGACCGGGGCGGCCGGTCCGGCTCCACCGCCCGGCGCAACCGGGCCAGGTGGCTGTGGACGGTGCCCAGCGCGGTGGCCGGCGGCTCCTCGCCCCACAGCACCTCGGCGATGCGGTGCAACGGCACCTCCTGCCCGCCGGCGCTGAGCAGGAGGGCGAGCAGCATGCGGGTCCTGGGCCCGCCGAGGTCCACCGGGTCCCCGCCGTGCGTCACCTCCAGCGGCCCGAGGACGCCGAAACGCGGATCTGCCATGCACGCTCCCACCGGTGATCATTTGCGCGGTCACCGGTCAGATGTCTGGCGGACGCCGGAGGTTGCGGTGCGGTGGTGTCGCATGCCGTACTGCGAACCGGTCGGATCACCGCCTGCGCGCGGGGTCTGGGGACGGTATGGCGGCGGCCGGCGACCGCTCGCTCGCGTAGTAGCGGTAGAGCAGGTACGCCGACACCGCGCACAGCAGGTGCCAGATCGCGTGCCCCTGGACGAGGGAGTGCGGGTCGCACAGCCACGCCTTGCTCACGTTCCAGATGGCGAACGCGGTCAGGATCGCCGCGAACGACCCGTACGCGTACCCGTGCCGCGCGGACGTCCCGCCGCGGCGCATGACGGCGACCTCGAGCGCCGTCGCGGTGAGCAGCAGCGCCCCGAACACGGCGTTGCCCGGGTGCATCACGACCGGCAGCTCCACGTCCCACGAGCCGATGACCTCGCAGCCCGCGAGCGCGCCCAGGAACACCCCGGCGAGCAGGCGGGTGCCGCCGCGCAGCCACCGCATCGTGGCGTAGGCGACGGCGAACGCGGCGACCAGGTACATGCTCAACAGGTCCAGGTGCCCGCCGAGCGCGGACTGGGTGGCGTGCATCGCCGCGCTGCCGGGCCCGAGCAGCACCACCAGGCAGGCCAGGGCGGTGGCCCGGCGGCGGGGTCCGGCCGAGCCGGCGGCGGCGCCGAGATCGCCGCGGGCGCCGGCGTGCCAGGCGATGAGCAGCCCGGCCACGACGAAGCCCACGTTGCTGAACGTGTTCGCCGGCTGCCGGACGACCCAGTCCCGGCCCGCCTCGCAGAAGCCCGCGCCGCGGCCGACGTCGGCGCCCAGCCAGCTGCTCCGTACCGCCGCCGCCAGAAGCCCGCACGAGAGGACCGCGGTCACCCCGGCGGCGGCGACGGGCCTGAGATCACGGTCCATGCGCGCCACGATAACGGCGCGCACCGGGAACGCCGCCCGCGCCGGCCCGCCGGTCCGTAACGTCAGCGGCGAGCGGCGACCGCCGCCTTCGACGGAAAGGAAGCGCAGATGAGCCCGACGATCCGCAGCGTGGTGGTCCCCGTGTCGGACCTGGACGCCGCGAAGGCGATCTACACCGCCCTGTACGGCGCGCCGCACACCGACCAGCCCTACTACGTCGGCTACAACGCCGACGGCTTCGAGATCAGCCTCGCCCCCCAGCCTGACGCGAGCGGCGGGCCGGTGGCCTACGCCGACGTCGACGACCTCGACGCCACCCGCGCCGCGCTGCTCGCCGCCGGCGCGACCGAACGCGACGCGCCGCGCCAGGTCGCACCGGGCGCGCGGGTGTGCGTCCTGCTCGACACCGACGGCAACCCGGTCGGCCTGCGCGGCAAGTGACGGACCGGGACGCCGGGGCGGCACCGCACCGCCCCGGCGTCCCGTGCTATCGAAAAGACGTATGTTGATATGACCTTGCCTTGGGTGGTCATCTGGTAGCTCTCGTGCACCTCCACACCCAAGGAGGCTTGATGAGCCACACCCGTAGGCTCTCCATCCCATTCACGATCGCGCTCGCCGGTGCGCTCGTGGTCGCCGCGATCAGCCCGGCCGGGGCCGCCCCGACCGACGCGGCGCCCGCCGAGACCTCCGCTCCCTACCTGGTGACCGGGGTCGACACCCTCGACCAGCGCAACCGGATCGCGGCCACCGGCGCGGCGATCGACGGCATCGACCACGGCGTCGCCGACATCACCGCGACGCCGTCGGAGGTCACACAACTGCGGCAGCAGGGCTTCACCGTCAACCGGGCGCTGCGGCCCGCGACCCCGGGCGGCCCGCCGACGATCCTCGACTTCCCGTCGGCGGACTCGGCGTACCACAACTACGCGGAGATGACGGCCGAGCTCAACCAGGCGGTCGCCGACCACCCGGCGATCCTGCGCAAGACCAGCCTCGGCACCTCGTACGAGGGCCGGGACATCCCGGTCATCAAGATCTCGGACAACGTCGCCACCGACGAGAACGAGCCCGAGGTGCTCTACACCGCGCACCAGCACGCCCGCGAGCACCTGACCGTCGAGATGGCGCTGTACCTGATCCGGCAGCTCACCGACGGCTACGGCACCGACGCGCGGATCACCGACGTGGTCAACTCGCGCGAGCTGTGGATCGTGCCGGACATGAACCCCGACGGCGGCGAGTACGACATCGCGACCGGCTCCTACCGGTCCTGGCGCAAGAACCGGCAGCCCAACACCGGCAGCAGCAACGTCGGCACCGACCTCAACCGCAACTGGTCGTACAACTTCGGCTGCTGCGGCGGGTCGTCGGGCACCACCAGCTCCGAGACCTACCGCGGGCCGTCGGCGTTCTCCGCGCCGGAGACCCAGCGGGTCCGCGACTTCACGCTCGGCCGGCGCGTCGGCGGGGTGCAGCAGATCAAGACGCACATCGACTTCCACACCTACGGCAAGCTGGTGCTCTGGCCGTTCGGCTACACCACCGCCAACACCGCGCCCGGCCTTGACGCCGACCAGGAGGCCACGTTCCGCACCCTCGGCATCCAGATGGCCGGCACCAACGGATACACCCCCGAACAGGCCAGCGACCTGTACATCACCGACGGCTCCATCGACGACTGGATGTGGGGCACGCAGGGCATCTGGTCGTACACGTTCGAGATGTACCCCGGCAACTCCGGCGGCGGCGGCTTCTACCCGCCGGACGAGGTGATCGCGGCGCAGACCGCCCTCAACCGCGAGTCGAGCCTGCAGATCGCCGAGTACGCCGACTGCCCGTACCGGGTGATCGGCAAGGAGGCCCAGTACTGCGGCGCGAGCCCGGGCACCACCGTCTGGTCCGACGACTTCGAGACCAACCTGGGCTGGACGGTCAACCCGTCCGGCACGGACACCGCCACCCTCGGCGCCTGGGAGCGCGGTGACCCCGAGGCCACCGACTCCAGCGGCCCGAAGCAGCTGGGCACCACGGTCAGCGGCAGCAACGACCTGGTGACGGCGCGCCTCGCCGGCTCCAGCGCCGGCGCGAACGACGTCGACGGCGGCACGACGAGCGTGCGCTCGCCGAGCATCACGCTGCCGGCGACCGGGACGCTGACGTTGAGCTACTCGTGGTACCTGGGGCACGGCAGCAACGCCTCGTCCGCCGACTTCCTGCGCATCAGCGTGGTCACCGGCAGCGGCACCACGGTGCTGTTCACGGCCGCGGGCGCCGCCACCGACCGGGACGCGTCCTGGGCCACCGGCAGCGTCAACCTCACCCCGTATGCGGGGCAGAGCGTCCAGATCCTGATCCAGGCCGCGGACGCCTCCACCGCGAGCCTGGTCGAGGCCGGCGTCGACAACGTCGCCATCCGGCAGTCGTAGCGGGTCGTGTTCCACGAGCCGCCCGTGTCCACGGCACGGGCGGCTCGCCGCGTCACGGCCAGGGGTTGTAGGCGACGCCGGGCGGCAGCCGCGGCAGCCTCCAGCCGATCGCCATCCCCGCCTTCCTTCGGGCAATCTAGAAGAAATCACCCGAAAAGAAGGGGAGAACCGGGATTCCGTGCGACGTCACCTGGCCGGGTACGGCGAACGGTCAGATGCTGGTCGCGGCGAGGTCGGGGACGGCGCCGGCCGGGGCGGGCGCGACGGGGGTGGTGGGGCTGCCGGGGCTGATCCGCAGGTGCACGGTGGTGCCGACGTCCAGGCCGAGCGCGAGGAACTCGTTGCGGGTCACGGTGACGATGACGGCCTGGCCGGCCGCGGTGGTGACGTCGATGCGGATCTCGAAGCCGATCCGGGTGATGCGGGAGACCTGGCCGGTCACGTCGTCGGGGCCCGCGGGGGTGGTGCTGATCTGCAGGTCGTGCGGGCGCACCAGGTGGTCGCCGAGCTGGGTGACCGGGCCGAGGAACTGCATGACGAAGTTGTTGGCGGGCCGGTCGTACAGGTCGTCGGGGGAGCCGATCTGCTCGATGCGCCCGTCGTTGATCACGACGATCTCGTCGGCGACCTCGAGGGCCTCCTCCTGGTCGTGGGTGACGAACACGGTGGTCACCTCGACCTCGTCGTGCAGGCGGCGCAGCCAGTCGCGCAGCTCCTTGCGGACCTTGGCGTCCAGGGCGCCGAACGGCTCGTCGAGCAGCAGCACCGTCGGCTTGATCGCCAGGGCCCGGGCCAGGGCCATGCGCTGGCGCTGGCCGCCGGAGAGCTGGGCGGGCAGCCGGTCGGCGAACTGGGAGAGGTGCACGAGCTTGAGCAGCTCGTCGACGCGGGCCGCGATCTCGTCCTTGGGACGCTTGCGGATCTGCAGGCCGAAGGCGACGTTGCGGCGCACCGACATGTGCTTGAACGCGGCGTAGTGCTGGAACACGAAGCCGACGTTGCGCTTCTGCGGCGGCAGGTCGGTCGCGTCGATGCCCTCGATCTCGACCCGGCCGGTGTCGGCGCGTTCCAGGCCGGCGATGATGCGCAGCAGCGTCGACTTGCCGCCGCCGGAGGGGCCCAGGAGGGCGGTGAGCCGGCCCGACGGGATGCTCACCGACACGTTGTCGAGCGCGACGAAGTCGCCGAAGCGCTTGCCGACTCCTTTGATCTCGATGCTCAACGTTCTTCCTTCGGCCGGAGGACGGATACGACGATGATGCTGGCCACGGCCACGAGGGCGAGGAGGAAGGCGGTGGCGTAGGCGCCGCCCTTGTCGAAGTTCAGGTACTTCTCCTCGACCACGAGCGGTGCGGTGCGGGTGAGTCCCAGCACGTTGCCGGACACGATCTTCACGGCGCCGAACTCGCCGAGCGAGCGGGCGAGGCTCAGCACGACGCCGTAGGTGATGCCCCACTTGATCGAGGGCAGCGTGATGCGGCGGAAGGACTGGAAGGCGTTGGCGCCGAGGCTGCGGGCGGCCTGCTCCTGCTCCTCGCCGACCTCCTCGAGCACCGGCACGACCTCGCGGATGACCAGCGGCAGGGCCACGAAGACGGTGGCCATGACCATGCCGGCCTCGGCGAAGATGATCTGGATTCCCCAGCTCTCCAGGGTCGGGCCGAACCAGCCGTTGCGGCCGCCGTAGACCAGCACCAGCGACAGGCCCACGACGACCGGCGACACCGACAGCGGCACGTCGAGCAGGGCGTTGAGCAGGCGCTTGCCGGGGAAGTGGTAGCGCACCAGCAGGATCGAGATGGTGACGCCGAAAACCGTGTTGATGATGACGGAGATGATGGCGATCTCGACCGACAGGTGCAACGCGTGCACGATGTCGGGGTCGGTGAGGATCGCCTGCAGGTCGTCGAAGCCCTTCTTGAAGGTGTTCTGGCCGACGAGGTACACCGGCCAGGCGACCAGGAAGAACAGGTACGTGATGACGACGAGCCGGATCAGGTAGGTGACCGGGCCGCGCTTGCGGGTCCACGCCTTGCCGGCGGCCTTGCGCTGGACCGGCGCGGGCTTCGTCAGGGTGTCAGCCACGGCGCACCGTCCTTCGCTGGATCAGGTCGAGGATCACGATGACGGCGAACGAGATCACCAGCAGGACGGTGGCGACGGCCGCGGCGTTCTCCAGGTGGTCGTTCTCGATGCTGCTGAAGATGCGCACGGAGGTCACCTCGGTGCGCATCGGCAGGTTGCCCGACAGCAGCACCAGCGAGCCGTACTCGCTGACGCCGCGGGCGAAGGACAGCGCGGCCCCGGCGGTGATGGCCGGGGTGAGGCTGGGCAGGATGACCCGCCAGAAGATGGTGAACCGGCTGGCGCCGAGCGAGGCGGCGGCCTCCTCGACGTCCTGGTCGAGCTCGGCGAGGACCGGCTGCACCGTCCGCACGATGAAGGGCAGCGTCACGAACAGGAACGCGACGAAGACCGCGACCCGGGTGTTGGCGATGTCGATGCCGAGCGGGCTGGTCGGCCCGTACAGCGAGAGCAGCACCAGGCCGGCGACGATCGTCGGCAGCGCGAACGGGATGTCGACGAGCACCTCGAGCACGCGCTTGCCGAAGAACCGGTCCCGGACCAGCACCCACGCGATGAGCGTGCCCATCACGACGTTGACCAGCGTGACGCCGATCGAGGTGAAGATGGTGAGCTCGATCGACGCGAGGGTCTGTTCGGCGGTGATCGCGTCCCAGAAGCCGCCCCATCCCTCGGAGCCGGCGACCGCCACGACGGCGGCGAGCGGAATGAGCACCAGGAGGCTGAACCACAACATCGCGACCCCGAGCCCGAGCCCGGAGACGCGTGTGAGTGGGTGCCCGGCCCGGGCCGACCGGCGGTTGCCCGCCGGTCGGCCCGGGTTGAGGGTCGCGGATGTCACTTGGCTTTGCCCGACGCGGCGATGATCTTGACGATCAGGCCCTCTTTCTCGTCGAAGAACTTCTTGGAGAGCTTCGACCAGCTCTCGAAGTCCTTGTCGACGGTGAGCAGCTTCGTCGGGGTCGGGAACGGGTTGTTCGGGTCGATGGCGCCCTCGACGCCCTTGGTGTCGACGCCGGAGATGATCGGGCGGAAGCCCTTGAGCACGAACTGGCGCTGGCCGGCCGGGCTCAGCACGAAGTCGAGCCAGTCCTTCGCCTTCGGGTTGGCGTTGGTGAGGATCGCGCCCGGGTTCTCGATCAGGATGGAGGTGGCCGGGTAGACCCAGTCGAGCTTCTCGCCGCTCTGCCGGGCCAGGATCGCCTCGTTCTCGTAGGCGAGCAGGACGTCGCCGGTGCCGCCGAGGAAGGCGGTGGTGGCGTCGCGGCCGCTGCCGGGCAGCGCGACGACGTTGCTGAAGAGCTTGGTGAGGAACTCGCCGGCCTGCGCGTCGGTGCCGCCGTTGGCGGTGATGTGACCCCACGCGGCCAGGGCGTTCCAGCGGGCCGCGCCGGAGGAGGCCGGGTTCGGGGTGACGATGCCGATGCCGGGCTTGATCAGGTCGTCCCAGCCCTTGATGTTCTTCGGGTTGCCGGGGCGCACCGCGAGGACCACGACCGAGGAGGACACGATGCCCTTGGTGGGGCCGGTGTTCCAGCTCGGGTCGACCAGCTTGGCGTCGACCAGGCGGGTCACGTCGCTGGACACCGAGAAGTGCACGTAGTCGGCCTTGAGGCCGGCCACCACGGCGCGGCTCTGGTCACCGGAGGCGCCGTAGGAGGTCTGGAACTTGACGCCCTTGCCGGCCGGGGTCTTGTTGAACTCCGTGGCGATCGCCTTGTTCGCGGCCTCGGGCACCGCGAAGCCGACGATGCTGAGCGTGGTGGACTCGCCGCCGGCGCCGGCGTCGTCCTTCTTGGTGGTCCCCGCGCACGCCGACAGCAGTAAGCCGGCGGCGAGCAAGAGAGCGGTGGTCGCTCTGATCGGGTGCTTCATGGGGAACCTGTCCTCCTGGATCGGCAGTGCTCATATGGGGGTGGTGCGGTGGCTTGCGGTGTTACGCGGTGTTACGCGGTGCGTTCCTCGGCGATCAGGTCGGCGAGTGTGGCCTGGTCGACGATCGCGTTGACGGCGGTGTCGACGGACAGCCAGACCCGGCGCAGCCCGCGGGCGACCCCGTCATACGTGGCCTGTTCGGTGGGCAGGCCACGCACCGTGGTCAGCGCCCCGTTCATGGCCCGGAGGATCTCGCCGACCGTGATGGCACCGGCCGGTCGGGCGAGACCGTATCCGCGTTCCGTGCCGCGGTGGCTGTGCACGAGCCCGACGCGGCGCAGTTCGAGCAGGACCGTCTGCAGTGAGCCGATGGACATCTGCTCGCTCTGCGCCAGTTGTGCCGCCGTGACGCGGCCCGGGTCCGCCGCGGCGATCGCGAGCATCGCCCTGATCGCGTAGTCGGCGCGGACAGAGATGTGCACGTCGCTGTGCTCCGATCAGATCGCCTGAGGTCGGCGACAACAACTGCGCACGCTGCCTGTCTCCGTTCCCGCTGGTAGCGATTGTCTAGCAAGTCTAGTTAGTAGGTAGGAATAGAATAGTTGCTGGGCGGCGGCTGTCAAGGTTGCGGTCCGCAGTCGACCCGTGTGGGTTGCGTTACGTCGGTCGATCGGGGGAGGTCGCCCCGGTCAGGGGCGCGCCGCGCGCTCGTGCACCATCCGCAGCAGCACGGGATCGATGACCAGCGGATCGGCGCCGGCCAGCTGGCGCACGACGGTCGGCCCGGCGTCCCGCGCGACGACGACCGTCAGGCCCGTCGACTCGAACTGGGTCGGCGCGAGGCGGATGCCGTCGGACCGCGTCCCGTCGGTGGTGAGCACCACCACGCAGCCGGCGCCGACCCCGGCCGTGCCCCAGCCTTCGGGTTCGACCCGGCGGGCGAGCTCCTTGAGCCGGGTGTCGACCAAGGTGTTGGGGCGCCCGTCCGCGTACACCCGGCAGGCATGCCCGTGCGCCGGGTTGAGCTCGTACGTGCCGGGGCGCACGCCGTCGAGCACCGCGAGCAGGACCACGCTGCGGTCGCACACCACGGCGAAGCGGACCGGGCCGTCCCGCCACGGCATGGCCCGCGCCGCCGGCAACGGGCCGAGGACGTCGTCCAGCCAGTCCGGCGGGTAGGTGTCGGCCAGCCAGTACCGGTCGCGGACGCCCTCGAACAGCTGCCGGCGCTCGTGGTTGGCCCGGATCGCGTCGGCCTGCGCCAGGTCGTGCCGGACGTAGCGCTCGATCTCGTGCGTCGCGACGGCCTGGCCGCCGGCCGCGACGAGCGTGAACAGCGCCATCACCAGGTTCAGCCACGGCTGCTCGCCGAGGCGGGACACGTAGGCCACGAACGGTGCGGCGTAGCAGACGAACGTCGCCGCGGCGGCCGGCCCCGCCAGCCGCCGCAGGTGCAGCGCCCGGCGCAGGACGAACGCCGCGCCCACCGGCAGGGCCACGATCAGCGCGCTCGACCACCAGGTCCAGTCGAGCAGGGTCAGCACGCCCAGGCCGCCGAGCCCGGCGAGCCCGCTCACGGCGATGTTGCGGCCCAGGTCCTCCTCGGCGACCGGAAGGTCGAGCAGGCGCGGGCGGACGGCCGCCCCGGGTGCGACCGCCGTGGTCTCCGGCGGCAGGACCTTGGTTGCGGCGGGTGGTGTCGAGGCGAACGCCCCGGTCTCCTGCGGCACCAGCTCCGCCGCGCGGAGCAGTTCCTCGCGCAGCCGCCGGGCCGACTCCTGCCGGTCCGCCGGGTCGGGGGCCAGCGCCCGCCGCAGGACCGCGGCGACGGGCTTCGGCACCGCGTGCAGCGCCGCGTGCGGTGCGAGCGCCGACGGCGGCTCGCCGAGCAGCAGCGTGTGCAGGGTCGCGCCCAGCGAGTACAGGTCCGATGCCACGCTGTCCGGCCGCCCGGCGTGCACCTCGGGGGCCATGTACCCCTTCGTGCCCATCATGGCGGTGGCGGTGTACCTGCCGTCCTCGCGGTGGATCGCGGAGATGCCGAAGTCGGAGAGCACCGCGGCGCCGTCGGCGGTGAGCAGGATGTTGCTCGGTTTGATGTCGCGGTGCAGGATGCGGTCCGCCGCCTCGTGGGTGTGCACGAGCGCCTCGGCCACCTGCGCGCCGATGCGCAGCGCGTCGGCGACGGGCAGGGTCCGCTCCGCCGCGAGCCGATCGGCGACCGACCCGGTGTAGAGGTCCATGACCACGTATCCGGGGCCGTCCGCGGTGAAGTCCGCCTCCAGCAGCCGCACCACGTGCGAGCGGCCCTGCAGCGCCTGCAATGCGCGGACCTCGCGCAGGAACCGCCGCCCGTCGGCGTCGTCGAGTTCCCGTTTGTACACCTTGATGGCGACCGGGGAATTGTCCATGGTCGCCTTGTGCGCCCGATACACGTGTGCCTGGCCGCCGCTGCCGCTGATCAGGGTGAGGTCGCGGTAGCCACGGATCCGCGGCGCGGTGACCATGAAGCCTCCCGATGGCAGGGCCGCCCGATTCTAACCGTTGCCGTAGCGACCGGCCGCGAATCCGCCGGCGTTCCCACCCGATCTGTCACCCACGTCCGTTTGGCGCAGATACGTTGATTGGCCCGGACCCGAGGCGCTGTTCATCTGCTGCATGTCTGGCGCAGGCAATGTCCAATGCATTTCTTCATGCGATTGCAAAAGGCTCACTCTTTTGTAATGTCGCAGGTCAGTCGGTACATATCGTCGTTCGGTGCCCGCACAATGGGCCGAATGGTCAGCGCTCCCTCATTCATTGTGTATTTCGACGGCACGATTCATCCGTCGTTCATTGATGCAGCACTCGGCAGTGGTTCTCCACTGCGAAGGTCAGCGTCGCATTCAACTTTGAGTGCAAGGCGGAAAGGTCATGGAATGCGACAGATCAGCAAGGTCGGGCTGGGGGTGGCGGGGGTAGCGGTGCTCCTGCTCACCCAGGCCACCGCCGCTCACGCGGATGTCGCCGCTCAGGGCAATGACATCGTGGGCATCGGCTCCGACACCATCCAGTACGCCGCGGACTTCCTGGCCGACGGCGACTACCAGGGCAACCCCGGCTTCAACGCCGCGGGCGGCCGGGTGTTCAACTTCGACGCGACCGGCGACGCCAGCGGCAAGCTCACGGCGGGTGCCACCGTCGTGCTGCGTGGCGGCAACTTCCCGGTCGTGCGCCCGAACGGCTCCGGCGGCGGTCTGACGTACTTCACGCAGACCGACATCGGCGCCGTGCACAAGGTGCAGTTCGTGCGCAGCTCCCGCAAGCCGACCAAGGCCGAGGACGACCGCGCGATCGCCAACGGCTGGGGCGGCCTGCGCTGCTACCAGCTCGGCCTCGACGGTCTGCGGATCGCCGTGTCCAAGACGGTCGCGACGAACGCCGGCACCGCCGGCATCAGCACCGCCGACCTGAAGAAGATCTACAGCAGCCCCCCGCAGATCACCACGTGGGGCCAGGTCGCCGGGTACAACGGTCCGAACCCGGGCGCCACGATCGTTCCGATCCTGCCGCCCGCGACCTCCGGCACCGAGCAGTTCTTCATCGCGCAGCTCGGCCTGACCGAGGCCCAGGTCCGGACCTCCACCGAGGGCCTGATCCGGGCTGAGGAGCACGACCCGTCGGTCATCCAGAGCAACGCGAATGCCATCGCGCCGTTCTCGACCGCCCGTCTGGTCATGATCCACAACGGTTACTTCAACGCTGGTGGCCCGCAGGACCCGATCACGCTGCAGTCCGGCGGATCGGCGTTCGACGTGACCCGCCCGGTGTATTTCATCGTCCGAAACAGCGAGATCAACACCTCGTGGAACAAGGCGCTGTTCGCACCGAACGGGTTCCTGTCCCAGTCGTTCCTCGCTCAGCCCCTGATCGAGGACTCGGCCGGCTTCGCGTACCAGTACGCCGACGCGGGTCTCTGCCACACCGCCTGAGTCGGCTGATCGGGCAAACAGGCACCACATCATCTCCTTCGAAATGGAGTCCCAGTTGAAGATTCGCTCTAGGTCCCTGATGGTCGGGGCGGCAGCCCTGGCTGTTGCGGCCAGCGTTCTGGTGGGGGGAGGTGTCGCCTACGCGGCGGTGACCCCGGCCTTCGAGCCGGACCCCGCTGCGATCGGCAGCATCACCCTGTACAACGCCAGCGGCGCCGTCATCACCGGCGGCAGCCTCAGCGACAGCCCGATGGTGGCGTTCGCGGCGGCCTCCGGCGCGGGTCGCTCCGGGGACACGAGGGCCTTCCTCCGGGTAGCCACCCCGAAGGCGGCCACGCCGACCGACCAGTTCGAGTCGGCGGTCGTCACCAACACCACCAATTTCCCGAACACGGCTGCTCCGGCGCCGCTCAACGCGTTGACGACCCCGCTTGTCAGCGCCACGGCCGGCACCTCCCTGGGCGCGTACATCGCCTCCAAGCCGAACACCGAGACGGCCGCGAACCTGGCGAACATCTACCAGCTTCGCCTGATCACGACCGCCCCGGGCCAGTCTCCCGACGTGAACTACTTCCGCGTCGACGTCCTGGTCGACACCGCGGCCGGCACCTGGAGTGTCGCGTACCCGGCGTCGGCGACGGCGACCACGACCACGCTGACCGCCAACCCGGCCAGCCCGGTCAACAGTGGCACCGCGGTCACCCTGACCGCGCACGTCACCCCGGCCAACACCGCCGGTTCGGTGCACTTCTTCGACGGTGCGACGGACCTGGGTGCGGGCACGTACAACCCGGCGACGGGCGACGCGACGTTCAGCGTCACGCCGTCGGTCGGCAGTCACTCGCTCACTGCGCAGTTCTCGCCGAGTGACACCTCCGCCTTCAACGGTTCCACCTCCACGGCGCTGCCCTTCACCGTGAACGCTCCGGGCACGCCGACCACCACCACGCTGACCGTGACCCCGCCCAGCGGGACCGCGGCCGGCGCCGGTGGCACGCTCGACGCGACGCTCTCGGCAGTCGTGGCCCCGGCCGGCACCGCCGGTTCGGTCCACTTCTTCGACGGTGCCACGGACCTGGGCGCGGGCACCTACGACGTCGCCACCGGTACGGCGACGCTCGTGAAGGCCCTCGCCACGGGCAACCACCTGCTCATCGCGACGTTCACCCCGAGCGTCGGCGGCTTCCAGTCGTCGTCCTCGGCGATCCTGAACTACGCGGTGGTCGGCGCGAACGGTGCGGCCGTGCCGCTGGACGCGCAGAACAACAGCGAGCCCTTCGCGGGCGCGCTGGTGCTCCAGGTCGCGGCGGGCACCGCCGTGCACCTGACCCAGGTCCCGGTGAACGACCCGAACGGCCACCCGGCGCAGGCGACCGACCCCACGGGTCACCGTCACGCCTGGGTGTTCACGGGCAACTTGACCGGCGTTTCGGTCAACGACACCCGGCCCACCCAGGATGGCTGGACGCTCAACGGCCAGGCCGCGGACTTCCGCAACGGCCAGACCGTCGTGCCGGCCACCAACCTCGGCTGGGTTCCGGCTGCCAGCGGCGGCGACGCTGAGGGCACCGTGGCCGCCGGTGCGGCGGTCGACTCGAAGCTCAAGACGGCCACCAGCAACGGTCTGCAGACCAGCAGCCAGTTCGCGAAGGCCTCCCCGGGCAACGGGCTCGGCACCAAGAACCTCACCTCCAGCTTGGAGCTGCGGATCCCCGACACGTCCCCGACCGGTCTCTACACCAGCACCCTCACGCTGACCCTGGTCAGCCCCTGACGGTGACATAACGCAGTAACGCCAGGTCGGCCCGGGACGACCCCGGGCCGGCCTGCGCCTCTCTTGAACATCCGACGGACGGGAACCCTGCAATGAGACGCCTTTTCGCACTGGTCGCGGCGGCCGCCATGGCCGCGGTGCTGACCCCCGCGGCCGCGCACGCCGAGCCTGTCGACGACGGCAACCGCGCCTGGTCGATGCGGCCCGGCACGCCCGACGGCAAGCCGGACAAGCGCACCCACTACACGCTGCAGGGCATCCCCGGCGCGGCAGTGGAGGAGAAGGTACTGGTCACCAACAGCAGCAAGGTCCCCGCCTCGTTCGTCATCTACGGCACCGACGCGTTCAACACCGCGACCGGCGCGTTCGACCTGCTGCCGGCCGCGCAGAAGCCCACCGACATCGGCTCCTGGATGCAGTTCCAGGCCCCGACGATCACCATCGACGCCGGCGCCACCGTCGCGGTGCCCTTCAAGGTCGTCGTGCCGGCGAACGCGACCCCCGGCGACCACGCCGGCGGCGTCGTGGTCTCCCTCGCCACCGGCACCGACGTGAAGGTCGACACCCGGGTCGCGGTCCGGCTCTACCTCAGGATTGCCGGGCTGCTGCGCCCCGTTCTCGCGGCCCAAAAGGTGGAGGCGCACTACGCCGGGGTGAGCAACCCGTTCGGCTCCGGCACGGTGACCGTGTCGTACACGGCGGAGAACACCGGCAACATCCGGCTGCAGAGCCGCGCCAAGCTGGTCGTCAAGTCCGCGCTCACCGGCATCACGCTCGCCGAGAAGAAGCTGCCCGACCTGCCGGAGCTGCTGCCCGGCCAGCGGGTGCCGCACCAGGCCGAGGTCGGTGGCGTCTTCCCGTCCGGCCCGCTGACCGTGCGGATCGAGCTGGAGCCGTTCGGCGACCCGGAGCAGCCCGTCGGCCAGGCCGTGCCGAAGGCGGAGGGACACACGACCATCTGGGCGTGGCCGTGGCTGCTGCTGGTCGCGCTGCTCATCCTGGGCACCGGCGCCGGTTTCCTGGTGCGGCGCTGGCTCATCCGCCGCCGGCTGGCCCGGGCCGAGGCCGCCGCCCTGGAGCGCCGCCGCGCCCGCAAGGAGAGCAAGGCCGGAGCGGCCGCATGACCCGCGGTCCAGTCACCCGGTTCGCGTTCGCCGCGTCGGTACTGGTGGCGACCGCCGTGGCGACCGCCGCGTGCTCGGACAGCAAGCCGGAGCAGGTGCCGTATGCCGACAGCCGGTCGGTCGGGAGCATCGCGCTGTACGACAAGGACGGCAAGGCCGTCACCTCGGGCAAGACGGCCGACAAGCCGTTCGTCGCGAAGGCCGTCGGCCAGGCCAGGGCGCCCGAGCCGTACGACCGGGAGGGCCGCAAGGCGACGCTGCTGGCTTTCCTGCCCCGCAAGGACGCCGACCCGACCCAGTGGCACGGCCGGTTCCTGACGGGCGCCAGCCCCTACACCGACGTCGCGCACCCGACGGTCGTCGCGCCGGCGGAGGCCGGCTCCCTCGCCGACTTCCTCGAGGTCTACCCGACCCAGTGGAACGGGCTCGTCCAGCTGCGCATCTACCTCGGCGTGCCCGGCGAGGAGACGCTGACGACGAGCTACACGACCGCGGACATCAAGGTCAGCGGCGGCACCTGGACGGTGGTGCGCGGCGCCACCGGCTCCGCCGCCGGCCCGCGCACCGGGAACCTGGTCGGCGCCGCGATGGTGGGCAAGGCCGTGCGGGACGGGGAGACCGGGGTCCCGATCGAGGTCCGCGTCGAGGGCACCAACAGTCCCAGCCCGACGCCGACCGGCGGGGGCGGCGGGCCGCTGCCGCGGACCGGCACCGACGTCATGACGCTCGTCGGCGGGGGCCTGACCCTGGTCGTCGTGGGTGTCGCCGCCGTCCTGCTCGGCCGGCGCCGCCGTGCCGCCACCATCGGCCGTCGGGAGGCCCGCGAATGACCACCGCTTCCGCCGAGGAGTCCTACCCGTACGGCACGCAGCCGGCCGGGTTCGCGCCGCCGGACACCGCGCCGCCGCCCGCCGCCGCGCCGTACGAGACAGGGCCGGCCGCCGTGCCGTACGGCACGGTGCCGACCGCGCCCCCGTACGGACCGGTGCCACCCGCGGGCCCGTACGGACCTGTGCCGCCCGCGGCCCCGTACGGACCTGTGCCGCCGGCCGGGCCGTACGGCCCGGTGCCGCAGGAGACGATGCGGTTCGGTCCCGTTCCGCCGCAGTACCAGTACCCGGGCCACCAGCAGTCCACAGTGGAGCAGTACCGGCCCCCGGCGCCCCTCGCCACGCTCGACGCGCGGGCGATCTCGGCCTGGTTCGGCACCCGCAAGGTGCTCGACCGGGTGTCGCTGACGATGCAGCCGGGCCGGGTCACCGCGCTCATCGGGCCGTCCGGCTGCGGCAAGTCGACGTTCCTGCGGATCCTCAACCGGATGCACGAGCTGGTGCCGTCGGCGCAGCTGGCCGGCGAGGTGCTGCTCGACGGCGTCGACATCTACGACACCGGCCGCCGGCTCACCGACGCGCGCCGCCAGATCGGCATGGTGTTCCAGAAGCCGAACCCGTTCCCCACGATGAGCATCTACGACAACGTGGTCGCCGGGCTCAAGCTGACCGGCGTGAAGGTCCGGCGGTCGGAGAAGGACGCCCTGGTCGAGGAGTGCCTCATCAAGGGCGGCCTGTGGCGGGAGGTCAGGGACCGGCTGCGCTCGCCCGGCGGCGCGCTGTCCGGCGGGCAGCAGCAGCGGCTGTGCATCGCGCGCTCCCTCGCCATCCGGCCGCGGGTGCTGCTGATGGACGAGCCGTGCTCCGCGCTCGACCCGACCTCCACCCGCGTCATCGAGCAGACGATCGCCGAGCTCGCCGCCGAGGTCACCATCGTCATCGTCACGCACAACATGCAGCAGGCGAACCGTGTCTCGCAGCAGTGCGCGTTCTTCCTCGCCGAGAACGGCGCGCCCGGCGCGATCGTGGAGAGCGGCGAGACGGAGCAGATGTTCGGCTCGCCCGTCGACCAGCGGACCTCCGACTACGTCAACGGCCGGTTCGGATGAGCACCGTGTCGCTGTCCAAGATGGAGGAGCCGCCGTTCAACGAGCCGCCGTCGGTGGCGCAGGACCGGCCGCGGTCGCTGGCCTCTGCGCGGTCGCTGCCGGACCGGATCTTCCGAGGCGGGTCGATGGGCATCGGCGTGCTGGTGATGGTCATCTTCGGTGCCATCGGCTTCTTCCTGGCGCTGCAGTCGTTCCCCACGCTCAAGCACTACGGGTGGGCCTTCTTCACCGAGAACGACTGGCTGCCGGAGCGCGACACCGTCGGCATGTCCGCGGTGCTGCTCGGCACGCTCATGGTGAGCCTGATCGCCATGTTCACCGCCTTCCCGCTCGCGCTGTCGTGCGCGCTGTACATCACCGAGTACGCCACACCCGGGCTGCGCAAGTCGCTGGTGGCGATGGTCGACCTGATGGCGGCCGTGCCGAGCATCATCTACGGGCTGTGGGGCGTGTTCCTGTTCGGCCCGCAGCTGATCCCGGTCGCGCACTGGCTGCACCAGAACCTCGGCTTCATCCCGTTCTTCGACGTCGACACGGACCCCAACGCGCCGGTCTGGGCGCAGTCGCAGTACACCCAGTCCGCGTTCGCCGCCGGGCTGGTCGTCGCGATGATGGTCATCCCGATCGCGAGCGCCGTGATGCAGGACGTGTTCGCCCAGGCGCCGGTCGGCGAGCGGGAGGCGGCACTCGCGCTCGGTGCGACCCGCTGGGGCATGATCCGCACCGTCGTGCTGCCGTTCGGCCGGGGCGGCATCGTCGGCGGCACGATGCTCGGGCTCGGCCGCGCCCTCGGTGAGACCGTCGCCGTGCTGATGACCATCAGCTTCGCGTTCGACATCAAGATCCGGGTGCTGGAGGTCGGCACGATCACCGTGTCGTCGCTCATCGCCAACCGTTTCGGCGAGGCGACCTCCGCGCAGCTCGCCGCGCTGCTGACGGCGGGCTTCGTCCTCTTCGTCATCACGGTGATCGTCAACACCATCGCCGCCATCATCGTCAGCCGTGGTCGCAGCGGCGCGTCGACCGAGATCTAGACCCGAGGGAGGAGCGTGACCATGACGAGCACCACCACCACCACCACGACCCGTACCGACGCCGCCGCACCGACCACGAAGGCTCCTGCCGCACCACAGCCGGCGGCACCCGCCACGCCACCGGCGGCGGGTCCCGAGCGGCCCCGCCGGCTGCGCGCCCGCACGCTCGACGACAAGCTGAGCTTCGCCGGTGCCGCGGCCGGTTCCCTCGCGCTGACCTGGGTCCTCTACGGCAAGATCCTGCCGTTCTCCGGTCTGATCGGGTTCGTCATCGTCTGGTACGTCGTGTTCCTGGTGATGTACGCGACGGTGACCAGCCTGTCCAGCCCGCGGCCGGTCGTCGTCGACCGGGTGGCCGGCGCCATGGTCCAGGCGGGGGCGGCCATCGTCGCCATTGCCCTGCTGTCGACCGTGTTCTACACCTACATCCGCGGCCTGCCGGTGGCGCTGCACCTGAACTTCATCACCAAGGACATGAGCGGCGTGCGCCCCACGGCGCCGCTGAACGAGGGCGGCATCCTGCACGCGATCGTCGGCTCGTTCATCGAGGTCGGCATCGCGGTCGTGATCTCCCTGCCGCTCGGCCTGGCGACCGCGGTCTACATGGTCGAGGTCGGCGGGCGGCTGTCCAAGATCGTGCGGACGGTGGTCGAGGCGATGACCGCGGTGCCGGACATCCTCGCCGGCCTGTTCGTGTACACCACCCTCATCGTCGCGCTCGGGTTCCCGAAGTCCGGCCTGGCCGCGGGGCTGGCCATCGCGGTGACCATGGTGCCGATCATCGCCCGGGCGTCCGACGTGGTGCTGCGGGTCGTGCCCGGTGGACTGCGTGAGGCGGGCCTGGCGCTCGGCGCGTCGCAGTGGCAGGTGGTCCGCCACGTCGTGCTGCCCACCGCCCGCCCGGGCCTGGCCACCGCGCTGATCCTCGGCATCGCCCGCGGCATCGGCGAGACCGCGCCCGTGCTGATCGTCTCCGGCGCGTCGACGTTCCTCAACTTCGACCCGACCGAGAACACGATGAACTCGTTGCCGCTGTTCATCTTCACCGGTGTCCGAAGTGGACAGCCGACGTACATCGATCGGGGGTTCGGCGCGGCGGCGGTCCTGCTCACGCTGGTGCTGCTGCTGTTCGCCGTGACCCGCTGGCTCGCCCGGCCGAAGGTGTGATCCCGATGCGCCCAACCACCGACCGTCATACCCCAAGACGAGGAACCATCGTGCAGACTTCCGCCGCCGCCCGTTCGCGGACGGCCATCGTGGCCGTGCTGGCGATCGTCCTGAGCCTGATCGTGCCGGCCGCCCCGGCCTCGGCCGCCGGCCACGCCCGCATCACCGGCACCGGCTCGTCCTGGAGCGCCAACGCCATCGCCCAGTGGGTGGCCGACGTGCGCAAGCAGAACCTGCAGGTGGACTTCACCTCCACCGGCTCGGCGACCGGCCGCAAGGACTTCGCCGCGGTCGCCAACGACTTCGCCATCTCCGACATCGGCTTCCGCGGCACGGATTCGACGACCGGGCAGCGCGACGACGCGCAGGGCCGGCCGTTCGCCTACCTGCCGATCGTCGCCGGCGGCACCGCGTTCGTCTACCAGGTCCGCGTCGGCGGCCAGCTGGTGCGCAACATCCGGCTGTCGGGCGAGACCCTCGCGAAGATCTTCCTGGGGAAGATCACCGACTGGAACGACCCGCAGGTCACCTCCGACAACAACGGCCGGAAGCTGCCCTCGCTGCCCATCATCGTGGTCGTGCACTCCGAGGGTTCGGGCTCCACGGCGCAGTTCACCTCGTACCTGGCCAAGCAGTACCCGAGCCTGTGGCGGGCCTACAGCGGCTCGTCGGAGTTCACGGAGTACTTCCCGATCACCGGCAAGGACGGGCCCCGCAAGCAACCGATCTCGGTCAACGGCTCCGACTCGGTCATCAACACCGTCAAGGCCGGCTCCAGCAACGGCGCCATCGGCTACGACGAGTACTCCTACGCCCAGAACGCCGGCTACCCGGTCGTGGAGCTGGAGAACCAGGCCGGCTACTTCACCAAGCCGACCGACTTCAACGTCGCCGTCGCGCTGCGCGCCGCCGAGATCAACATGGACAAGTCGGACCCGCTGAAGTACCTGCTGCAGAAGCTCGACCAGGTCTACGTCAATCCGGACAAGCGCACGTATGCGCTCTCGTCCTACTCGTACATGATCCTGCCGACGGGCAACGACGCGAAGATGAACAGCGAGAAACGCCAGACGCTGGTCGACTTCATGTCCTACTCGATCTGCGCCGGGCAGGCCTCGATGGGCATCGCGGGCTACTCGCCGCTGCCGATCAACCTGGTCCAGGCGGGCTTCGAGCAGCTGCAGAAGCTGCACGACATCGACCCGGCGGTCACCGTCACCACGCAGCCGGTCAACAAGTGCAACAACCCGACGTTCATCGCCGGCGATCCGACCCGCAACCACCTGGCGGAGATCGCGCCCAACCCGCCGGACTGCGCGAAGCGCGGCGCCGGACCGTGCTCCGGCACCGGATCCCAGACCGGCAACACCGGCACGAACAACAACACCAACAACGGCGGCACCAACAACGGCGGCACCACGACGAACCCGTCGGCGTCGGGCAGCGCCGGGGCGACCGCCGGCGCCCAGATCGACCCGGACACCGGTGAGGTCATCAGCGGCGGTGGCAACGGCGGCGGCAGTGGCGGGGACGCCAACGCCGTCGGCGTCCCCAACGACCTCGCGGCGTTCAAGACCGGCAAGCACATGAAGGTGCTCGGCCCGACCGCGGCGGCGCTGCTGCTGCTCGTCGTCTTCGGCCCCGCCCTCCTCGGCCGCTGGCTGCGCCGCCGCCGGGAGGAGTCGTGAGGCGCCGCCGCGTGGCCAGCTTCGTCGTGCTGCTCATCTGCGCCGGCGTGGTCCTGCCCGGGGCCGGCTACACGGCCCCGTCCGACGAGGTGACACCGGAGTTCACCGGTTCCAAGACGATGGTGCGCGAGCACATCGAGGCCGACGGCACGAAGACGACCGGCGACCCGCTCACCGTCACCGCGTCGGTCAGCCAGGTCACCAACCTGCGCAACCGGCAGCAGATCAAGGTCAGCTGGACCGGGGCGCACCCGACGCTGGCCACGTCGAGCAACCCCAACAGCGTGCAGGCGCCGCTGCAGGAGTACCCGGTCGTCGTCATGCAGTGCCGGGGCGCCGACACCGCCGAGCACCCGCTCGACCCGACGACGTGCTGGACGCAGGGCGTCGGTGAACGCCGGTACACCGACCCGGTCCTGGCGTTCCCGCCGTGGCGGCTCGACCGGTACGAGAGCGCGGCGAACCGCCAGGCGACCGTCGGCCTCCCGCCGTCGCTGCCGGAGGGCTGCGACCTGTCCGACGTCACGCCGCCGTCGCGGTTCGTGCCGTTCGTGGGCCCGGCGCCGCAGAACGTCACCTACTACCCGCTCAACCGGCGCGAGAACAAGACCTGCGGCCCGGTCCTGGCGCCCGACATGGTCAACGTCGAGGACAAGGACGCCACCCCGACCAACACCACCTACGCGGCGAGCAACAAGGACGGCGCCGGCAGCATCAAGTTCGTGGTGACGTCGGACGAGTACAACCAGTCGCTCGGCTGCTCGATGACCGTGGTGTGCACCCTCGTGGTGCTGCCCATCATCGGCCTGAGCTGCGACCTCGCCGCCGCGGCGCTGCCGGCCGCGGACCGCCCGACGGCCAGCGACCTGCGTTTCGCCGGGCCCAAGTGCAAGGCGACCGGGCGCAAGGGCGTCGGGGAGTTCTACGACAACAGCGACCCCGACCAGGTTGACGTCGCGGTGACCGCGAAGTTCTGGTGGAGCGCCTCGAACTGGCAGAACCGGATCACCGTCCCCCTCTCGTTCGGGCCACCCGTCAACCTGTGCGACCTTGCGGACTCCCGTACCCCGGTGGACCTGGTCGGCTCCGAGCTGATGGTCCAGGCGACCGACCAGTGGGCGACGGCGTTCTGCACCGACCCCAGCCGCTTCAAGTTCCGGCACGTGCGTCTCGGCGAGCCGCAGGCGAAGTCCGCGCTGGTGGCCAACGGCGTGAAGGCGGCGCTGGTCAGCGTCCCGCCGCCGGATCCGTATCCGATCCCGACGGTCAGCGCGCCGATCGCGGTCACCGGCTTCGCGATCAGCTATGTCATGGACGACGAGAAGGGCAACGAGTACAAGGACCTGAAGCTCAACGCGCGGCTGCTCGCGAAGCTGCTCAGCGAGTCGTACCCGACGAAGAGCGACCTGCTCGCCGCCTACGGCAAGGCGCCCGCCGCCGACGGGTACCAGACGATGGCCGGCAACCCGCTGACCGTCGCGCTGGACCCGGAGTTCAAGGCGCTCAACCCGACCGTCGGCGATGCGTTCGCCAGTGTGCTGAGCTCCTCGACGCTGCTGGCGCTGTCGGGCAACTCCGACGTGATGTACGCGCTGTCGGCGTACCTCAACGCCGACCCGGAGGCGCGGGCGTTCCTCAACGGCACGCCGGACCCGTGGAAGATGGTGGTGAACCCGAAGTACAAGGGCATCGAACTGCCGCAGACGAGCTGGCCGCTGCTGGACTCGTTCGTCTCCGAGCACTTCACGCCCTACACCGGCTGCTCCGAGCCGGAGTTCACCGACGGCCTGGCGCAGATCCCGTACATGCCGCTGGTCGCCTCCCCGGTGGCGGACCTCGCGAGCATCGCGCTGCGGGTGCAGTACGCGTTGTCCAACGCCCACGTCAACTGCACCCTGCTGCGGGACGAGGGCGGCCAGCCGATCGGCGTCAACATGGGCGCGATCGGCCGGCAGGAGTTCCGTGGCCGCTTCATGCTGGGCATCACCAGCCTGGCCGACGCCGAGTTCCTCCAGCTCAACACGGCCGCGCTGCAGTCGCACTCGACGGCGTCGACGACCGAGAAGTTCGACGGGCGGGAAGGCCGCACCTTCGTCGAGCCGACCGAGGACTCGATGAAGGCGGCGATGAAGTTCGCCAAGCCCGACGCGGCCACGAACACCTGGCTGATGCAGTACGACAAGCTGGTCAGCGCGGACGCCGTCGGCGCCTACCCGGGCACCATGGTCGTCTACGCCACGGTCCCGACCCAGAACCTCGAGGCCGCCGACGGCACGCACCTCGCCCAGCTGCTGCGGTTCGCGGTCGGCGACGGGCAGACCCCTGGGCTCGGCAACGGCCAGCTCCCGCCCGGCTACCTGCCGCTGACCGCCGCGAACGGGCTCGGTGACTTCGTCGCCTACACCCTGCGCGCGGCCGACGCGGTGGCGGCGCAGGCGGGCGCGGTGCCGCTGCTGGTCCCGGCCGCCGCGGCCCCCACCACCCAGGCCCCGGCGGCCGGCGGTGGCGGGACGGGCACCGGCAACGCCACCGTGCCCGCCCCCGGGTCGCGCCCCTCCGGCGCGACACCGTCGGCGTCGTCCTCGCAGCCGCCCGTGGCCGCACAGCGACCGGCCGGGTTCACCGCCGGGCTGTCCTCGGCCCTGGCCGCCTGGGCGCTGCCGGTCGCCGTGGTGATCGCGCTGGCGGCCTTCCTCATCGGCTCGGTCACCCGCGCCGTGACGTTCGTCGTGACCTGGTGGAAGGCGACATGACCGCGGTACTCAAGTCCGGGCCCAAGCACCTGGCCGACGACGACCCGGACGACTTCGACGACTTCGACGACCTGGAGCCGGAGCCGGTCCGCCTCAGCAAGGTGCCGGTGCCGCCGGCCGTCACCATCGCCGTGCGGTCGCTGCTGACGCTGGCGCTGCTGTCCGGCTGGCTCGTCGCGTACGCGCTGGGGGTCAGCGCCGTGCAGGAGTCCCGCACCCAGCACCAGCTCTACAACGGGTTCCGGGAGAAGCTGGCCCTGGCCACCGCGCCGATCGGCGGCGAGATCGAGGCCGGCACCGCGGTCGCGCTGATCGAGGTGCCGAACATCGGGCTGAGCCAGGTCATCGTGGAGGGCACCAGCTCCGGGGTCATGCGCGACGGCCCCGGCCACCGCCGCGACACCGCCCTGCCCGGCCAGCCCGGCACGTCCGTCATCTACGGCCACGCGGCGGCGTTCGGCGGCCCGTTCCGCCGGATCACCGAACTGCAGCCCGGCGACGCGATCACCGTCACCAGCGGGCTGGGGATCATGCGGTACGAGGTGACCGGGCTGCGCCGGGAGAAGGACCCGCTGCCCGCCCCCTTGGCCGCCGGCGGTGCCCGGCTGACGCTGGTCACGGCCGAGGCCGACGGGTGGCGCAGCGGCTGGGCGCCGAACCGGGTCGTGTACGTCGACGCGATCCTCAAGAGCGGCGACCTCCAGCCGGGCCTGCCGGGCCGCCCCACCTCGGTGGCGGTGGCCGAGAAGGCGATGCAGGCCGACCCGGACGCGCTGGTGCCGCTGGTGTTCTGGCTGCAGCTGTTCGTGTTCGCGGCCCTCGCCACGACGTGGGCCCGGCAACGCTGGGGCGGCCTGCAGACCTGGTTCGTCGGCGTGCCGATCCTGCTCGCCTGCCTGTGGGGCACCGTGGAGACCCTCGCGGAGTTCCTGCCCAACCTCTCGTGACGCCCACCCGCCGCCGCCCTGCCTGCCGGCCTGCCGCGGCGGGCCGGGCGGCCGGGTGGTGGCGCCGCGGATGCGGGTAGCGTGCGCCGCATGGACGCCGGACCGCCGAGCCGCATCGCGATCGATCACGACGACTACCACGCCGAGCACGTCGGGCGGACCGCCGACGGCCGGCAGTTCTTCCTCACCACCCCGTTCGAGCCCGCCGGCGCCGACGGGACCGGCGGGCAGGAGTTCATCGCCCTGTACCTGTTCGACGAGCACGGCGCCCTGCTGGAGGCGAGGATTGACGCCTTCGGTCCCAGGGCTGAGGTGGACGACGCGGCGTGGCGCGCGGCGCGCGAGGCGCGGCTGCGCGAACTCGGCGAGGTCACCTTCACCCGCATCGAGGTGGCCCCGTTCGCCGTCGACCGGTTCGGCACGACCTTCGGCCTGATCCTCAACCCGCCGGAGGACGACGACGACGGGTGGTACGTCACCGTCGAACCCGGCGACTACATGGCCTTCACCGAACCATGGGACAGCGGCGACTACGACACCTGACGCTGACGGCAGGGCGGACCGGCAGGGGGCGTCACCAGTTGGCGCTGAGCCGGCGGCGGAGGCGGGTCGGGAGGAACGGGGCGGCCTTGGTGATCGGCTGGTCCGACACGACCTGGAACAGCGCGCGCCGGTCGCTCGTGCCGCCCTGGCCGCTGGGCTCGCGGCCGAACAGCGCGAGCATCGCCACCTTGATCCCGGTGCGTTCCAGCCATTCGGTGAACGCGCGGGCCTCGGCGGGGTCGTCGCCGTAGAACTCGTCGAAGAGCAGGAGGCTGCCCGGTGCGAGCAGCGGCCCGAGCCAGTTCAGGACGCAGACGGTCGAGCTGTAGAGGTCGGCGTCCAGGTGGGCCAGGCTCACCGTGCCGACCTCGGCGGCCAGTTCCGGGGTGAGTGAGTCGTCGAAGAATCCCTTGACGATGCGCACCCGGCGCAGTGTCGGCACCGGCGTGGCGAAGTTTCCGGCCGGCAGGTTCTCGTAGTCCTCGGCGAGGCCTTCGAAGGAGTCGCACGCGTAGATCCGCTTACCGCGTTGCCGGCGGTCCCAGATCTTCGCCCGCCACAGCTCGTCCCGGATGATCCTCGTGGAATACCCTTGATAGACGCCGAAGTCCATAATGTGTCCGGGCACCGGACGAGCGATTTGGACGGCGATTTCGAGGACCTGGCTGCGGGTCGGATACGTGATGCGGCCGCTGGATTCGGTCCAGTCCCCGCGCCGCCCGACGAACCATTCCTGGGTTGCATCGACTGTGGTCACGAACTCTGACGGTAATGACGCCGCGATCAACATCGACATACGATGATCGGATATTTCAGGACGATGTCCAGTCCGCGATCCAGTTCGAATATCTGTCACTGAGCAGGCCATAAGTGCCACCGCAGTGCACGAAAATGATTCTTGTATCCACGGCAATGGATCGCTCTGCGATCCCGGCCATGAGTGCGGCCAGCGCTTTTCCGGTGTACACCGGATCAAGGATGAGCCCTTCGGTGCGGGCTGCCAGCCGCATCGCGGTCCGGGCGTCCGGCAGCTCGGCGCCATAACCGGCGGCGGTGTAGCGCTCATCGACCCGCACCGATCCGGAAGGGTTCGGCCGGCCGGCGAAGGCGGCGGTCTGGTCGGTGAGGCGCGCGATCCGCACGGCCACGTCCTCGAACGCGCCGACGTTCACGCCGAGCACCCGGTCGTGATCGCCGAGCCCGGCGGCCAGCCCGGCGTGCGTCCCGCCGCTGCCCGCGGGCACGACCACCAGGTCGAAGCCGGGGACCTGGAGCTCGAGCTCGGCGGCGGCGACCACGTACCCTTGCGAGCCCACCTGGTCCGCGCCGCCGACCGGAATGACATACGGCCGGCGCCCGCTCGCGGCCAACCGTTCGCCGGCGGCCGCGATCTCCGCCTCGACCTCCGCGAGCCGGGTCTTGCCGGTCCAGATCATGGTGATGTCGAGGAGCGCGTCGATGACGATGTTGCCGGAGGCGGCCGCCGGTGCCTCGCCGGCGAACACGGCCACCACGTCGAGACCGAGCCGGCGACCGGCCGCGGCGGTGAGCCGCACGTGGTTGCTCTGCGCGCCGCCGCCGGTGACGAGCACGTCGGCGCCGGCGGCGAGGGCCGCGGCGCACAGGTGGTCGAGCTTGCGGACCTTGTTGCCACCGCCGGCGAGCGGGGTCAGGTCGTCGCGTTTGATCCACAGCCGGCCGGGGGCGAGGCCGATCGCGTCGCCCAGCCGATCCGCCCGGTCCATCGGCGTCGGCCCGGACAGCAGCCCCGCGGGAGAAGACATGTCAGGAAGTCTATGGGGAACGGCCGCGGCGACACCCGATTCGCCGGACAATGGCGGGGCACCACCGCCGAGTCCACGAGGTGGAGCCGCCGGTGCCGTCCAGGGCACCACGTTCGGCAAGGAGGACGTATGACATCGGCGCCACCGAAGCCGCGCTGCTGGTTCTTCCTGAGCTACGCCCATTCGCAACCGCTGCCCGGACGGGAGGAGACCGACACCGACGGCAACGTGCGGATCTTCTTCCGTCACCTGTCCGCCGAGGTCGCCAAGCTGACCGGCGCGCGCGAGGGGGCGACAGTAGGGTTCTTCGCCGGCCTCGCCGAGCCGGGTTCGGACTGGCGGGCCGTGCAGGGCGAGATGCTCGCCGTCGCCGACGTGTTCGTCGCGCTGCACTCCCCGAACTACTTCAACAGGTCCTGGCCGATGCGGGAGCGGGAGGCGTTCCTGCAGCGCCTGAGCACCGTGCTGCCGGCGCCGGAGCAGCGCCTGCGGCACGTCGTGCCGGTGCTGTGGGTGCCGCTGCCGCCGTGGGAGGACACCCCGGAGCACGGTGCGGCGCTCGCCCTCGGGCAGGGCGTGCCGGAGTACGCGGAGAACGGGCTCCGTGCGCTGTGCATGCTGCGCGGGTACGAACCGGCCTACCGGCGCATCCTGGAGCGGCTCGCGCGGCACATCGTGGACGTGGCGCGCACGTCGCCGGTCCGCCCGTCCGCGCCGATGCGGCTGGACGACGTGCGGATCGAGCGCCAGGCGGTCCGGCCCGCCGGGGACACCGAGAAGCCGTTCCTGGTGAGCGTGCTCTGCCCGACGCTCGACCACCTGCCGCCGGGCCGGTCCGCGACGCCGTACGGCGCGACGCGGCAGCGGTGGCGGCCGTTCGGTGCGATGCGCGAGCTGCCCGTCGCCGACTACGCCGCCAACACCGCGGAGCGGCGGGGCCTGCCGACCCGGATCATCGACTCCACCCAGGACGGCGCGGTGGAGTTGTTCGACAGCTGCCCGACGCTGCTGCTGGTCGACCCGTGGACCCTCGCCACGCCGGGCGGCGGGGACGTCCTCACCCTCGTCGCGAAGCACCTCCACCCGTGGGTGGTGTGCCTGGTGGTCGCCGACCGTCAGGATCCGGAGCACGCCGGGCGGGGCGCGGACCTGTCCGCGGAGGTGACCGCCAGGCTCGGGCGCGTCGGTGCCCGCCAGATCGTCACGGTGCTGGACGTGGACGAGCTGGCCTACCGGATGCCGGCGATCGTCGAAAGCACCCGCAAGGAGTACCTCAGCACCGGGATGGTGTTCCCGCCGCAGGGGCCGCACGAGACCCGCCCGACCCTTCGCGGTCGCCAGGACGGTCCAGGCACTACCGGGAGGGAGAATTGATGGGCGAGCACCAGGCCGGCAAGGTCGTCACGTTCTACTCGTTCAAGGGCGGGACGGGACGGACGATGGCATTGGCCAACGTCGCCTGGATTCTCGCGTCGAACGGCAAGCGGGTGCTGGTCGCCGACTGGGACCTGGACTCACCGGGCCTGCACCGGTTCTTCAAGCCGTTCATCCGTGAGGAGGCGCTCGACGTCGCCACCGGCGTGATCGACATGATCCGCGCCTACGAGTGGGCGACGACCCGTGAGGACGCGTCCGGCGAGGGCTGGTTCGCGCAGTACGCCAAGGTGCAGCCGCACGCGTTCTCCCTCGAGTGGGACCACTTCCCCGCCGGCGGCGCGATCGACTTCCTCGCCGCCGGCCAGCACAACACCGCCTACGCCCGCGACCTCAACGCCATGAACTGGGACGACTTCTACGACCGCCTCGGCGGCGGCCAGTTCCTCGACGCGATGCGCGAGGACATGCGGGCGAAGTACGACTACGTGCTCATCGACAGCCGCACCGGGGTGGGCGACGTGGCCGGCATCTGCACGATGCAGCTGCCCGACATCCTCGTGGCCTGCTTCACCTACAGCGAACAGGGCATCGACGGCACGTCCAGGGTGGCCCGGACGGTCCACCAGACGCGCCGCAAGCGCGCCATCCGGGTGCTGCCGGTCGCGATGCGGGTCGACCCGGCGGAGAAGGAGAAGGCCGACGCGGGACGGGCCGTGGCGCTGGAACGCTTCACGGGCCTGCCGGAGGGGATGAGCCAGGCGGACCGGGAGGCGTACTGGTTCGCGGTGGAGGTGCCGTACCGGCCCTTCTACAACTACGAGGAGACCCTGGCCGCGTTCGGCGACTGGCCCAGATCGCCCAGGACGACGCTCGCCGCCTTCGAGGCGCTCGCCTCGCACATCACCGACGGGGCGGTGGAGCGCATGCCGGCCATGGACGAGTCGGTGCGCCTGCGGACCTTGAACCGGTTCGTGCGGCAGGTCGTCGTGGCCGAGGAGGTCGTCGCCCTGCGCTACGCCCCGGCCGACCAGATGTGGGCCGAGTGGGTGGAGAAGCTGCTGCTGGAGGCCGGCATCCGGGTCTACGACCTGCAGGCCGGCGCGGCCGGCGGGGGCGGCGCCGCGAACCATCTCGCGCGCCAGCTCACCATCATCTCGCACGCGAACGCCGACACCGAGGCGCACACGGCCGTGCCGGACCGCGGCGACGCCCGCGGTGCCCTCGCGATCTACGTGGCCGACGTGCGGCCCCTGCGGAGCTACCCGATCGACCGGTCGGCGTTCCTCGCCGGGCAGTCGCAGCAGCAGGCCGTCGACCGGGTGCTGCGGCTGGTCGGCTTCCCGGCGAACCGGCCGACACCCGACCCGGGCGACGTCGGGGTCCGGTTCCCCGGCGCCGAACCGGTGGCCTTCAACGTGCCGGTCCGCAACACCAAGTTCACCGGCCGGGAGGCCGACCTGCGCCAGCTGCGGGCCAACCTGCTGAGCCGGCGCAGCGCCGCGCTGCTGATCGGCGACATGCCGGTCGCCCTGCAGGGGATGGGCGGCATCGGCAAGACCCAGCTGGCGATGGAGTACGCGCACCGCTTCAAGAACGCCTACGACGTGGTGTGGTGGATACCGGCGGATCCGGTGAACTTCGTCGACACCGAGCTGGCCGACCTCGCCGCGCGGCTGGACCTGCCGCAGCAGGCGGGCATCCCGGACATGGCCCGCTCGGTGGTCTCCGCGATCGGCCGGGGCGTGCCCTACGAGCGGGTCCTGCTGATCTTCGACAGCGCGGAGGACGTCCTGCGGGTGGTGCCGTTCCTGCCCGCCGAGCGCGCCCACGTGCTGATCACGTCGCGGAACAAGGAGTGGGCCGAGCGCGCCACCGCCATGCAGGTCGAGGTGTTCCAGCGCGGGGAGAGCATCGCGCACCTGCGCCAGCGGGTGCCGACGATCAAGCCGGACGAGGCGAACCGGGTCGCCGAGCTCCTCGGCGACCTGCCGATCGCGGTCGCGGCGGCGGGCGCGTGGATCGCCGAGACCGGCACCGACGTCCGCGAGTACCTGCGCCACATCGAGCGGCACGGCCCGGCGAACCTCGTCAACCCGCCGACCAACCAGTCGGTCGAGGCCACCTGGGACCTGTCGCTGCAGCGGCTGCGGGAGCGGTCGCCGGCCGCCTACCGCCTGCTGCAGCTGTGCTCGGTGATGGCACCGGAGATCGCCCTCGACCTGATCTACAGCGACGAGCTCGCCGCCGCGCTGGTCGAGCTGGATCCGGCGATGTCGGAGCCGATGTACCGCGGCGTGCTGGTGCAGGAGATCAACCGGCTCGCGCTGTTGAAGGTCGACGTCGGCGGCGGGCAGATCCAGGTGCACCGCCTGCTGCAGCACGTGGTGCGCAGCCGCATGACGAGCGAGGAGCTCGCCGGCGCGAAGCACCAGGTTCATCTGGTGCTCGCGGCGTCGCGGCCCAGGGACGCGAAGGACGAGGTCGACAACCCCGACTCCTGGAGGCGGTACCGGATGCTCTGGCCGCACCTGGAGTTCTCCGGGGCGATGGAGTGCGAGGACGAGTCCGTCCGGCAGCTGATGATCGACCGGCTGCGGTACGTGTGGCTCACCGGCGGCATCACCGACGGCCGTGCGGTCGGCAGGGACATCGACGCCACGTGGACCGCGATGCTGGCGCGCACCACCGGGGAGCGGGAACGCCAGACCCTGCTGCGGCAGCTGCTGCACCTGCGCTTCAACCTGGCCAACGTCCTTCGCGAGACCGGCCTGTTCGAGGAGTCCCGCCGGCTCGACGAGGAGGTCCTGCGGCAGCAGCTGGAGCTGCTCGGCGATCATCACCCGCACACGCTGATGACCGCCGGCGGCCTCGGCGGCGACCTGCGCGCGCTCGGCATGTACGCCGAGGCGCTGGCCCGCGACGAGATCACCTACAAGACCTGGTCGGAGTTCTTCGGCGACGACAATCCCCGCACGTTGGGCGCCCTGAACAACCTCGCGGTGTCCTACCGGCTGGCCGGCGACTTCCGGCAGGCCCGCGAACGCGACGTCGAGGCGTACGAGGGACGCCGCAAGGTGCTCGGCGAGCTGCACCCGAGCACGCTCGCCGCCGGCGACAACCTCGGCCGGGACCTGCGCGAGGCCGGCGACTACGACGGCTCCGTCAGGCTGCTCAGCACCGTCGCGAACCGCTTCGAGCAGGTGCTGCCGGACACCGCGCGGGCCCTGGTGTCGAAGGCCAACCTCGCGGTGTCGCTGCGCAGCGCCGGCCGGGCCGCGGAGGCGGCGCCGCTGCTGGAGGACGCCTACGAGAAGCTCAACGACCTGCGGGGACCGGCCAACCCCGACACGCTCTCGGTCCGGCTGAGCAGGGCGTGCAACATCCTCGCGGTCGGCACCGGCGAACCCGAGCCGATGCGCCGGTTCGCCTACGAGACCGCCGGGAGCGAGACGCGCGAGGTCGAGGCGGCGTACTCGGCCAGCCTGGGCCGGCGGCACCCGCACACGCTGGTCTGCATGAACAACCGGGCCGCCATCGCCCGCGCGGACGGGGACCTGGTCCAGGCGGAGCGGCTGGCCACGCAGGCGGAGCGGCAGTTGGCGGTCGTGCTGGGCGCCGGGCACGCCTACACCCTCGCGGCCCGGCTCAACCTGGCCGTGATCCAGGCCGAGCTGGGCGACCTGGGCGGGGCACGGGACCTGGTCGGCCGGACCTGGGCCGAGCAGCAGCGGGTGGCCGGACCGGAGCACCCCGACACGCTGCGGTGCCAGGCGAACCTCGGGCTGATCCACCGGGAGTTCAACGGCGCCGACCCGGCCGGCCTCGCGGACGTGCTCGATCGGCTGGCGCAGCGGCTCGGCGAGCACCACCCGGCGGTGCTCGCCCTGCGAGCGGGTCGTCACGCCCACCGGATGCTGGATCCGCACCCGTTCTGACCTTGTCCGGTATCGACAAATTCGCAGAACCGGTGATGGATTGTCGACAGTCCCGTAACCTATGCAGACACATCGACGTGTTCCCCAGGCCGCCGCGACGCACTGTCGGCCGGCCTCCGTGGCGAAAGACACCCCCCGGGAGGGCTCGAGTGTCCGACGAACGAGCCACACAACGCGCGGTGAAGGCTCGTGACGGCCGGGCCCTGCGGGTCGAGATCAGTGGCGACCCTTCCGGCTCACCGGTGTTCCTCCTGCACGGCACCCCCGGCAGCAGGGTGGGGCCGAAACCCAGGAGCGGCGTCCTCTACCGGCTCGGCATTCAACTGATCTGCTACGACCGTCCGGGGTACGGCGGATCCGATCGGGACAGGGAGCGCACGGTCGCGTCGGCCGCCGCAGACATCCAGGCGATCGCCGACGAACTCGGCGTCGACCGGTTCGCCGTCGTCGGCCGCTCCGGCGGCGGACCCCACGCGCTCGCCGCCGCCGCCTGCCTGCCGGAGCACGTCACCAGGACGGCCGTGCTCGTCGGTGTCGCGCCCGCGAACGCGGACGACCTCGACTGGTACGCCGGCATGACCGACGCCAACATCCGGGAGTATTCGACCGCGGACGCCGACTGGCACAAGCTCGTCGAACGCGTCCGGTTGCAGGCCGAGCGGGTGCGCCGCGACCCGGTGAGCCTCGTCAAGTCGCTGCAGCGGCAGATGACCGACCCGGACCTGCGGGTCGTCGACGACATCGCGATCCAGCGCCTCCTCGCCGAAACCTACGCCGAGGCGCTGCGGCCGGGGCCGTACGGCTGGATCGACGACGTCTATGCGCTGCGGTCCGACTGGGGGTTCAACGTCGCCGACATCCGCCAGCCGGTGCTCGTCTGGCACGGCGCCGACGACAACTTCTCGCCGGTGAGTCACGCGCGGTGGCTCGCGGCCCGGATCCCCCGGGCGGAGATCCGGGTCGAGACCGAGACCGCGCACTTCGGCGCCGTCGAGGTGCTCCCCGAGGTCCTCACCTGGCTGGCCGCTCCGGACGCGAGCGCATCCTGGCCGGCACCGGAGCTGGTCAGTGCCCGCTCGGGCCGGCGATGGGAGCGCTGAGGCGCCGTGTACACCGGCGACTGATGTGCGCGGCACCGCCCGGAGGGTAGGGTCGCGAAGGCCAACGGTGAACCTGACCACACGCAAGGGCGATGACAGCCACGGGGGAGGCTGCTGAGGATGGGTCATGCACAGCGAAGACCAGACGTTTGTCGGGCGCGCTGAGGAGCTCGAGCGGCTGAGGCTCCGCCTCGCCACCGTCAGCGGCGACAACCTGGCCAAGACAATGTTGGTCAGCGGCGACGCCGGGGTCGGCAAGAGCCGGCTGCTGCGGGAGTTCACCAGGATCGCGCGGGACTCCGGCGCATACCTGCTGCACGGCTCGTGCGACGAGCACCTCGGTGGCCTGATGCCCTACCTGCCGCTCATGGAGGCGCTCGAGGGCTTCGACCGGGACCACGGCACGGCGAAGGCGAAGGAGCTCGGCGGGCCCTCCTACTCGCTGCTGACCGACCTGTTCAACGGCACCGGGCAGCCCGCCGCCGACGGTCTCGGCGCACCGCATCAGGTGTTCCTCGCCCTGCGGCGGATGCTGGACCAGATCGGCGCCGAAAGGCCGGTCGTGCTGGTGGTGGAGGACCTGCACTGGGCCGACCTGTCGACGCTCGGGCTGGTCAGCGCGCTGGCCCGGGCCCGGCCCGAGGGCCGCCGGACCATGCTGGTGTGCAGCCACCGCCCCAGCGACCTCGTGCGCGACACCCCGCTGTGGGGGATGCTGGCCAACGCCGACTTCGTGCGCCGGGTCGAGCACATGACGCTGCCGGCGTTCACGGAGCAGGAGCTGCGGCAGTTCCTCGGCGACATCGGCGGCGCGCCGGTCCCGGACGCAGTCCTGCGGCGCTGCATGGAGTGGTCGGACGGCATCGCCTTCCAGGCCGAGCAGCTGATGGCGGCCGGGGTGCTGGACGAGGACGACGTGCGCCTGCCGCCGATCCTCGACGACGTCATGATGTCGCAGGTCTCCGGCGCGAGCGAGGAGGCCCGCAAGGTGTTGCGGGTCGCCGCGGTCGCCGGGCGGCGGATGAGCCACCGGCTGCTGCGGAAGGTCAGCGGGCTGGCCGGTGACACGCTCAATGACGCGCTGCAGGTGTGCCTGGACCGCAGGATGCTGGTGCCCGACCAGGCCGACGGGGTGTACCGGTTCCGGCATGCGCTGCTGCGCGAGACGATGTACCAGCGCACCGCCACCGGCACGAAGGCCGAGCTGCACGTGGCGATGGCCGAGGCGATCGTCGCCGACCCCCGGCTCAGCGTCGGCGAGGCGGTCACCGCCGATGCCGAGGAGGCGTACCACTGGCACCGGGCGGGGCGGCTGCCGGAAGCGTTGCGGGCTGCGGTCCGCGCCGGTCGGGCGGCCGAACGCACCCTCGCCTTCTCGTCCGCGGAGCTGCAGTTCGACCGGGTGCTGGAGCTGTGGAACGCGGTCGAGGACGCGGAGAAGCAGGCCGGCCTGCCGCTGGTCGAGGTCCTCGCCGCGGCCGCCGACGCGGCGCGCTGGTCCGGGCACCTCAAGGAGGCGGTCGGGCACGTCGAGGCGGCGATCGCGCTGGTCGACCCGGTCACCGATCCCGACCTCGCCGGGGAGCTGCACGAGCGGCTCGGCAACCACCTCTGGGAGGACGGCCAGCGCAAGCGGTCCGACGAGGCGTACGCGCGGGCGGCCGCGCTGCTCACCGACCGGCCCGCCTCGGCCGGGAAGGCCCGCGTCGTGGCGGCGAGGGCGCTGGCGGAGCTGCGGGCGGGCCGGCACCGCGACGGCCGCCGGATGGCGCAGAAGGCGCTGGTGATGGCGCGCGACGTCGACGCCCGCGCCGAGGAGGGCCGGGCGTTGAACGTCTCCGGGGTGGCGCTGGGCATGCTCGACGACGTCGCCGGGGCCGAGCGGCACCTGCGCGAGGCACTCGCCATCGCCCGGGAGGTGCACAACCTCGAGGACCTGTTCCGGGCGTACAGCAACCTCTGCCTGGTGCTCGAGCACGGCGGCCGGCTCATGGACGCGGCGGAGCTGGCGAAGGAAGGGCTGGCCGAGGCGCAGCAGCTGGACGTGCAGGACACCCGCCAGGGCAGTGTGCTGGCCAACAACGCCAGCGTCGTGCTCGTCCTGCTCGGGTACTGGGACGAGGCGGAAGCGATCATCACCCAGTCGATGCTCAGCCGGCAGGTGGGGGAGAGCCTGTACCCGAGGCTCACGCTGGCCGAGGTGCAGGTCGCCCGCGGCCGGTTCGCACAGGCGAAGCAGATGATCGCCTCGCTGTCGATCGTCGAACAGGTCACCGACGTGCGGTTCCTTGGCCCGTTCCATGCGGTACAGGCGGAGCTCGCGCTGTGGGAGGGGCGGCACGCCGACGCGGTCGAGCAGGTGCGGCTCGGCATCGCGGCGGTCCAGGGCGGCGAGAACGTGCTGGAGATGCTGCGGCTGTGCGCGATCGGGCTGCGCTGCGCGGCGGACCGCGGCGACTCCGGCAGCTCGCTCAGCGACCGGCTGGCCCAGCTGGCCGCGGTGGCGGTGAAGGACGCGTCGCGCACCGCGGAGATCGAGCAGCTCGTCCTGCTGGGCAAGGCCGAACGGCAACGGCTGCTCGGCGGCCGGAACATGACGATGATGTGGGCCGGTGTCGCCCAGGGCTGGGCCAACCTGGACCGCCGGTACCCGGCGGCGTACGCACGGTGGCGCGAGGCCGAGGCCGCCGTCGCCGAGCAGCACCCGGATCAGGCGAAGGACGCGGCCCGGGCGGCGTACGCCACCGCCCACGCGCTGCGCGCCGAACCGTTGCAGCGGCAGGTGGAGGCCCTCGCCGCCGCCGCCCAGCTCGACCTGGCCGTCCGGCGCGAACCGGTGGGCTGGCCGTATGAGCTGACCCGGACCGAGTTCGAGATCTTCGGGCTGCTGTACGAGGGGCTGAAGAACACGGAGATCGCGAAGCGTCGCAGCATCTCGACCCGCACCGTCGAGACGCACCTGCGCCGGATCTACACCAAGCTCGGCGTGCACAGCCGGTCCGACGCGATCGTCAAGGCGCTGCGCGAAGGGACGTTCGGCCGCTGACCTCCACCGCCGTCCGTCAGAGAGGTGCATGACGCACAGGGCGCTGTTGATCGGCGCACAGACCAACGGGCTGCAGGGGGTCGACAACGACGTCGCCGCGATGGTCCGCGCGCTGCAGCCGCGGGACTTCCGCATCGACACGGTGACCGGCTCCGACGCGACCCGGGACGGGATCCTCGACGCCTACCGCAAGCTCATCGCCGACACCCGTCCCGGCGACGCCTGCGTCGTCTACTACAGCGGGCACGGCGGTCTGCTGCGCGCGCCGGCCGAGCGGGACGGCACCAGCAGGTCGCAGGCCGACCTGCAGTTCATCGTCCCGCACGACTACACCGACTCCACCGACGACGACTTCCGCGGCATCACCGGCACGCAACTGTCGGCGCTGCTGGCCGAGCTGACGGCGGTCACCCCGAACGCCACCGTCGTGCTCGACTGCTGCCACTCCGCGCACCTGTCCAAGAAGCCCCGGCGGGTCAAGGCGTTGCTGCGGCAGTCGACCAACGTCACGTACGCGAACGTGCGGCGGCACGTCGACCAGCTCGTCGCCAACGGGCTCAAGGACGCCCCCCGGGATATTCACAGCAATCGCAACGCGGTGCGGATCGTGGCGTGCGCGCCGCACGAGTCCGCCTTCGAGAGCGCCAACGTCGACGGGGTCGACATGGGCCTGCTCACCGACGCGCTGACGCGCAGGCTCCTGGCCACGCAGGACATGCGGGTCAACTGGCTGACGCTGATGGACGCGATCCGCCGCGACGTGCAGAACTTCGAGTCCGCACAGCGCCCCGAGGCGGAAGGCCCGTCGAACCGGCAACCGTTCGAGGTGACCGACCTGACCCCGCTCGCCACGCTCCCCGTCGTGGCCACCGGCCGGAACCGGATCAGCCTGCTCGGCGCGCCGCTCATCGAGGTACAGCGGGGCGACGAGTTCGTCATCATGCCCGGCGACACGGCCGAGGCCGTCACCGACCCGGCGGACCCGCGCGCGATCGCCACGGCGACGGTCGAGGAGGTCGTCCAGATGGCGGCCACGGCCACGCTGCACCTCGCGCCGGGGTGGGACGAGGTGCCCGTGGACGCCCGCGCGCACCGGACCGTCGCGGGTGCGCCGGCGTTGCCGGTCCGCCTGCCGGACGGGCATCCCGTGCGCGACGACCTGCGCGACGCCATCACCGGGCGGCCGCTCGTGCGGGTCGCCGACCCGGGCGAGGAGACGGCGGTCTCGGTCCAGGTCGACGCCGCGGGCCGGCTCACCGTCCACGACCTCGTCGGCCCGCTGCACGAGCCGTGCGGGTCGGCGCCGCACGACATCGCGCGGATCGTGGCGAACCTGCAACGGCTCGCCCAGGCCGCGGCGCTGCGCCGGCTCGGGTCGGACACCGCACCGTTCGAGCACCAGGTGCGGGTGGAGCTGGGGCGGGTGCGCGGCGACGAACGGGAGCCGCTGCCGGCGTCCGGCGCCCTGCTGTACGCCCACCGCGACGAACGCATCTACATCCAGCTGCACAACGACGGCACGACGCCGGTGTATGTGTCCCTTGTGGACATCGGCATCTCGTCCCGGATCGGGCTGCTGACCGGGGCCGACCCGAGCGGCATCCAGATCGAACCCCGCACGAGCTACACGTACGGCTGGAACGACGACAGCCAACGGCTGGTGGGCGTCGACGTGACCTGGCCGGTCGGGGTGGAGACGACGTTCCCCCGGCCCGAGACGGTCCTGGCCGTCATCAGCAACCGGCCGGTCGACGTGAGCGTGCTGCAACAGGCCGGCGTCCGCGGCGCCGGGCCCGTGCCGGACCGGCTGGTGCACGGCTCGGCGCTGGAACGCCTGCTGGCCCAGGCCGTCACCGGCGCGTTCCGCGAGGTCGGCAGCGCGCCGGGGGCGAAGGTCCGCTATGCGGTCGTGCCGATCGACTTCACGGTCAGCCCGACCGCGCCGCCGACGGCCGAGGACGCGCCGTTCCTCCTCGACGACCGGCCCACCGAACCGGTGCGCCTGCTGTCGCCGCGCGGCACGCTGCCGGGCCGGGTCGCGGTGCGGCTGACCGACGTCGTCGTCCATCGCAACCGCGCCTTCGGCGAGGCCGACGTCCGGCTGGACACCGTGGTGCTCACCGGCGACCAGGCGGGGCTGCCCGTCTACCGCGCGGAGACGGTGCGGTGCAGCAACATCCGCGACGGCCACCGGCTGCCGCTGGACGACCTCCTCATCTACCACGGCCCCGCGGTCGACTTCCTCGACATCGCGATCTGGGTGTCCCGGGACACCAAGGGCAGCCTCTCCATCGGGGACCTGCTCACCCAGAGCCTGAACGACCCCGCGCTGCAGGCCGCCAGCGTGCAGCTGGCCGGGGTCGCGCCGCACGCGGCGGTTGCCGTGGCGACGGCCGGTGCCTGCGCGACCGTCGTCAACACCGCGTACCGGGCGCTGCTGGGCATCATCGGGCCGGCGATCGGCCTGTACCGGACGTCGCTGCTCGCCCAGGAGCAGTTCGGTATCGGCCGGCACGAGCGGCACCCGCAGGATTTCTCGTTCACATTCTCGGTCGAGCCGGTGGCCTGAATCACCGGAGCGGTCCGTCAGGAAAGCACTGGGAACACCCGAATCCGAAGCACGACGAAAGGAACCGAACAATGGCGAAGAAGCTGATCGTCGGCCAGTCGCAGTGGGAGATCAGCGACCGGGACGCGCCGGTCGTGGTCAAGCAGGTCCGGGAGGCGATGGAGACCGGCTCGCTGGTCGACCTGCCCCTGGTCGACGACACGGGCCGGACGGTCACCGTCCTGTTCAACGGCAGGATCGCGGCGACCGCGGTGCTCGACCTCGACGACGACCCGCGCCCGAGCGAGATGGCCTGACCGGCACGGACCTGGGCCGGGGCCCGCTGCGCGGGAACCCGGCCCACCCGTACGTAGCCGGCCGGCCGCCTACGTAATCCACGGTACATCGCCGGCCAGAAATACATTCCCACGTCTCGCTGCGGTCGAATCGAAGCATCGATGTCCGCAGCTCGAAGGCGCTTCGCGGGATATTTCCGCGGGTAACTCCATGCCCTCCGGCGACTGCGGTGACACAACAGTCGACATGGAGGCGCGGGCCTGTGGTGAATACCGATGAACTGCCCGGCGCGGCGGAGTTCGTTCGTGAACTCGCCCGGAACGGCACACTCAAATATCACATGTCGACCGGGTCGCAGGCGCGGCGGCGGTGGCTGCGGGCCGGCGCCTGCGAGATCGTCTGGCCGCTCGTGTACGCCCGGGTGACCAAGCGGTTCGAGCACAGCCGGGGCCACTTCCTGTGCGCCACCGCGTTTCACCGGCTGGAACCGGAGTGCCTCGACCGGTTCCACGACGACGTCGAGGCGGTGCTGGACCACCTGTTCGCCAACGCCGGCATCCCCATCCAGAATCTCGAAGGCTGGCTGGTCATGTGCCTGCAGCGGGCCACCGTCGACGGGCACCGCCGGCGCCGCAGCGAGCGGGGCGCCGCGCAGCGGCCGCGCCTGACGACCTGGATCCGGCGGGCCCTCGGGGACGACCCGTGGCTGCTGGAACTGTCGGTGGCGATCCTCGACTGGGTCGGCGTCGAGTCGACCGCGGGCAGCTACGTGTGGCCGTTGACGGTCTGGGCGCAGCGGCGTGCGGTCCGTCTCGGCGACCACCGGCCCGACGAGGCGGCGGTCGCGGCCGACGTCGAGACCGTCCTGACCGCCATGCGCCGCAAGCCCGCATGGTACGACCGCAACATCGAACGCCCGCTGGGCCGCAAGCAGGCACCCGTCTGGAAGGAATGGCCGGCGCCGGACGGGACTGCGGCGGACCCGGAACCCCTGATCCTCGTCGGCGTCGACGAGGTCAACGACATGTTGATGACCGAGCTCGCCGCGGCGGCGCTCGACACGGTCCGCAGCCGGGTCCGCGGCGGCGAACCGGCCGACCGGGTCGTGCCGGAGGTGATCGAGACGGTGTTCGGGTCGCCATCGGCCACGCACGGGCTCGACCGCCTTCCCGGCACACGCACGGACGGCCTGGAGCGGGCCGCCGAGCTGGTCCGCGACCCGGCCCGGCGCAAGCGCATCGTCCACGCGGTCCTCGTCCTGCTGCGGGAGGAGGCCGCCCGGTAGCGGCCCCGGACGGCGGTTCGTTCCGGAACACCGGCACGGACCGCCGTTGCCGTCCGTCAGAGCAGGAAGCACCTAATTCGTCCACCCGGACCGAGGAGTATCAGTGTCCGACGAACCCGCCGACATCTTCGCACCTGGCGCCGCAACCGTGAGCTGGAGGTTCGTCGACGGCGTCCGCCTCGTCGACGACCCGGCGCCGGCGCGTCAGGTCGCCCTGGACGGGCTGCGGGACGATGCCTGGCGGGTCCTGCTCCAGCCGGACCGGGCGTCGGCCCGCAGCGCGGCGCGGGACGCCGAGGAAGGCGCCACGGCACTCGCCGTCCGGTGCCTGGTCGAGCACGACCCGGCGGGCGCCCTGCAGGCGTTGGACACCGGCCGGGGGCTGATGCTGTTCGCCGCCGTCGAACCGCGCGACCCGGCCACCCGGCTGGTCGAGGCGGGCCACGCCGAGCTCGCCGGGCGCTGGCTGGGTGCCGCACCCGGACCGCCCGGCACCGACCTGCGCCGGGCGGTGCTCGAGGTGCTGACCCGCGACGCCGGCCTGCTGGACCCGCCCGGGCTCGCCGAGATCCAGGCGGCGCTGCGCCGCCTCGACGCCGACGCCCTGGTGTACCTGGTGCCCGGCGTCCGTCCCGACGGCGGCTGGGCGGTGCTCGCTCCCGCGCACGGCGCGCCGCTGTCCATCCCGCTGGCCGACCTGACCGTCGAGCACGGTTCGCCCGTCGCGCGGTATCTGCGGGCGCTCGCCGCCGGCCCGACCGGGCCTGACGGGACCGGCGACGACGCGTCGAACCAGCTCCGGCAGAGCATGCAGGACCTGTGCGGCTGGGCGTGGACCGCGGCCGTCGGCCCGCTGCTGCAGCGGTCCCTCGACACCGGCCGCGCCACGGGTAGCGTGCCGCGTTTCGTGCTGGTGCCGATGGGCGACCTCGCAAGGGTCCCGTGGCATGCGGCCCGAGATCCCGACCGGGTCTACGCGGTGCAGCGCGCCGCGTTCTCGCAGGCCGCCTCGGCCCGCATGCTGTGCGCCTCGGCCGCCGCCGTGCCGGTGCCGCTGACGTCCGCGGGCCTCATCGTCGCCGACCCCGACACCGGCGGGCAGGCTGCCGACCTCGCCGCCGCCCGCGTCGACGCCTACGCCATCCACCAGGCGTTCTACCTGGGCGCCCGCTACGTCGGCCGGTACCCGGACGGCCGCACGAGCCGGTCCGGCGCCGGCTCGCCCGACGACGTGCGGGACTGGCTGCGGGCCGACGGGGCCGAGGCCGGCGCAGTGCTGCACCTCGCCACGCACGGGGAGACGCAGCACGGCATGCGGGCCGCCCCGGCCCAGCTGCTGCTCGCCGGCGGCGCCCGGCTCACCGCCGACGAACTGGCCGCCGGCACGGCCGGCGCCCGGCACCCGGTCGGACTCGTCGTGCTCGCCGCCTGCCACACCGGGCAGCCGGCGCACGGCTACGACGAGACCCACCACCTCGGCACGGCGCTGCTCGCCGCGGGCGTGCGCAGCGTGCTGTCGGCGCGGTGGAGCGGGCCGGAGCGCGCCACCGCACTGCTGATGTTCATGTTCCACCACTACCTGATGGCCGAACGCCGCCCAGCCTGGGACGCGTTGCGCCGGGCGCAGCTGTGGATGCTCGACGACGCCCGCCAAGCGCCCGTCACCATGCCCGTCCGCCTGCGTCAGATGCTCGGCAACACCGACCCGGCGCACGTTGTCGCGTGGGCCGGCTTCGTTCACTCGGGACAGTGACCGGTCGGAGGGACGACACCATGGACGACGTCACAGCGTTGCGGGCACGGCTGGCACAGCTGTCCGGCGCGGCGCGTGCCGCCACGTTGCTGGAACTCGGCCGGGCGCTGAGCGAACGGTGCCGGCGTGCCGGTCCCGCTGACCCTGCCGGGCCGGCGGACCTGACGGCAGCGATCGACGCCTGCGAGGAAGCGCTGCGATCCGGGCAGTTGCCGCCCGGGCCGGGCGCCCTGGCCCGGCTCATGCTCGGGCAGCTGTATCTCGGCCGCGCGGCCGTGCGGCTGCGCTCGTCCGGCGCCGCCGGCGAGCTCCGGCCGGCCGCCGGGTCCGACATCGAGGACGCGGTGCGGTGCCTGCGCGAGGTGCGGGACGGGCCGCCGGCGGCCACCGGGACGGCGGCGGCGGTCGAGCACCTGCTCACCGCGGCCGAAGCACTGCAAGCGATACGCCCCGGCCACGGGGTGGACGGGGGCCGGATGACGGGGGTGATGGCCATGCTGCAACAGGTCGAACGGGAGCTGCCGGCGTTCGTGGCGGCCGGCGTCGGGGTGGCGCCGTCCGCACCGGTCGCGGCCGGCCCGCCGGGCCGTCCCGCGACGGTGCATGATCCGAGGAGCCGGGCCGCACCCGTGCCTGGCGCGGTCCCGGCGGTGGCCGGCGTCGGTCTGGGCGCCGCACGCCGGGCGGCCCGCGTCAGGCTGGCCGGGCTCAGCGGTGACCGCCACGGCGAACCGTGGACGCAGGTCCTGCGGCTGCTCGGCGCCGGGCCGGCGGACCTGCCGGTGGGTGAGCTCGATGCCTTCGTGGGGGCGGCGACCAACGCCGTCGACGTCGCGACGCGGGAGGAGGCGCCGGGCGCCGGCCTGGACCTGCTGCTGCTGGCGGCGGCGCTGTGCCTGCGCGGCCGTTCCGACGACGGCGGCTGGGGAGCCGGGGCGGCCTACGAGACGAGCGGCGACCTGCGCACCGGCGCGCGGCACCTGCGCGCCGCCGCGGAGCGGATCCCGCCCGCGCACCCGGCCGCCGGCGCCGTGGTCGAGGCGTTCGGATCGTTCCTCGACGGCACCCGGCCGCTGTGCGGACCCGGCGCCGACGTCGCGGCCGCGCTCGGCGGCTACGCCGCGGCGGTCGCCGGCCCGACCGGTGTGGTCACCGCGCTCGGGCTGCTGTGCCGGTCGATCACCGCGCTGCGCGACGGTGGGGCCGTGCACGCCGACGCGTTCGTCCGTGCCGTCGAGGCGGTGCCCGCCGGCCATCCGCTCTGCCCGCTGCTCGGCAGAGCGGGTGTCCACCTGCGGCTCGCCGAGGCGGTCCGGTCCGGTGACCACGCCCGGGTCCGCGCCGCCGCGGCGGCCGAGCCGTCACCGCTTGCCGCGGTCCTGGTCGCCCTCGACGGTGACGACGCGGCCGCGTTGCGGTCGGCGGCCGGCGACCTGCCCGCGACGCACCCGCTCGAGGCCGCGATCGCCGGGGCGGTGCTCCTGCAGCAGGACGACCTCGACGGGGCGATCGCCGTGCTGCGCCCGGCGGCCAACGCGCTCGACGCGGCCGACGCGGATGACGCGGCCGGCACGGGCGGCGTGGGTGGCGGGCTCAGGGACAGGACCTGGTGGCGGCTGGCGACCGCGCACCGCCGCCGCGGCATGGCCGGGGACGCCGAGCAGTGCCGCGCCGCGGGACTCGCCGCGTTGCGCGGCGCCGGCCAGGACGCCGCCTGGGCCGCCTGCTTCGCCGGCTGGATGCTGGCCGACGGCCGGGCCGCGGAGGCGTTCACGGCGCTGGAGGCCG
>NZ_JBFAPO010000076.1:0-46297 GCF_040676755.1 Dactylosporangium sp. NPDC049525 | reverse complement strand
GGCGGCGTTTACGACGCTGCACCCCGCGGGGGGGGCCGCTTTGGGGGTGCCGCTGTACGCCACCAGCCACCGGAGCGTCGCCGCGGCCGCGGCGACGCTGGACCGCCTGGACGTGCTCGTCAACAACGCCGGCATCTCCGGTGAGGTGGGGCCGGGCTGGGTGCAGGACCCGACCACGCTCGACCTCGACGTGGTCCGCAGGGTCGTGGACACCAACGTCTACGGCGTGATCCGGGTGACCAACGCGATGCTGCCGCTGCTGCGGCGCTCGGCGTCGCCGCGGATCGTCAACATCTCCAGCAGCGTCGGGTCGCTGACCTGGCAGGCGGACCCCGGCGTCGAGGTCGGCCCGGTCATGGCCGCCTACTCGCCGACGAAGTCATACCTCAATGCCGTCACCGTGCACTACGCGCGGCAGTTCGCCGGCACGGGCATCCTCATCAACGCCGCCTGCCCCGGCCTGGTCGCGACCGACTTCACCGGCTTCCAGGGGCGGCCCGCCCGGCAGGCGGCGGCGACGGCGATCCGGCTGGCCACGCTGCCCGACGGCGGCCCGACCGGCACGTTCCGCAACGACGACGGCGTCATCCCCTGGTGACCGGGCCGGGCCCGGGCCGAGCCCGGGCCCGGCCGTGGGTGCCCGCTAGCGGCGGACCTTGAACATCAGGTGGAGCACCCGGTCGCCCTGGATGACCACGTGGGGGTCCTCGAGGAGGTGCTGGCCTTCGATGCCGCCGAAGTAGCGTTTCCCCGACCCGAACACGACCGGCACCACGTCCATCGCCACTTCGTCCACGAGGCCGGCGGCGAGGATCTGGCTGCCCACGTCGCCGGCGTTCACGCTGACGATCCGGTCCCCGGCGAGCTCCTGGGCCTTGTCGATCGCGGCCGTCACGTCGGCGACGAAATGGTAGGACGCCTCGGGGTGCCAGCCCTCGGGTTTGGGCCGGTGGGACACCACGACCACGTGGTCACCCGCGGGCGGCCGGCCCTCCCAGCCGTTCACCAGGTCGAACAGGCGGCGGCCCATCACGATGACGCCGATCGCCGCCCAGATCGGCCGGACGTACTGCGCCGACACGTGCGAGACCCTGAGGCCGTTGCCGGCTCCGGAATGATCGTATTGCTGGTCGGCGTCCCCGGTGATCGGGGTGTCCCCGCTGAAGTACCAGTCGTGGAGCGGGCCGACGTCGTCGTGCTCGTCGGCGATGAAGCCGTCCACCGATACCACGTTGTGCATGATGACCGTGCCCACAGCCGCTCCTCACCTCGACATCCGCCCGCCGATCATGTCCCGGCGGGGAGCGGCCGGGCTTGTAAAAAATCACTCGGCCGGCATCGGGCCGCTGTCCGGCGGGAACCCCTGCTCGGCGGGGAACCGGCGCCGCAGGGCCAGGTATTCCATCGGCGTGTGACCGGTGAAGTCCTTGAACTCCTTGCTGAAGTGGGCCTGGTCGAAGTAGCCCGCCGTGTGGGCGAGCTGCGACCAGTTGACCGGGCGCAGGGTGTCCACGGACAGGATCAGCCGCGCGAAGCGGTAGATCCGCGCCACCCGCTTCGGGGTGACCCCGACATGGGACTTGAACTGCGCGGTCAGGTGGCTGGCGCTCACCCCGGCGGCGTCGGTGAGCGCACCGACCGGGACCGCGCCGTGGGAGATCTCCAGGAGCCCGCCCGCGTGCCGGACCAGGTCGAGGCCGCGGGCCGGCGCGTCGGCGAGCCGCGACCGCAGCTCCCGCTCCAGCACCCGCAGCGTCTCGGCGGCTGGGGCGAGGTCGCCGACCTGGTTACGGATCCGATCCACGGACCGTTGCCAGACGGCGTCGACCGGCACCCACCGGTCCCGCAGCTCGCTCGCCGGCAGGTCGACGAACGGCGACATCCCCCACGGCTTGAAATGCACCCCGAGCATCCGCACCCGGGTGGGGTACTCGACGATGAAACGCCTGGTCCAGACCCCCATGAACCACCCGTCGGTGAACACCGCCGGCGGCACCGAAGGGTCGGAGTCCCACAGGCGGGCGGGCCCGCCCAGGTTGAGGAACAGGTGTGCCGACGGCATCGGCGGGACGTTCATCCGGCGGTGCCGCGGGACTCCGGTCAGGCAGTAGATGTCGTCGACGAACCGGTCGAGCGGTGGGGCGGGCACCCTGCCGACGTATTCCACGAACCCCAGTGTGGCCGACGTGGGTCCAGGAAGGGCGGGGGAGACGCCGGTGGGCGGGGCGGCCCGAGGGGTGGCCGCCCCGCCCACGTCATTGTTCAGCGGGTCCTCAGCGGGTCGCCGCCGGGACCTTGTCCGCGGCGGGAGCGGGAGCCGCCAGGTCGAGCGTGCTGCGCAGCGCGGCCGGCTTCATCAGCGCCGCCGCGACGACGCCGACGACCGCGATGCCGGCCGAGATGAGGAAGATGTGGCCGGTCGCGTCGCCGTAAGCGGCCCGCACGACGTGCTGCAGCGCCGCCGGGAGGGCGTTGACGTTGAGGTTGCTGGTGCTCCCGCCGGAGCCGGCCGGTACACCCGCGGCGGCCAGACCGTGCGTGATGTTGTCGGTGACGCGGCGGGCGAGGACGGCGCCGAGGACCGAGACGCCGATCGTGCCGCCCAGGGAACGAAAGAACGCGATCGTCGAGCTCGCCGCGCCGATGTCCTTCAGGGGCACGGTGTTCTGCACGGCGAGGACCAGGTTCTGCATCGAGGAGCCGACACCGACGCCGACGAGCAGCATGGCCGCGCCGACGAAGACGAGGGACGTCTCGTGGTCGATGGTGGCCAGGGCCGCGAACCCGACGACGAGGGTGACGGTGCCGCCGACGATGTACGGCTTGATGTTGCCGGACCGGGTGATCAGGCGGCCGACGATGATCGAGGCGCCGAGGACGCCGGCCATCAGCGGAATGGTCAGCAGGCCGGCCTCGGTCGGGGTGTAGCCGCGGCCGATCTGGAAGTACTGGCCGAGGAAGACGGCGCCGCCGAACATGGCCATGCCGACGGCGAGGCTCGCGACGATGGACAGGGCGGTGGTGCGCTGCTTCACGATGTCCAGCGGGACGACGGGCTCCGCGGCGCGGGCCTCGACCCGGATCGCGAGGGCAAGCAGGACCAGGCCGGCGCCGACCATGGCGAAGGTCTGCCAGGACAGCCACGCGAACGAGTTGTCGACGAAGGAGACCCAGATGAGCAGGGTGCTGACGCCGGCGGCGATGAGCGCGGCGCCCAGGTAGTCGATCTTCACGTTGTCGCGCCGGAGCGTGGCGATGTGCAGGGTCTTCTGCAGCACGAACAGCGCGATGACGGCGATCGGCACGCCGACGAAGAAGCACCAGCGCCAGCCGAGCCAGGAGGTGTCGACGATGACGCCGCCGAGCAGCGGGCCGCCGACGGTCGCGACGGCCATGACGCCGCCGAGGTAGCCGTTGTACCGTCCACGCTCCCGCGGCGGGATCATCGCGGCGATGACGACCTGGACGAGGGCCTGCAGGCCGCCGACGCCGATGCCCTGGAAGGCGCGGGCGGCGATCAGCTCACCGGCGTTCTGCGAGAGTCCGGCGACGATCGAGCCGGCGACGAAGATGACGATCGAGATCTGGACGAGGAGCTTCTTGCTGTACAGGTCGGCCAGCTTGCCCCAGATCGGGGTGGAGGCGGTCGCGGTGAGCAGCGTGGCGGTGACGACCCAGGTGTACTGGCCCTGCGTGCCGTTGAGCGCCCCGATGATCTTCGGCAGGGCGGTGGAGACGATGGTGGAGCTCACCATCGCCACGAACAGCACGAGCAGCAGGCCGCTCAACGCCTCGAGGATCTGCCGATGGGTCATCGGCTCCTCGGTCCTCGTCTGACTCATCGTGATGCCTCCATGTGCGAAGCGTGCGAAACCTGTGAAGCGTGCGAAATCTGCGAAGCGTGCGGAGCCTGTGAGATCTGCGAGACCTGCAAGGCGGTCGTGAAGCGGCGCAAGTACGCCCCGAACTGCTCGACGTCCTCGCCGGTCCAGTCGCGCAGGGCGTCGGCGAGCAGGGCGTCGTACCAGATGACGGCGTCGGCGAGGGTGGCCCGGCCGGCGTCGGTCAGCTCCAGCAGGCTGGCCCGCCGGTCGTGCGGATCGGTGACCCGCCGGACCAGCCCCTCCCGCTCGGCGGCGCTGACCGCCCGGCTGGTCGTGGACTGGTCGAGGGCGCAGCTGGCGGCGACCTCCTTGAGGTGGCAGCCGCCGGTGGCGCTGCGGACCCGGTCGATCGCCTGCAGCAGCCCGACGGTCCCGGACGGCAGGACCGGATGCCGCTGCTGCTTGAGCACGCGGAGGACCTTCATCAGCTGGTGCAGTTCGTCGCGCAGCTCCACCGGACACCTTCTCCTATTACTTGCCTTGTACAAGCATCTTAAAAAGTTGCCCAATGCGCAAGTTTGCCCGATGAGAAGTGGGTAACATTCGGAGCGTGAGCACCGGGCTGCGGGAACGCAAGAAGTCCGCCACCCGGCAGGCCCTGCACGAGGCCGCCGTCCGGCTGGCGATCGAGTACGGCCTCGACCGGGTCACCGTCGAGGCGATCGCGGACGCCGCCGAGGTGTCGCGGCGGACCTTCTCCAACTACTTCGCCAGCAAGGAGGAGGCCCTCCTCTACGGCGACCTGGCCCGCATGCGGCTGCTGCTGGACACGGTGCGGTCCCGCCCCGCGAGCGAGGCACCGTGGCCGGTGCTGACCGCCGCCGCCGTCGAGGTGTTCCAGGAGCTCGGCACCCGCGACCCGCGGTGGCTCGCCCAGGTCCGGCTCGTCCGGCGGCACCCGGCGCTCGCCGCGCAGCAGGTCACCACGTACACCTCGATGGAGGACGGCCTGACCGCGGAGCTGTCCGCGCGCGGGGTCGGCGCCCCGATGCGCGCCCGCCTGATGGCCGCGGCGTTCCTGACCGCGCTGCGGGTCGCCGTCCAGGCGTATCCGGACCGCACCGGGGGCGCCCCACTGATCGCCGTCATGCAGGAAGCCCTCGCCGAGACCGGCAAGGGCTTCCTGTGTGATTGACGGTCAGCGGGCGCCGGTCAGCTGCGGGCGCAGCATCAGGATGACGCCCAGCGCGACGTAGCCGATGAGCAGGTGCCCGCCGCCGATGTAGTCCGCCACCGGCGAGCCGAAGATCCCGAACACGGGGACGGTGACGACGGCCCAGCTCTCCGCGACCGTCGGCCACACCCGGGCGGCACCCTTCCAGCGGCCGGTGAACAGGATCTTCACGCCGATGACGGCCATGCCGAGCATCGACAGCGGCCAGAAGATGTCCATCGGGATCAGCCACGCCGCGTCGCGCAGCGCCGGGACCGCGTGCAGGAAGCTCCACACGGTGGCGACGGCGAGCAGGACGTGCTCGACGACCAGCATGCCGCGGGCGACCTTGGTGAGGCCGGTCGCGCGGGTCCGGACCTGGATCGCCAGCAGCGCGAACAGCCCCAGCTGGAACAGCCCGCCGGTGGTGTCGGTGATGGTCAGGCCCAGTGAGTCGGTCGGGTTGTTGCCGACGGTGAACATGCTGGTCGCCCACGACAGCGTGCCGACGCTCAGGGCGAGGCCCAGGGCCCGCACGCCGCGGACGGAGATCGCGGCCGGCGGCTGGTGGTTGTCGAGGACGTCGGTGCGGGCGGGGACGGGTTCGGTGCGGATCGTCATGGCAGTTCCTTTATGTGAACGGCGGGGCTCGCCGGGTATGCCGTGCATCGTGCGTCCGGCGGCGACCCGGGCGGCAGGGCCCGGCGCCCCGGAGCGCGTCCCCGCCGATGTCCCGGCCGGAACGGGACCGCTGTCCTCGGGACCACGGGACGCCCCGGCTGACACCATGGCCGCATGCGCACGCGGCTCCCCACGCTCGCGGGTGGGCTCTTCGCCCTGCTCGCCCTCGCCTCGACGGTCGCCTCGATCGTCCTGGAGGTCGCGCTCGGCGGGCAGCGGGCCACCGACGGCATCGAAGCGGGCTGGATCTCCGGCCTGGCCGGGCTGGGCCTCGCCGTGCCGGGCGCGCTCGTGGCCCGCCGGTTCCCGCGCAACCCGGTCGCCTGGATCCTGTGCGTCAGCGGCCTGCACTGGTCCTTCGACGGCACCTGCGCGGCCTGGGTCGCCTACGCCACCGCGCAGGACCCGTGGCTGCCCGGCGTGACCACCGCGTGGTGGCTCTACCAGCGGCTGGGCGCGGCGCTGCTGTTCTCGCTGCCGCTCCTGCTGATCTTCTACCCGGACGGCCGCCCGCCGGCCGGCCGCTGGCGCTGGGCCGCGTTCGTCAGCCTCGGCTGCACCGCGATCATGCCCGTCACGCTGCTGTTCGTGCCGGCCCGCATCGCCGGCGCCGTCGACACCTCGGCCGAGCCGACGGCGCTGCAGGACCTCTCGGCCGACCTGCTGAGCATCCCGCTGCCCGACGGCGTGTGGGAGGTGCTGCTGCGGGTGGGCTACGCGGCGCTGCCGTTGAGCATGCTGGTCCCGTTCGCGGTCGTCTTTCGCCGGTACCGGCAATCCACCGGCCTCGACAAGACCCGCATGCGGTGGCTCGTCTGGGCCGGCGTCGTCGACGTGCTGGTGATGCTGTCCGCGCTGCTGCTGCCCCAGTCGGCGTTGTCACTCGGCCTGGTCGTGGCGGTCGTGGTCACCGGCGCCGCCGTCGCGATCGGCATCCTGCGCCCGCGGCTCGTCGACATCGACCGGCTCCTCGGCGGCACCGTCCTCTACGGCGCCCTGGCCACGCTGGTCGTCGCCGTCGACGCGGTGCTGCTCGCCGCGGCGACGACGCTGCTCGGCGAGCAGGGCGCGGCACTGGCCGGCCTGCTCGTCGTGATGCTCGTGTACGGCCCGCTCCGGCACCGCCTCTGGCAGCTCGTCCAGCGGGTCGTGCTCGGCCGGCGGCACGACCCGTACCGCGTCGTCTCCGGCCTAGCGGAGCAGCTGGAGCGCACCGACAGCCCCGAGGACCAGCTCCTCGCGGTCGCCCGCAGCGTTGCCGAGGCGTTCAACGCCCCGTACGTGGCGGTCGAGGTCCACCGCGGCGGGGACTCGACGCTGCTCGCCGAGCACGGGCACGCGGTGCCGGACACGCAGACGCTGCCCATCACGTACCGTGGCGAAACCGTCGGCCGACTGATCCTGCCCGCCGGCGGACCCCGCACCGTGCTGTCACCACGGGACGAGCGGCTCCTCGCCGACGTGGTCCGGCAGGCCGCGGCCGCGGCCCGCTCCAGTCATCTCGCCGCGGAGCTGCAGCACAGCCGGGAACGCCTGGTCGGGGCGCGCGAGGAGGAGCGCCGCCGGGTGCGCCGAGACCTGCACGACGGCCTCGGCCCGGCGCTCGGCGGGGTGGCGCTGCGCATCGACACCGCCCGCAACCTCCTGGCCGCGTCGCCGGCACGGGCGGACGAGGTGCTGCGGCAGGCCCGCGAGGACGTGTCGACGGCCCTGGCGGATGTACGGCGTCTCGTGCACGACCTGCGCCCGCCGGCCCTGGACGACGTGGGGCTGATCGGCGCCGTGGACCAGGTCGCGGACCGCTTGCGCACGCCGGCGCTGACGATCCGGGTCGGCGGTGCCCTGCCTGCCGGGCTCGCCGCCGCCGTTGAGGTCGCTGCGTACCGGATCGCGTCGGAGGCATTGACCAACGTCTCGAAGCACGCGCGCGCCGGCGTTTGCGCAGTGGATTTTTCCGTAATTTCGGACAACCTGGTGGTCTCGGTGGTCGACGACGGGGCGGGCATCGCCGTGGGCACGCCGTCCGGGGTCGGGCTGATCTCGCTGCGGGAACGTGCCGCCGAACTCGGCGGCCGGTGCGAGGTCGAGTGCCCGCCCGGCGGCGGCACCGCGGTCCGCGCCACGCTGCCGTTAGGATCTTCTTCTTTGCAGGAGGTGCCCGATGGCCGATGAGCCGGTCCGGGTCCTGGTCGCCGACGACCACCCGATCTTCCGCGACGGCCTCGCCGTGCTGCTCGGCTCCGTCGACGGCATCGACGTCGTCGGCACCGCCGCCACCGGCGCCGAGGCCGTCGCCCTCGCCGTCGACCTGCTGCCCGACGTCGTCGTCATGGACGTGCAGATGCCCGACCTCAACGGCATCGAGGCCACCCGCCGCCTCGCCACCGAGGCCTCCTCCGTCGGCGTCGTCGTGCTCACCATGTCCGAGGACGACGGCACCGTCTTCAGCGCCGTCCGCGCCGGCGCCCGCGGCTACCTGGTCAAGGGCGCCGAACAGGAGGAGATCGTCCGCGCCATCAGGACCGTCGCCTCCGGCGGCGCGGTCTTCGGCGCGACCCTCGCCCGCCGCATCGCCGAGTTCTTCGCCGCCGGCCCTCCGACGGCGACGACCGCGTTCCCGGAGCTCACCGCCCGCGAGCGGGAGATCCTCGAACTGCTCGCCGCCGGCCGCTCCAACCAGCAGATCGCCCAGACCCTGTTCCTGTCCCAGAAAACGGTCCGCAACAACGTCTCGAACGTGTTCGCGAAGCTGCAGGTAGCGGACCGCTCCGAGGCGATCGTCCGCGCCCGCGAGGCCGGCCTCGGCCGCTGACCCCGCCGGATTGGCGTCCTCGCGCCCTTGCTCGACGAGGTCGCTGTCGACCTGGTGCCGGTGGTGATGGGGAAGGGCCGGCCGTTCTTCGGCAGCCTCGCCGTCGAGGACGTCCCGCTCGGCGACCCGACGGTCTGCGTCCAGGGAGATCGCGTCACCCACCTGGTCTTCCCCGTTCGCCGCGTCGGCCTTTCCGAGGTAGCGGGAGGACCTGCCGTTTGATCGTGGCTGGGTGGGTAGCCGGGAGGACCTGTTGTGTGCCGATCCGCGACCGGGAGACCCTGATGGACGTGCGCCACCACCGCGCCGAGACCAACGGCGTCCGGCTCCACTACGTCACCGCCGGGTCGGGGCCGGTCGTGCTCTGCATGCATGGCTGGCCGGAGTCGCACCGCCAGTATCTGCGCATCATCGAGCGGTTCGCCGACCGGTACCGCTTCATCGCCCCGGACCTGCGCGGCTGCGCCGACAGCGACAAGCCGTTCAGCGGCTACGAGCCGAAGACGATCGCCGCCGACATGCTGGGTCTGCTCGACCTCGAGGGCATCGACCGGTTCCACATCCTGAGCCACGACCTCGGCGGGCCGCCCGCCGTCGCGCTCGCGTACCTGGCGGCGGGCCGCGCGTTGTCGCTCGCGACGATCGAGACGCCGTTCTTCGGCCTCGACTACCCGGGGTACGTCGATCCGCGGGTCGCCTACTGGCACCTCGGGATGCACATGAACATGGACATCACGCACTTCCTGGTGGCGGGGCGCGAGGAGCAGTACCTGCGGCACTTCTTCCGGGACTTCGCCTACGACCCGGCCGCGGTGCCGGAGTCCGAGGTCCAGGCCTACGCCGAGCAGATGCGGCAGCCCGGCAACCTGCGCGGCAGCCTCAACCTGTACGGGTACATCCCGCAGATCGCCGAGCAGACCAGGCAACTGACCGCGGCCCGGCTGACGGTGCCGATGATGGCCTGGGGCGGCCGGTCGTCCTTCGGCGCGCACTGCTTCGACAGCGCCAACGCCATCGCCACCGAGGTGCACGGCGGCGTCATCGAGCAGTGCGGGCACTGGGTCTTCCAGGAACGGCCCGACTTCATCTGCGACCAGCTCGACCGCTTCTGGGCCGGGAAGGCCTGAAGCACCGCGGCGGGAGCCGGCCGGAAGTGAGTCACCGCCGGCGGGCGACGCCGAGGAGGTGGCCGCTGGCGCCGAGCATGCTGGGTTCGCTCTCCACGCCGCGCAGCAGGTCCAGCATCGTCTCCGTCGCCGCCGGGTCGCCGACGAGCGCCTCCAGCCGGTCGTCGCTGAGCCACAGCGGGCACTCCACCGCGACGACCTGGACGTCGGTGAGCCCGGCGTCCTCGGCTTCCGCGGCGACCTCCTCCGGCCGGTGGAAGTACGCGGTCGTGAAGTAGCTGCGGCCCGAGGAGTCGTTGACGTGCCGGCCCTCCCGTAGGGCCCGCTCGACCAGCGGCGGGAATCCCGGATCATCGAAGAAGCCCTTGAGCAGGCCGTCCAGCAGGAACGCGAACCGGCTGATCACCGCGCCGACCACGACGCCGCCGGGCTTCGCGACCCGCGCCGCCTCCCGCCATGCGGCGACCCGGTCGGCTCGCTCGTGCAGGTGATACAGCGGGCCCAGCATCAGCACGCCGTCGGCGACCCCGTCCGCGACCGGCAGCGCCCGGGCGTCGCCGAGGGCGGCGGTCACCCCCGGCTCCGGGGTCAGGTCGAGGACGTGCACCCGGTAGCCGGCCGCGGTGAGCGGGCGGGCGTAGACGCCGGTGGCGCCGCCCACGTCCAACAGCGTCGCCGGTGCGGGCGGCAACACCCGCGACAGCACGTCCCAGGTCCGCAGGAACTCCAGCCGGCCCACACCGGACGCGGTCAGCCTGGTCCGTTCGCCCCCGCGCCGGTAGTACTCAGAGATCGCGTCCGTGGCCATACCCACTGTTATACCGACAGCATTCGATCGGCCACCGGCAATTTTCCCGGTGCTGTCGGCCGGTTCGGCTGATGTGGGGGTGGCACGTTTCCGGGATTTTGGGTCTGACGGGTGGCCGTACCGTTAGGTCCAACAGCGCAACACCGAGATACGCATCCGAGAGGACCACCCCCATGAGCGAGTACGGCGAGATCGAGACCGGCGACAGCCACAGCGGCCTCTCGGAGGCCCACGCCGAGTCCGGCAGCGAGCAGGACTACAGCTCGCAGTACGGCATTCTCGAGCAGGACCACCAGAGCATCGAGCACACCGAGTTCGAGAACGTCAAGCACATCGAGTACACGGACGCCGCGGGCAACCACTACGAGGTGACCGAGTACACGCACTACGAGCACACCGAGATCGAGTCGGAGCACACCTACGCCGCGTATGGCCAGGAGGGTTCCGCCGGGTTCGGCGCCGCTGAGGTCGAGGCCTCCGACGCCTCCTCCGACACGCACGTCGCGTCGCTGACGGAGCGTTTCGAGAGCTTCCTCGGTGACGTCCTGGACGGCCCGAACTACGAGATCTCCGACAGCAGCGCCTGACCCACCCGCTCGGGTGCGTCTCGACTGCGCTAGGAACGCCGGTCAGCCTTCGCGCTGGCCGGCGTTCCGCGCTGTCCGCCTCCTGTTGTGCCGGCGCCCGCGCCGTCCGCCGCCTGTTGCGCCCAGCGCCCGTCCTGGCCGGCTGACGGCCTCCTGAACGGGTCCGTGCGGTGACGGCGGCGCCGGTACCGTGGCGGACATGGCGACGACGAAGACGCTCGATGCCCGGCGTGGGCGCCTGGACCTGGGCATCCTGACCGCAGGGCTCGCGGTGTCGATGGCCGGCGACGCCGCCGCGTTCATCGCGTTGCTGCTGCGGTTGCAGCCGCACGGCAGTGGCTGGGTCGCGGCGATCCTGGCCGCCGAGCTGGTGCCGTTCGTGGTGCTCGCGCCGCTGGTGGGTCGGGTCGTCGACCGGGTCGAGACCAGGTCGTTGCTGATCTTCGCGCTGCTCGGCCAGGCCGTCGTCGCGGTGCCGCTGGCACTGCTGGACGGGCCGCTGCCGACGGTGCTGCTGTTCGCCGCGCTCGCGGGCCTGTCGGCGTTCGTCCGGCCGTCGACGAACGCGCTCGTCCCCGCCATCACCGGCCCCGAAGGGCGGGAGCGCGGCTTCGCCCGGCTCGGCGCGGGCGTCGGGATCGGCTGGATCGTCGGACCCGGGGTCGGCGGGCTGCTCACCGGCTGGTTCGGCGTGCGGACCGCGGTGCTCGCCGACGCGGTCACGTTCGCGGTGCTCGCCGGCGCGTGCGCGCTGCTGTCCGTCCGCCGCCGCCCGGACCCCGCGACCGTGGCGAAGGACCGGTCCGGTGGGCTGCGGCTGCTGCTCGCCGACCGGGTCCTGTCCGTCGCGGTCCTCGGCGCCGCCGTCTGCGTCGGCGCGGCCGTGATCGACAACGTCGCGGCGCCGTTCCGCTTCATCGACCAGCTCGGCGCCACCGACAGCCAATACGGGCTGTATCTGACGCTGTGGGGTGTCGGCGCGCTCGCCGGCTCGCAGCTGCTGCCCCACATCCGGATGAGCCACCGGGGCGCGGTCGCGGTCGCGTGCCTGACCATGGGCGCCGGGATCGCCGGCATCGGCGTGGCGCCCGGCCTGCTGATCGCCTACGCCGCGGCCGTCGCCGGCGGCGTGGGCAACGGCATGCTGAACGTCGCCCAGAGCGCCCTGGTTACGGCCCGCACCCCACCGGAACGGCACGGCCGCCTCTTCGCGACCGTCGGTGCCGTCACCCAGACCGCGATCGGCGGCGGCACCGCGGCCGCGGCACCCCTCATCACCTGGCTCGGCGGCGGCGGCGCCCTGATCACCGCCGGCGTGACGTCAATGCTCGTCGCCGTCATCGTCCTGCTCTTCACCACGAGCACGTGACGCGAGTGCGTGACCGCCGCCGTTGATACCGGTCAGGGGTGTCGGGTGGGGGACAGATCAGCGCAAGTATTCGCCAAGTGGGCGCCAAGTGGCACCGGGCATGCTCTTCTCAGCGGCAACTGAAAGGGTCACGCAGACCCTCGCAAGGACTAGCTCGAAGGTCCCCTTCGATACACATATATTGCTGGACCGGTAGAGCGGCGCTCCTCCCTCGCGTCGCTCTACCAAGCTTGCGTTGACGGTGGAATTCAGCCGGTGAAGAGCAGCAGCAGGCCCGCGACCGTATAGGCGACCATCAGTCCCAGTAGCGGCACCTGGCCGGTCATGGCCTGGGCGCGGGGGAAGAGTTTCAGGGCCCGGTCGTGGGCGAGGACCGTGCCGACCAGGTGGCCGAGGATGATGGCGGTGATCTGGACGTTGGCGACGCCCGTCGGGGTGATGACGCCGGTCCACGGGTCGAAGTCCGGATGGTCCAGCAGCAGCGCGACGGTGCGCTGGCCCTCCAGGACGAACAGCGAGTAGTAGTGCGCGACGACGTAGCCGACGACGATCGGCACGATCGAGTGGGCCAGCTCGCCCGGGGTGCGCTCCGCCGACGTGTGGCCGCGCCGGCCCGCGGTGCGGGTCGCCACGGTGTACGCGAGAGCCACCGCGCCGATGACGCCGAGCAGGCCGAGGGTGCCGGTGACCGGGGCGGGCAGGCCGTTCTCCTGGGTGAAGCGCAGCCAGAACAGGGCGCCGGACATCGCGTCGTAGAAGGTGGCGCCGAGCAGCACGACGACGACGGCGACCAGGCCGGGCGCGGGGCGCAGGCCGGCGATCCCGTCGAGGGGGTTGCGCCAGACGAGGGTGCCGTCGGGGCGCCGGCCGATGACGGCGAGCCGGCCGACGAGGTCACTGAGCACCTCGAACGCGTCGCCTCGGGTGAACCAGTCGGGGCCGTAGACGAAGGCGCCGGCGAGCATCGCCACGGCGTACACGGCGAGCCACGTGCCGATGACCGGCAGGGTCGCCCGGTCCGGGGCGACCAGCTCCAGCCAGGCGAACGCGAACAGCCCGGCCGCGGCGGGCCAGTAGCCGACGGCGTCGGGCAGCGGCCGGCGGGCTTTGAAGCCCAGCGACAGGGTCCGCAGCGGGTTCAGCGACCGCCACACCGGGCCGAGCAGCAGCGACAGCGGGACCAGTCCGACCCAGAACAGCACGTACACGATCCCGGCGGCCGGGTTGTCGGCGCTGTCGGGCAGCGTGAACGTCCAGGCCAGGACGGCCAGAAAAGCGATGCCGAGCAGCCGCGGTACGACGGCGGGCACGGTGAACGTCCCGATCGGCCGTCCCGCGGCGGGGTCGAGCCGCGGGGAGCGCCACGCCACCCCGAGCACCAGGAACGACACGATCAGCGCGGCGGCGGCGCCGACGAGCAGCTGGCCCAGGGTGAGCGGCAGGTCCTGGCGGCCACCGACGCCGTGCGCCAGGACCGGCGCGAGGTCGGTGTTCAACGGACCACGAGCTGGAACAGGACCAGGTGCGACGCGTGCGTCTCCACCTCGAACAGCCCGGTCCGGTCGACCCGCAGCTCGATCGAGGCCGGCGCCCCGGCCGGCAGCGTCAGAGTCTTGTCGTAGCCGTGGACGTGCAGCTCGTCGGCGACGTCGGAGGTGACCGTGATGCGCACCAGGCTGCCCTTGGCGACCTCGACGCGGCCGGTCGGCGGCGTCACCTTGCGTTTCGCGACGGTGACGACGACCTCCTTGTCGACGGTGGGCACCGGGGAGGCGGGCGCGGAGGTCGGCCCGGCGGTCGGTGAGGGCGCGTCGGTCCCGGGGGCGGTCGCGGTGCTGGTCGACGCGGCCGGGGCCGGCGTGCCGGCGGCGGTGGACGGCGACGGGGAGGGTGAGTCGCAGCCGGCGGTGAGGAACGCGAGCAGGCAGGCGGCGGCGACGGTGGAGCGGACGGCAGGCACGAAGCAGGCTCCCGGGGCGGCGGGTTCGTTAGGGACGTGAATTTAGCGTCTTGTCGCCCACGGGGGAACCCGGCATCATGTGCCGATGCGATCCGGCAGCACCACAGCGGTCACTACGATCCGACTCGCGGTGCTGACCGTCGTCGCGGCGCTCGGCGTCGTGCTGCCGGCGGGGCCGGCCGCCGCCCACGGGCAGCTGGCCATGTCCGACCCGGTGCAGGACAGCACCGTGGACCAGCCGCGGGCCGATGTGGCGCTGTATTTCACCGAGCAGCCGGCGTCCTTCGCGTGGTTCACCGTCACCGCGCCCTCGGGGCAGCGGGTCGACGGCGGGTGGCGCGGCGGGGAGCCGAAGCGGCTCGACAAGCCCGTCCAGGAGTACTTCCTGGTCGAGGGGAAGTTCGAGCCGAAGGTCTACAACACCGGGTTCCCGGCGCTCGTCACCGTGTCGCACTGGCCGGAGCAGGGGCTGTACGTGGTGGCGTACCAGTCGGTCGCCTCCGACGGCGAGGCGGTGAAGGGGCAGCTGCGGTTCACCTACAGCGGCCAAGCGACGCCGGCGCCGGCGGGCTGGACCGCGCCGACCGCCGGGCCGTCCGAGGCGCTGACCCGGGCGCTGAACAAGGAGAGCGCCCCGGCGGCGACCCAGGCGGCACCGACCGCCGGGCCGCAGCAGGCGCTGCCGCCGCCGGTCACCCCGGCGACGCCGTTCGTGCTCACCGACTGGCTGCTGCCGGCGCTGCTCATCGTGGGTGTCGGCGTCATGATCTGGCTCGCCGCCCGCCGGGCGCCGGTGCAGCCGGAGAAGAAGCGCCGCAAGGCCGCCCTCCGATAACGGGACGGTCGCTAGCCGGTCGCTGACCCGCAGGTCTGCTGGATCTGCCCGGTGAGCCGGTTGGCGAACGCCGGGTCGGCGATGACCCGCTGCTGGTACTGCTCGACCTGCGCGTCGCTCAGCCCGGTATAGACCGGTTTGCTGGCGTACGCCTCGGCCATCGCCGCCGGGTCGGTGTAGACCCGCGACTGCACCGAGCACAGGTGCGCGGCCGTCGTGTCCAGGAAGATCGTCTCCAGCCGTTCGGGTGTCGACGACGCGGCGGCGGAGGGTGCGGCGGCCGCCGACGGTGCGGTGATCTTCGCCGGGGTGTTCGACGACTCGTCGCCGCAGCCGGCCAGGGCGGCCGTGACGGCCAGGGAGACGAGGATGAGCCGGATCATGACGGGCCTTTCCGCTGGAAGCTAGACGACGACCAGGGTGAGGTTGTTGGTGTCGGTGGTGCTGCCGTAGGTCTGCTTGACCGTGAGCTGATAGGTGCCGGCGGCCACGTTCGTCGCGTCGAACTTCACCGCGGCGAAGTCGTCGGTCCCGACCGGCAGCGACGCGGCGTCGTTGAGTTGCGTGTACGCCCGCTCCTGCGGGTAGCTCACGACCAGGCCGGTCGGGCCGCCGGAGACGGTGATGCGCAGGTCGTCGACGCCGCCCTTGCGGGCCTGGAACACCAGCTGGCTCCAGACCGGGGTCTTCTTCGGCACGGTGACGGTGGACGTCTTCTGCGTGATCGCGTCGCCGGTGACCGACACGACCGGCAGGGTCGCGGTTTGTGACCCGGTCCGCTTCGTGCCGGTGCAGGTGGTCGCCCCGTCGGCCTTCTCGGTGTACGTGTAGCTCAGCGTGACCGGGTTCAGCGACACGAGCTTCGACGTGGCGACACCGATGTTGAACGCCACGTAGTCCACGTGCCCGGCCGCGAGCGAGTCGCCCTTCGACAGCGACGAGTAGGTCTTTGTGTTCGCGGGGTAGTTGACCGTGAGTCCGGCGCCCGAGGCGGTGACCTTGACGTCGCAGACGTCGCCGGACGCGCCCCACAGCGTGCCCACCCAGCCCGTCTGCCCCGGCAGCATCGGCGCCAGCAGCGGGATGACCAGGCCGAGGTCCGCGGTCGCAGCGCCGGCCGGCGCCGCCGCCGGCAGGACGGCGGCCGCTCCGGCGGCGCAGGCGATGGCGACTGAGGCTGAACGGCGCATCGGAGGGGTCCTTGTCTGTGGGCTGCTGATGTCTGCCAGATCGGCCGGCCCGGCGGGGGCTTGAGCTACCCGCCGAGCGCCATCCAGGTGTCGTACTGGTGCACCGCGATTCCCTCGAACGCCGCGTACCGCTGCGCCGCGCTGTCGACCGCGCTCAACGTCGCCCGCATCGCGCTGCCCGTGCCGCCGTGGAACGTGCAGTACGGACAGTCGCCGAGCGCCTGCGTCTCCGCGCCCAGCCGCGCCGGTTTGGCCGCCTTCCCCGCGCGGCGCAGCAGGTCGTCGGCGACGCCGAGCATGGAGTTGCCGCCGGTGGCGGTGTTGCGGTAGCTCATCACGGTGATGCCGTCGACCCGGGCGAGCACGGCGTCGGCCAGGTTCTCCCCGCCGGCCTGCACCGTCGGCAGCCAGAACGGCACGTCGACCTCGACCGGCGGGCCGACCCGCGCCAGCTCGTCGAGCAGCTGCAGCAGCCGCGGTACCAGCGCCGCTTGTTGCTCTTTCCAGGACGGCAGCAGGTAGGGCTCGACGTCGACGTGCAGCCCCCGGAACAGCCCCGTGGCCGTGGCGGCGCGGGCCCAGCCGAGCGCGGTCGCGTGGTCCGTCGTCCAGGCCGGCTCGCCGCCGAGCGCGTCAAGGGTGATCCCGGCGCCGTCACACAGCGCGCGCAGCCGGGTCAGGTCCGTCACGTCGGCGCGCGGGTCGTAGTACGCGAAGATCGTCGTCACCGAGTTCGCGACGGCCCAGCCGACGACCGCCTCGGGCGGCTCCCGCTCCCACAGCCACATGGCGCGGGTGCCCGGCGGCGCCACCGACGTCTCCGGCGCGAGCGGCGGCAGCCGCCGGTGCACGGCCGCGACCAGCAGGCCTGCGGTCAGCACGACACACAGGACGGCGTGCGCCACGCTCCTGCCCACGTTCACTGTTCGGCCCGGTCCGGCGGCACCGAAGGATTTGGGTCACGTTGACGTCACTGGGAGCCGTGGGACACGATGAACCCCGAGCGGTCATAGGGAGGAACCCAGTGCGAGTCTGGGACGGTCCCGCCACTGTGACCGGGGAGTCACCCTCCAGCGCACGGACCACGGCCGCACCGGCCGGAAGGTCGGGGGGCGGCGGCGATCCGGGAGTCAGGAGACTCCGGCCGCTCACGCTCCATGACCCAGCGGGCGCGGACCCGCTCGATAAGGATGTGCCCGTTGACGTCGCCATACCCGTTCTCGGCCGTGGTCGGCCTGCCCGACCTGCGCCTCGCCCTGCTGCTGACCGCCGTGTCACCGGCGATCGGCGGGGTCCTCGTCCGGGGTGAGAAGGGCACCGCCAAGTCGACCGTCGTGCGTGGCCTCGCCACGCTGCTGCCGGAGGTCGACGTCGTCGCCGGCTGCCGCTTCGCCTGTGACCCCACCGCGCCCGACCCGTCCTGCCCCGACGGCCCGCACTCCCTGGACGCGCCCGCGGCCCGCCGCCGCTCCGCCCTGGTCGAGCTGCCCGTCGGCGCGACCGAGGACCGGGTCGTCGGCACCCTGGACCTGCAGCGGGCCCTCGGCGACGGGGTCAAGGCCTACGAGCCCGGCCTGCTCGCCGCCGCCCACCGCGGCGTGCTCTACGTCGACGAGGTCAACCTCCTGCCCGACCACCTCGTCGACCTGCTCCTGGACGCCGCCGCGATGGGCCGCGCCCACGTCGAGCGCGACGGGGTCTCCGTCAAGCACGCCGCCAGGTTCCTGCTCGTCGGCACCATGAACCCGGAGGAGGGCGAGCCGCGCCCGCAGCTCGTCGACCGGTTCGGCCTGGTCGTCGGGGTCACGTCGCCGACCACGCCCGCACCGAGGGCCGAGGTGGTGCGGCGGCGGCTGGCGTACGAGCTGGACCCCGAGACGTTCGCGGCCCGCTTCATCGAGGAGGACGCCGCGCTCGCCGGCCGGATCGCCACCGCCAGGCGCGCGCTGCCCGGGGTGACGTTGCCGGACCGTCAGCTGGACCGGATCGCGCGGATCTGCCTGGCGTACCGGGTGGACGGGCTGCGCGCCGACATCGTCGTGGCCCGCACCGCGGTCGCGCTCGCCGCGTGGCACGGCCGGACCGTCGTGACGAAGGACGACCTGCGCGACGCGGCCCGGCTCGCGCTGCCGCACCGGCGCCGCCGCGACCCCCTCGACCCGCCGGGCGCGGACCAGGAACGCCTCGAGGAGATCCTGGACCAGGAGCTCGGCGACGACCCCGACGACCCCGACGACGACGCCAGGCACGACCCAGGCGACGAGGACCCGGATACCGGCGGGCCGTCCACGGCCGGCGAGCCGGCCGCTGCCGGTGACGGAGGCGGTGACGGTGGTCCTGGCAGCGCACCGGGCAACCCAGGTCCGCCGCCGGTCGGTCCGCCACCCGCCGGCGATCACGCCGCGCAGGCGCCGCCCGCGCAGGTCGAACCCACGCCGGGCGAACCCTCCGACGGGCCGGTCACGCAGCCGGCCGGGGAGCTGGCGTTCGCGCAGGCGCCGTACAAGACGCGGCTGCTGCGCATCGGCGGCCGGGCCAACCGGCAGCAGGGCGCGCACGCCGGCCGGCGCTCGCCAGCGTACTCGCGGCACGGGCGGGTCGTGCGGTCCCGGCAGCCCAGCGGCGGCAAGCTCGTCAGCCTGCACCTGCCCGACAGCTTGCGGGCCGCGGCAATGCGCGGCTCCCGCAGCGTGCAGACCCAGGACCTCCGCGAGGCGGTCAAGGTGGGCCGGGAGGCCAACCTGGTGCTGTTCGTCGTGGACGCGTCCGGCTCGATGGCCGCCCGGCAGCGCATGGCGGTCGTGAAGACGGCCGTGCTGTCGCTGCTGCGCGACGCGTACCAGCGCCGCGACAAGGTCGGCATGATCACCTTCCGGGGTGCGGAGGCCACCACCGTCCTCGAGCCGACCGCCAGCCACGAGGTCGGCGTGCTGCGCCTGGCCGAACTGCGCACCGGCGGGCGCACCCCGCTCGCCGCCGGGCTGCTCCGGGCCGCCCGCACGCTGCACGGCGAGCGCCGCCGCGACGCCCGCCGCCGGCCGCTGCTCGTCATCGTCACCGACGGCCGGGCCACCAGCGGCGCCGACCCGCTGACCGTCGCGCCCGCGCTCGCCGGCATCCCCGCCGTCGTCGTGGACTGCGAGTCCGGACCCGTGCGCCTCGGCCTCGCCGGGCGCCTCGCCCGCGCCCTGTCCGCCGACTGCGTCCCGCTGTCGGCCCTGTCGCACATGGGGAGCTGAACATGCCGCAGGGCAAGGTCGAGAGCGTGCCCGACGACGGGCTCACCACCCGCCAGCGCCGCAGGCAGCACGTCCTGGCCGTCCACACGGGACAGGGCAAGGGCAAGTCGACCGCCGCGTTCGGCATGGCGCTGCGCGCGTGGAGCGCCGGCTGGCCGATCGCCGTGTACCAGTTCGTGAAGAGCCCGAAGTGGAAGGTCGGCGAGGAGACCGCGCTCAAGGCGCTCGGCGAGACCGGCAAGGGCGGCCCCGTCGTCTGGCAGAAGATGGGCGAGGGCTGGTCCTGGATCCAGCGCCCCGGCACCGAGCGCGACCACGCCGCCGAGGCCGCCGAGGGCTGGGAGCAGATCAAACGCGACCTGGCCGCCGAGGCGCACCGGTTCTACGTGCTCGACGAGTTCACGTACCCGATGAAGTGGGGCTGGGTCGACGTCGCCGACGTCGTTGCCACGCTGCGGGACCGGCCCGGCAACCAGCACGTCGTCATCACCGGCCGGGACGCGCATCCTGACCTGATCGACCTCGCCGACCTCGTCACCGACATGACGAAGGTGAAGCACCCGATGGACGCGGGGCGCAAGGGGCAGCAGGGCATCGAGTGGTAGCCAGGATCGTCATCGCGGCACCGGCGTCCGGGCACGGCAAGACGACCGTGGCGACCGGGCTGCTCGCGGCGTTCGCGGCGCGCGGACTGACGGTGGCACCGTTCAAGGTCGGGCCCGACTACATCGACCCCGGCTACCACGCCCTCGCCGCCGGGCGGCCCGGCCGCAACCTGGATCCGGTGCTGGTCGGCGAGGACCGCATCGGGCCGCTGTTCGCGCACGGGGCGGCCGGCGCCGACATCGCCGTCGTCGAGGGCGTCATGGGCCTGTTCGACGGGCGCACCGGCGCGGGGGAGTTCGGCTCCACCGCGCACGTCGCGAAGCTCCTCGATGCGCCGGTCGTCCTCGTCGTCGACGCGACCGCCCAGGCCCGCTCGATCGCCGCGGTCGTGCACGGCTTCCGCTCGTTCGGCTCCGGCGTGCGCATCGCCGGCGTCGTGCTCAACCGGGTCGGCTCCGACCGGCACGAGCAGATCCTCCGCGACGCGTGCGCCGAGGTCGGCACCCCGGTCCTCGGGGTGCTGCGCCGCCACGACGCGGTCGCCGCGCCGTCGCGGCACCTGGGCCTCGTCCCCGTCGTCGAACGGCACGCCGAGGCCATGGCGTCGGTGCGGGCCCTCGCCGCCGTCGTGACCGCCGGCGTCGACCTCGACGCGGTCCTCGCCGTGGCCCGCACCGCGCCGCCGCTGGCGTTCGCGCCGTGGTCGCCGTCGGTGGCCGAGCCCGTCGCCGGCCGGCCGGTCGTGGCGGTCGCCGGCGGTCCCGCGTTCTCGTTCAGCTACGCGGAGACGGTCGAGCTGCTCACCGCCGCCGGCGCTCAGGTGTCCACAGTGGACCCGTTGCGGGACGAGTCGCTGCCGCCCGGCACCCGCGGGCTCGTCGTGGGTGGCGGCTTCCCGGAGGTGTACGCCCAGCAGCTGTCCGACAACACACCGCTGCGCGAGGCGGTCCACGCCCTCGCGTCCCGCGGCGGCCCGGTCGCGGCGGAGTGCGCCGGCCTGCTGTGGCTGGCCAAGTCTCTCGACGGCAAGCCGATGTGCGGCGTGCTGCCGGTCGACGCGGCCATGACGCCGAAACTGACCCTCGGCTACCGCGACGCCGTCGCCGTCACCGACAGCGTCCTGGCGCCGGCCGGCACCCGGGTCAGCGGCCACGAGTTCCACCGCACCGCGGTCACCCCGCCGGCCGGGGCCACCCCGGCGTGGGCGTGGCGGGGCGAGGCCGGCACCGTGCGGGAAGGCTTCAGCGCGGGGTCGGTGCACGCGTCCTACCTGCACCTGCACTGGGCCGGCGCACCGGAACTGGCCCGCCGGCTGGTCGCCGCATGCGGCTAGTGCTCGGGTTCGGCGCCCGCTCCACCGCGACCGCCGGCGACATCGAGGCGCTCCTGCCGTCCTTCGACGGCAAGGTCGTCGCGCTGTCCACTGTGGAGGCACGGGCGGACCTGGCCCGGCAGGTGGCCGCGCGGCACGGCTGGGAGGTCGTCGTCCACCCGGCCGTGGCCCTCGCCGGCGTCGACGTCCCGAACCCGTCCGGGACTGTCGCGGCCCACACCGGCACCCCGAGCGTGGCCGAGGCCGCCGCGCTGCTCACCGCCCGGGCCTCGGGCCCCGGACTGCTGCTGCTGGACAAGCGGTCCTCGGCGGTCGCCACCGTGGCCGTCGCGGCGCTCGCCCCCGACGTCACCGTCGTCGGGATCGGCGCCGACGGCCTCGAGTCCCTCGCCCCGGCGGGCCGGGCCGCCATCGCCGCCGCGACCGTCCTGTTCGGCAGCAAACGGCAGCTCGACCTCGTCGCGGCCGACGGCGACGCACAGCGGGTCGCGTGGCCGTCGCCGCTGGTGCCGGCGCTGCCGCGGCTGCTCGCCGAGCACCACGCCGCGCGGGTCGTCGTCCTGGCCAGCGGGGATCCCATGTACCACGGCATCGGCACGACCCTCGTGCGGCTGCTCGGCGCCGGGCACGTGCACGTCGTGCCGCACCCGTCGGCGGTGTCCCTGGCGTGCGCGCGGCTCGGCTGGGCCCTCGACGACGTCGAGGTGGTCAGCGCCGTCGGCCGGTCCGTCGACGCGCTGCGCCGGGTCCTGCACGACGGGCGGCGGGTCCTCGTGCTCAGCGCCGGCGCCGGCACCCCGGCGCAGGTGGCGCAGATCCTGCGGGAGGCCGGGTTCGACGCCGGCGGCGTCACCGTCCTGGAGTCGCTCGGCGGCCCGGACGAGCGGGTGCACCACGACGTGGACCGGGCCGGGCCGCTGAACGTCGTCGCCGTCGACTGCCGTGGCGGCGGCGGGTTCCAGGTGGTGCCCGGGCTCGCCGACGACTCGTACACCTCCGACGGCCAGCTGACCAAGCGCGAGATCCGGGCCGTCACCCTCGCGGCCCTCGGCCCGCGCCCCGGCGAGCTGCTGTGGGACGTCGGCGCCGGCTCCGGCAGCATCGCGATCGAGTGGCTGCGCGCGCACCGGTCGTGCCGCGCCGTCGCCGTCGAACGCGACCCGGTGCGCGCCGGGCGGGTCACCGCCAACGCCGGCGCCCTCGGCGTCCCGCACTTGTCCACTGTGCTCGGTGCGGCGCCCGAGGCCCTCGACGGCCTGGCACCACCCGATGCCATCTTCATCGGCGGCGGCTTCACCGCGGCGGGGGTGTTCGAGCGCTGCTGGTCGGCGCTGCGCCCCGGCGGCGGCCGGCTCGTCGTCAACGCGGTCACCGTCGAGTCGGAGCGGCTCGTCGCCGACCTCCACGCGACGCACGGCGGCGAACTGACCCGGATCGCGGTCCAGCGCGCCGCGCCCGTCGGCGGGTTCCTCGCCTGGCGGCCGATGATGCCGGTGACGCAATGGGTGGTGTGGAAGTGACGGTGTACTTCATCGGTGCCGGGCCGGGTGCCGCGGACCTCATCACGGTGCGGGGGCGGGACGTGCTCGCCCGGACGCCGGTCTGCCTGTACGCGGGCAGCCTCGTGCCGGTCGAGCTCCTCGACGTGTGCCCGCCCGGGGCGCGGCTCGTCGACACCGCGAACCTCGACCTCGACCAGATCCTCGCCGAGCTGACCGCCGCGCACGCCGCCGGGCTCGACGTGGCCCGGCTGCACTCCGGGGACCCGTCGCTGTTCAGCGCGATGGCCGAGCAGCTGCGCCGGCTCGACGCCGCTTCGGTGCCGTACGAGATCGTGCCGGGCGTGCCCGCGTTCGCCGCCGCGGCCGCCTCGCTGGGCCGCGAGCTGACCGTGCCCGGCGTCGGGCAGACCCTCATCCTCACCCGCACCGCGGCCCGGGCCACCCCGATGCCGCCGGGCGAGGAACTGTCCACCTTGGCCGCCAGCCGCGCCACGATCGTGCTGCACCTGGCCGTGCAGCGCATCGAGGTCCTGGTCGAGGAGCTCCTTCCCTGGTACGGGGCGGACTGCCCGGTCGCGGTCGTCGCCCGGGCCAGCCGGCCCGACGAGGTGATCCTGCGCGGCACCCTCGCCGACATCGCCGGGCAGGTGCGGGAGGCGGGCATCCTGCGCACCGCGGTCATCGTCGTCGGCCGCGTCCTCACCGCCGAGGAGTTCCCCGACAGCCACCTGTACTCAACCACCCGGCCCCGGTCCTGATCCGGCCCGTTCGGCTCTGCCGCAACCGCCCGGCCGCCCGTACACTGCCCGTTGATCATCGGCCTGGATGTGCCCCGGCCGGTCCCGCCGGGGAGGAAAACCGTGTCGTTCGCACTCACGCGCCGCTCCGCCATGCGCGGCGCCGTCGCCGCCGCTGCGGCGGCCGTTGCCGCGCCGGCGGTGCTGGCACGGCCCAGGCCCGCCCGGGCGTCGCTGCCCGGTGAACCCGGGAAGATCACGTACCGGAAGATCAGCTCGGTCTGGATCGCGAACGCCGACGGCTCCGGCGCGCGCGAGCTGATCCCGAGCGCCTACGCCGGCTCCGGCAACTGGGCGCCGGACGGCAGCCGCTTCGTCTTCCCGTCCTCCCCCGACGGCCCCGAGTCGGTGCGGGCGGACGGCACCGGACGCTTCGCGCTCACACCGGGCAGCGGTGGCGCGGGGGACGAACCGGTCTACGCCTACGGCGGCCGGTACATCATCTACTCGTACTGGGGGCAGCTGCGCATCGCGGGCGTCAGCGGAACCTGGTCCTCCGGCGCGCTGCTGTTCGACGTTCCCCGCGGCGGCGGCCTGTGGGACACCCGGGCCGCGGTCGCCGGCGACGGCACCGTCGTCTTTCAGCGCCACCTTGCGGCCACCGCATCCGACTACGAGGCCGGCGACATCTTTCGGGTCGACGGCTACACCACCGTCACGAAGATCATCGAGAACGGCTGGGGCGTGGACTTCGCCCCGGACAGCACCCGGCTCGCTTTCGTCCGCACGTACGGGTTGAACCGCCAGATCTGGCTCGCCGATGCCGACGGCGGCAACCAGGTGCAGCTGACGACGGTGGAGAACACCGGCAGCAGCCGCAACCAGGACCCGGCCTGGTCCCCGGCGGGCGATGCCATGCTGTTCACCAGCTACGAGAACGGCGACCCGAAGGTCAAACGGATGGATCTGGCGACCAAGGACGTCGTCACGGTCGCCGAGTACGGCTCGCTGCCGACGTGGCAGCCGGTCACCACCAATGTCGTCGAACGCGTCTGGGGTGCCACAGCGCTGGACACCGCGGTGGCCACATCCCGCTACAACTGGGCCGACGACGGCGTCGACGACGGCGTCCGTGGCCCTGCGCTGGCCGTGGTGCTGTCCCGCGACGACGTGTACCTCGACGCGCTGGGCGGCTCGGCTCTCGCCGTGCGCAAGCAAGGGCCGCTGCTCATCACCCCGCCCGGTGGCCTGCACGCCTCCACCAAGGCGGAGATGCAGCGCATCCTCGCGCCCGGGGGGAAGGTGTACCTGCTTGGTGGGACCGTCGCGCTGTCGGCGAAGGTCGAGAGCCAGGTGAAGGCCCTCGGCTACGAGGTGGTCCGGCTGTGGGGCGCCACCGAGTACGACACCGCGATCGCGATCGCGAAGGAGATCGAGCCGAACCCGACGGCCGTCATCATCGCCACGTCGCTGCAGTACTACGACGCGCTCGCCGCGGGCGCCGCCGCCGGCGCGAACCCCGGCACCGTCATCGTGCTCACCGCCGGCGACACCATGCCCGCGGCGACCGCCGCCTACCTCAACTCGCTCGACCCGGACCCGGACACCGGCACGCGAATGATCGGCGTCGGCGGTCCCGGCGTGCGGGCGCTGCTCGGCGGGTACCGGAACAACCAGATGCCGAGCTGGCCCGACCCGTTCTACTACTGGCCGGTGTACGGGGCGACGGAGTTCGAGACCGCGGTCGCCGTCGCCGAGTTCTTCTTCGACGGCCCGCGCATCGCGGCGGTCGCCACGGCGACGACCTGGTTCGACGCGCTCACGGGCGGCGCGATGGTCGGCGCCAGCTTCGGCCCGCTGCTGCTGTCCGCGCCGGGCGCGCTCAGCCCGCAGACGCGGGACTACCTTTCCCGCAACGCATCGTCGCTGAAGTACGCAACGCTGCTGGGTGGCGTGCTCGCATTGAAGGACGCGCTGATCGCACCGCTCGGCGACGCGATCTCGGTGCCGGGCGCGTACCGGTACGTGCAGTACACCGAACACTCCACCGTGCAGAGCGTGCAGGCGAAGTCGCTCACCGGCACCGGCGCCGACGGCCGGCGGCGCGGCCTCGTCACCGGCACCGCTCCGGCGATTCCCGGCACCGCGCACCGCCGGCCGCCGAAGCAGGCCGGCTAACCGGGTTCGCGCAGCGCGGCGGACAGGGCGACGGCCGGGTCCTCACCGCCGAGGAGTTCCCCGACAGCCACCTGTACTCAACCACCCGGCCCCGCTGAGGTGCCCGCCGCGCGGCGGACGCGGGCGAGATGCTCGGCGGCGGCGCGGTCGAGATCGTCGTCCCGGCACCAGCCGGCCGCCAGGGACGGCAGGCCGGCCGCCGCGGCCCGGGCCGCCCGCCCGGGGTCGTGCCGGCGGAACTCGCCGCAGTCCCACTGGAACCGCAGGCCCTCCAGGGGCCGCTCGACCGGGCGGGCCAGCTCGGCCAGGAGCCCGTCGCCGGCGAACCCGAGCCCGCGGATCCATGCGACCCGGTCGGCGGTGACGGGGGCACCGTAGGCCCGGTCGATCCAGGCCAGCTGGAACGCCGCGTGCGCCGACGGCCCCGCCAGCAGCACGGCACCGTAGGCAGTGAACGCGCCGCCCAAGGTGGACTCGATCCTGCCGCGCAGGAAGGCGTCGTCGGCGTCGTCGAGCCGGGGCCGGCGGGCCGTGTCGACGGCGTCCAGCGCCCACCGCACCCGCGGGACGTCGGGATGCTGTCGCTGGTGCCGGTCGAGCAGCTCTCGGCCGGCACTGCCGAACGACGCGAACGCCGCCACCAGGGCGCCGAACTCCGACGGGCCGAGCCGGTGCTCGTGCAGCATGGGCAGCAGGTGGACGAGCAGCGTCTCGTCGCGCAGGTCGGCGACCGCGGCCGGCAGCGTCGCACCGAACTGCGGGCCGGGCCAGCGGTCTCCCGCCTCGGTGACGCACCGCCGCAGGAACTCGTGCACCGGCGCAGGATCCGTGCTGAGACCGGCGCACCGCCGCCGCAGGATCAGCTCCGCGAGCGCCTCGGCCACGCCCGGGCGCGAGACGAGCCGGGGGACGAGGCGCTCGCTCTCCGGGTGCGCGGCGACCCGCACGACGATGCCGGGTGACAGCGGCCCGCCGTGGCGCAGCGCCTCGATGTGCTCGGCGCCGATGGCGTCGACGCCCGACATCACGAGGATCTCCGCGGCCGCGCGGCGCACCTCGGCGCCCCGGTCGCCGCGCAGCAGGCCGCGCAGCAGGTCGGCGAGGCCCGGCGGGCGGTCGCGGACGATCCAGTCCCGCAACCGGTGCTGGGCGAGGAACCTGACGACGTCCTCGTCGGACTCTTCGGCCACGAACCGTTCGACGTGGGCGGCGGCGCCGGTGGGGAGCCGCAGGTGCCGGTCGGTGAGGCGCTCCATGGTCTCCGGCCACCGGTGTACGCCCAGCGCCCTGGCCCGCGCAGGCGCGACCGCGTCCAGCGCCACCGCCGCGGTCTCCCACGGGTCCCGGCGCGCGGCGATGAGGTCGGCGAGCACATCGGCCGCCGCGTCGCCCGCCGCCGGACCCAGCCGTTGCAGGCCGACGCAGGCCCAGTACCGCAGGTCCCGGTCACCGCTGAGCGCGTCCAGCAGCAGCGGCACCGCCGCCACCCCGGCGCCGTCGACGAACTCGCGCAGCTTCGCGTCCGGCTCGTGCGGCGACGGCGTGAACTCGCTGTCCCACTGGCGATCGCTGTGCACCTCGAGCCGGAACCGCTCGAACAGCCGCTTGGCCTCGGCGCCGTCCATGCCACCGACCCTAGACCGCTGGCGGTGCTCCGTCGTGGGACGGTTCGCGCAGCGCGGCGGACAAGGCGACGGCCGCCACCGGGACGATCGCGAGGGCGATGAACGCGCCGCGGGGGCCGTGCTGCTCGGCGATGAGGCCGAGCAGCGGCATGCCGAGCCCGCCGGCGCTGACGGCCAGGCCGAGGGTGACCCCGGCGGCGGTGCCGGGGCGGCTCGGCAGGTAGTCCTGGCCGAGCTTCACCAGCACCGCGAACGGGATGTTCGTGACCAGCCCGACCAGCAGGACCAGCGGCAGCGCGACGTACCGGTCGGGGCACAGCAGCATCGCGGCGATCGCCGGGCCGAGCAGGAGGTTGCCGAGCCGGACGGTGCGCACCAGGCCGATCCGGTCGGCGATCCGGCCGCCGGCGAGGGTGCCCAGGACGCCGCCGCCGAGCTGCAGGGCGAGGGCGGCGCCGCCGAGGGTGCTGGACGCGCCGAGCGTGTCGATCCAGTACAGCGCCACGAAGGTGTTGACGCCGAACGAGACGGCGGACCGGACGATCTCGACCCCGGCCAGCACGGCGAACATGCCGGGCCGGTCCCGGCCGGGTGCGGCGGCCCGGGCGGCCGCGCGGCCCGTGACGCGGCGCTGGTGGCGGAGCAGGACGAAGCCCATGAGCACGGCCGGCGGGATGAACAGGGCGGTGGCGCCGACCCCCCACGCGTTCAGCGCCGGGGTCGCGAGGGCCGGCGCGACGAAGAACCCGACGCTGCCGCCGGCCGCGAAGTAGCTCATCGCGGTCGCGCTCGACCCGGCGGCGAGCCGCGCGTCGCGCCCGGCGGCCGGGTGGAACATCGCCACCCCGAGCCCGGACAGCAGCAGCAGCGTCCACACCAGGGGGTACGACGGCGCGACCCCGGCCAGGCCGGCGCCGGTGCCGGCGAGCGCCACCCCGACCGGCGACATCCACGGCAGCCGGCGGCGGTCGGCGATGACGCCGAACACGAGCTGCGGCAGCGAACTGCCGAGCGCCGCGGCCATCGCCAGGCCCGCGGCCGCGACGTAGCCGTAGTGGCGGTCGAGAACGAAGTACGGCACGGCGGCGGGCACCAGGCCCTGGTAGAAGTCGTCGACGGCGTGCGCGGTCGCCCACACGCGCATGCGCCGCCAGGGGGACGGTTCGCGCGTCGCCTCCGGCGCGCTCGTCAGTTCAGCGGTGCTCACAGATCCAAGATCGCAGTGACCGGCCGTGCGGACTTCCGGTATTCTGCCGATCAATGTCGAAAATCCGCCACCTGCCGCTGGCGCCGACGACCGCCGCCGAACACGGCTCCGGAGCCTTCATCGACCGGCACCGGCACGACCAGCATCAGCTGGTCTACGTCAGCCGCGGCGTCATCGCCGTGCAGACCGAGGTCGGCGGCTGGGTCGCCGCCGCGGACCGGGCCGTGTGGATCCCCGCCGGTTGCTGGCACGAGCACCGCTTCCACGGCGCGAGCGCGTTCCACACCGTCGGCTTCCCGTCCGAGGACCCGCCGCTGCCGGCCGGCGCGCCGACCGTCGTCGCCGTCGGTGCCCTGCTGCGGGAGCTGCTGATCGCCTGCACGGATCCGGCGTTGCCGCGCGAGGAGGAGCGGCGGCTGCGCGCGGTGATCCGCGACCGGCTGCACCGTGCGCCGCAGGAGCCCGTGGCGCTGCCCACCGCCCGCGACGGCCGCCTGGCCGCCGCCTGCGCTCTCGTCACCGACCGGCTCGACCGGCCGCAGACCCTGTCGTCGCTGGCCCGGCCGGCCGGCTCGAGCGAGCGCACCCTGGCCAGGCTGTTCCGAGCCGAGTTCGGCATGACCTACCCGCAGTGGCGCACCAACGTCCGCGTGTACCGGGCGATGATCCTGCTCGCGAGCGGCCTGCCGGTCACGGTCGTGGCGCACCGGTGCGGCTTCGGCACCCCGAGCAGCTTCGTGGACACGTTCCGCCGCGCGACCGGACTGACGCCGGGCGTCTACCAGGCCCGCGAGCGGGCCGGCGGCTGATCGGGGCGGCGCAGTTCCCCGGAGCCTGCGCCGCCGGCTCCACCCTTAGGCTCAGTTGCAGTTCTTGAGGTGCGAACGGATCTCCGCCGGGACGTTGGCCTGGCAGACGCCGTCGGTGCCACCCATCACGGCGGCCCAGGTCTTCTTCGCGGTGTCGTACTTGAACACGACCACGGCGGTGTCCATCGCCTCCGGCTGTGTCAGGGCCGTCGCGTACCCCTGGTAGCAGCTGATGTCCTTGAAACCCTTGCCGAGGATGATTGACCCGGCGACCTCGGCGTTGGCCTGGAACGCCTTCTGCAGCGTGGTCGCGTCGACGGGACAGCCGCCGCCGGCCGGCGCCGCGCTGGACTTGCCCGGTGCCGCGCTCGACGGCGCCGCCGCGCTCGACGTGCCGGCGACCGGCGCGGCGCTGGACGATGCGGCGCCCGCCGGTGCGGCGGTGGTGTCGGCCGGGTCCTCGGAGGAGCAACCGGCGAGAGCGACCGCCGCGACGGCGATCGGGAGTAGTGCTCGTGTCATCACACGCGGAATCCTTGCGCCTGCGGCCCTTTCGTAGTTGTCGACTAGCGGACATCTACATTGGACAGACGGTGGATGCCCTTCGCGGCCGCGCGCCGTCGGCCCTGCGTACAAGTGTGTTGCCGCTGGGGGTGCTGGGCGCATACGGTGTTGCGGCGCCTCCCGGTGCGCAGGTGACGGTTCCATCTTGGAGGGGTCGACGACCCCGGTGAAAAGCGTCCGTCACCGACCCCTGATCTCGGGAGGCGCACACCAGCCCCCGTTGCCGCCCGCGGGTGTCGGGTCCCTTGCAGCACGTTGATGGCCCGGGCATGGGCACCCACCGTGACCGCATGTCACTCGGACGCTGGGTTCGGCTCCTGTGCACCGCGGCTGTCACCCTCGCCGGTTCCGCCGCCGTCGCGGCCCCGGCCGTGGCGGCTCCCGCCCCACCGTGCCCCGCCGGCAACTGCGTCAGATACTGGGCGGACCTCACGATCACGGCGTGGGCGAGCCCGTCGACCCCGGTCCACGGCATCCCGACGAGCTCGACGCTGCTGGTGTCGTTTCCGTTCCTGGCGCCGTTCGAGCCCGGCACGTACACGACCGCGTTCTCCGTCTACGCGTTCAACTTCACCGAGTACAACGTCAACAACAACACCTTCGCCGTGACGTACCAGGCCGGCTACCCGGCCTGACGGACGGTCCCGCCGGATCAGATCAGGATCGCGCCGGCGGTGGTGCGCACGTACCAGCGCTCGAAGTCCACAGTGGACCAGCCGCGGCGCCGCACGAGCCAGCCGTAGTTGTGCCAGTCCATCGCGAGCCACAGCACGTCGGTGACCTGCTCGACGGTGAGCGCCGGGTCGGTGCCGCCGGTCGCGACCAGCTCGGCGGCGAAGCGGGCCATGCCCTGGCGGCGCTCGTGGTCGTTCTTGGCGAGGATGGCGGCCGCGTCGGGGTCGGCGGTGGCGGCGCCGGCGAGGGCGAGCATGACCTCCGCCTGCCGGGCGTGGGTCTCGGCCAGGTGCCGGGCGTAGCGGGTGAGTTTCGCGCGCGGGTCGGGCAGTGCCTGGATGTCGGCGACGAACTGCCGGTCCGGCAGCGCGACCGGGTCGTCGTCGCCGGCGATGGTGCGGTCCACGAGATCGGACAGCAGCTGCCGTTTGGAGCCGAACACGGCGTAGACGGTCTGCACCGCCACGCCCGCCTCGGCGGCGACCGCGGTCAACGGGGTCGCGGCGTAGCCGTCACGGACGAACAGCCGGCCGGCCGCGTCGAGGATCGCCGCCCGCGTCTGCCGCGCCTGCCGCTGCCGCCCCGACGCGTCGTACCGCCGCTTGACAGCCATCCGGTCAGCGTAGTGTTCTATTGGATAGAGGTTAGCTCTATTCAAAGGAGTACGCGATGTACGGAGTGGTGCAGCAGATGCCGGGCGTGTCGGAGCCCGAGTACCGCATGGTCGAACGGCACCTCGGCCCCGACCGGCCGCCGGGCCTGGTGGCGCACGTTTCGGGGCCGTACGACGACGGCTGGCGGGTGCTGAACATCTGGGTCGACGAGGCCGCGTTCCGCCGGTTCCAGTCGGAGCGGCTGATGAAGGCGGCCGGGCTCGCCGCGCAGGAGGAGGGCTTCGACCCGGGCAAGGCGGCGGGGTTCAGCTCGTTCACCGTCGTCGGCGAAGAAATGCCCTTCTGATGTCCGGGTCCGCCGCTTCGGTCGCCGCGTTCTGGGCCGCGGCGGCACCCGGCTGGATCCGGCACGCCGACCGGCACGACGTGCGCGGCGCGCCGCTGGGGGAGGTCGCGCTGCGGTCCCTGGCCGTGCGACCGGGGGAGCGCGTCCTCGATGTCGGCTGCGGCTGCGGCGGCACCACCGCCGCCCTGGCCGCCGCGGTGGGCGGTGCCGGGGTGGCGGTCGGGGTCGACCTCTCGTCGGCCATGATCGAGACGGCCCGCTCGCGGTTCCCCGCCGGGCGGCACCCCGGACTGCGGTTCCTCGCCGCCGACGTCGAACGCCTCGACGTCGTGCCCGGCGGGCCGTTCGACGCCGCGTACTCGCGGATGGTCCTCATGCTCCTCGCCGACCCGGTCGCCGGCTGCGCGGCGGTGCGCCGCTCGCTGCGCCCCGGTGGGCGCTTCGCCGCGACCGTCTTCCGCGCCGGCCCGGGCAACGCGTGGCTGCCTGCGGCGATGCTCGGCGCGGCCCCGCACCTCGGCGCGCTGCCGCCGCTGCCGGTCGGCGACGAGCCGGGGCCGTTCGCGCTCGCCGAACCGCGGCGGATCGACCGGGTCCTGACCGCCGCCGGGTTCGTCGACGTCGCGGCCGAGCCGCACGACGTGGTCATGGCGGCCCCCGACGAGCCCGACGACGTCGCCGAGTGGCTGATCGAGCTGGGCCCGGCGGGCGCGCCGTTCCGGCGGGCCACCCCGGACGCGCAGCGGGCGGCCCGCGCGGGAGCGGTCAAGCTGCTCGCCCGCTTCCGCGAACCCGGCGCCGGCTACCGGATCCCGTCGGCGCTCTGGCTCATCACCGCCCGTGCCCCTGGATAAGCCGGCGGCACGGCTCAGTGCTTGCGCAGGCCGTCCAGGGCGATGCCCAGGACCCGGTCGCGCTGGGCGGCGTCGACGAAGCCGCCGGCGGTCAGGCCGCTGATCATGCGCAGCGTGTCGTCGAATGTGACGTCGCTGCGCACGGCGCCGGCGTCCTGCGCGCGGGCCAGCAGCGGCTCACCGACGCGGTAGATCTCCTCGCGGCAATGGCGGAACATGGTCGAGTCCCGGTTGAGGGCCTCGTAGATGGCGCGCTTCGTCGCGGTGTACTCCACGAAACGGTGCAGCCACGACACCAGGGCGTCCCACGGCGGCAGGCCGGCGACGTCGTCGGCGGTCTGGCACAGCTGCTCGATCTCGCCGATGTAGACCGTCTCGAACAGGTCGTGCCTGGTGGGGAAGTTGCGGTACAGCGTCCCGATCCCCACGCCGGCGCGCCGCGCGATGTCCTCCAGGGACGCCTCGGTGCCGTGCTCGGCGAACGCGTCGCGGGCGGCGGACAGCAGCGCGTCGAAGTTACGCCTGGCGTCGGCGCGCTGCGGGCGGCGGACGGCAACGGGGGACTCGGCGGACATCGTGATCTCCAGCACGCAAGGGGCGAGTTGAAACGGAGGCACCCCTCCGCTAATGTGGAGGCGTACCTCCACTAATGTACCGCGTCCGGGGGAAACCGATGACACGCGCACTCACCCTCAGCCCACCACCTGTCGCGACCGCGCCGGCAAAGGCGGGCCGGTTCACCTTCGTCGCGCTCGCCGCCGCGGCGGCGTCGTTCTCCATGCTCCAGTCGCTGGTCAGCCCGGTGCTGCCGACGATCCAGCACGACCTCTCCACCAGCCAGAGCACGGTCACCTGGGTCCTGACCGCCTGGCTGCTCTCCGCCGCCGTCGCCACCCCGATCATGGGGCGCATCGGCGACATGTACGGCAAGCGCCGCACCCTGCTCGTCGCCCTGGCCGCCATCGCGGTGGGATGCGTGATCGCCGCGGTCGCGCCGAACGTCGGGGTCCTCATCGTCGGGCGGGTCGTCCAGGGGCTCGGCGGTGCCGTGTTCCCGATCGCGTTCGGCATCCTCCGCGACGAGCTGCCGCCGGCCAGGGTGGCGTCCGCGATCGGCGGGCTGTCCGCGGTGATCGCGGTCGGTGGTGGCCTCGGCGTGGTCCTCGCCGGGCCGATCGTCGCCGCGCTGGACTGGCGGGCGCTGTTCTGGATCCCGACCCTGGTCGTGGCCGGCACGTTCGTGCTGACGCTCCGGTTCGTCGGCGAGTCGCCGGCGCGGGCCCCGCATGAGGCCGGCCGGATCAACTGGCTCGCCGGGGCGTTGCTGTCCGGGTGGCTGATCGCCCTGATCCTGCCGCTGAGCAAGGCCCCGGCGTGGGGGTGGACCTCGGCGCGGGTCGTCGTGCCACTCCTGGCCGCTGCGGTGCTCATCGTCGCGTGGGTACTGGTGGAGCTGCGCTCTGCCGAGCCGCTCATCGACATGCAGATGATGCGGCTGCCGGCGGTCTGGACGACGAACCTGGTCGCGCTGCTGTTCGGCGCCGGGATGTTCGCCACCTACGCGTTCCTGCCGCAGTTCCTGCAGACGCCACGCTCGACGGGGTACGGGTTCGGCACCACGGTCACCGGTGCCGGGCTGGCGATGCTGCCGATGCTGGTCACGATGGCCGTGGCCGGGTTCGTGAGCGGGCCGTTGACGGCCTACGTGCCGACGAAGGTCCAGCTGCTGCTCGGCACCATGACCGCGGCGCTGTCGTGCGGCGGGCTCACCCTGTTCCACACCGCGTACTGGCAGGTCGCCGTGGCCACCGGGGTGTTCGGCGTGGGGCTCGGGCTGACGTTCACCGCCATGGTGAACCTCATCGTGCACACCGTGCCGGCCGGCCAGACGGCCGTGGCCAGCGGCATGAACGCCAACATCCGCACCATCGGCGGCTCGCTCGGCGCCGCGGTGGCCAGCGCCGTCATCACCGCCCACGAGACCCCGGCGGGCCTGCCACTGGAGTCGGGGTACACGAACGCCTTCGCTGTGCTGACGGCGATGCTCGCGGCCGCGACGGTCATCGCGATCTTCGTCCCGCGGGCCCGGCGCGACTGAAAACGCAGGGGTGCCTTTGCGGGCACCCCTGCGTCTGCGCGGGCTCAGTTTGCCGGCTCAGTTGCCGGCTCGGCTGCTGGCACAGCCGCGGGCCCGGTTGCGGGCTCAGCCGCGGGCGATCCAGACGTCGTCGAGGGTGCCGTGGAACTGGTCGTTGTCGTTGCCGTTGCCCTTGCCGCCGATGCTGAGCGGCACGGTGTTGACGACCGACAGCTCCGCCGGCAGGACGGCCGTGCCGTGGACGGCGTCGTCGACCAGCACGGTCAGCGTGGTGCCGGCCCGGCGGCACTCGAGGCGATGCCAGGCGCCGTCGGAGACCGAGACGTCGGACATCGCCACGTGGATCGCGTGGACGGTGGCGTCGGCGAACACGCAGCTCGGGTGGCCCGCCGCGCCGTCGATCTGCAGCTTGTACTGGCTGCCGGAAGCGGAGTACCCCTTCTGCACGATGTTCTGGCCGGAGCCGGTGTCCTTCTTCGTCAGCCGGACGGTCGCGCCGTAGCTGACGGGCCCGGTGCCGGGGTTGAGCTCCGGGGCGTCGGGTGCCTGCAGCACCGCGTGCGGGCACTTCTTGCCCGCGCAGCGGGCCGGGAAGTCCGCGGCCCGGCCGGTGAGGCGCTCGGCGAGCCGCACCTTGCCGCCGTGCCCGGCCGACGACGTGAGCGTGTGCCCGTGACCCGAGTCGTCCGGGACGGTGGCACCGTTCGCGGCGTTGTCGGCGGCGTCGAAGGTGTACCGGGCGACGATCACCGGCGCGGCGACCTCGACCGGCTCGACGGCGGGCCGGCTCGCCGCGGCGAGCCCGTGCGTCGCGGCGGGCGCTTTCGCTCCGGCGGCGGCGGGGCCGGCGCCACCGAGCGCGCTGAGTGCGACGCCGAGCGCCGCGGCGGCCAGGACCGCCGGCCGGATGGCCCTCATCCGGCCGCCATGCATGTTCCCCCATGTCTTCATGCCCGAAATGTGTCATATTCGGGCCGTAACCTCCGCGCATTTCCCCCAACGTGTCGGACGCATTCCGTAACCGAACGGTTGACGCATCGTCACCCAAACCGGATGTCCGGAAATGACCGCAGGAGGTCTGGAAGACTTGCGGGCATGCGGTGGGCGGCTGGGGCGGCAGCGGTGCTGGTCCTGTGCGCCCCGCTGCCGGCGACCGCCGCCCAGGCCCAGGCGCCGACGCAGGTGTCCACGGCGCCGACGCAGGTCTGCCGGATCACCGACCCCGCCGTGACCGAGGTGTCGGGCCTCGCGGTCACCGCCACCGGCTTCCTGGTGGAGAACGACAGCAACCCCGACCCGGCGAAGACCCGCGTGTTCACGCTGGACAAGGCGTGCAAGGTGACCGGAAGCGTGCAATATCCGCGCACCGCCCGCGACCCGGAGGACCTCGCCGTGGACCGCAAAGGCACGCTGTGGGTGGCCGACATCGGCGACAACAGCCCGATGACCGGCGGCTCCGGCACCCGCCGCAGCACGATCGCGCTGTGGACCATGGCGGCCGGCTCGACGAACCTGAAGATCCACCGCCTGGTGTATCCGGACGGTGTGCCGCGCGACGCCGAGGCGCTGCTCATCGACGGCCAGGGCCGCCCGGTGATCGTCACCAAGGATCCCAACGGCGAGGTGTTCCGCCTGGACACCCCGCTGCCGACGGACAACACCGAGGGGGCCGCGCTCACCAAGGTCGGCGCGTTCGAGCCGCGGCGCACCGGCACGTCCAACCCGTGGGGTTTCCTCGGCGTCGCCTGGGTCACCGGCGCGGCCGTGTCCGCCGACGGCACGCGGGCCGTGGTGCGCACCTATGCGGACGCGTATGAGTTCGAGGTCGCCGGCGGCGACGTCGCCAAGGCGATCACGTCCGGGAAGCCGACGGTCACGCCGCTGCCGGATGAGCCGCAGGGCGAGGCGATCGCCTACACCGCCGACGCGACCGCGCTGCTGACCGTTTCCGATCAGGACGGCCCGGTCGTGATCCTCAAGTATCCGAGCGGCCTGAAACCGGCGCCGCCGCCCAGCAGCGCCGCACCGGTGGTGGCGCAGACGCAGGCCGACGCGGCGCCGCCGAAGCGGGCGGCCCGGTCGACCGCGAGGGCCCCGCTGCTGCTCGGCGCCTTCACCGTGGTCGCGTTGATGCTGGTCGCGGCCGTGGCCAGACGCGCCAGGCGGCGATAAGCACCCACGGTGTCGACGCGGGAACGCTCACATGACACGATTCACCGACACAGGCAGGGGTCGGGGGAGGGGTTCGCGGCGGTGGTGCGCATTGAGGTCGAGCGGGCCACGACCCGTGACATGCGCCGGCGCAACCGGTCAACGCTGCTGTCGGAGCTGTTCTTCCGCGGGCCGCTGAGCCGTCACGACCTCAGCCGGATCACCGGGCTGAGCGCCGCGACCGCCAGCAGCGTCACCGCGGAGCTGCTGCAGGAGGGCCTCATCATCGAGGCCGGGCAGATCGACTCCGACGGCGGCCGGCCGCGGGTGCTGCTGCGGGTCAACCCCGACTTCGGCCGCCTCGTCGGCGCCGACGTCGGCGAGACCGGCGTCAAGGTCGAGCTGTTCGACTTGTCGATGACCCGGCTCGCCACCGTCGATGAGCCGCTGCCGTCGTCACGGCCCGACCCGGAGGCGGTCGCTGGGCAGCTCCTCGCCGGCATCCGCGAGGTGCTTGGCGGTACCGACCCGGCGGACGTGATCGGCATCGGCATCGGGGTGCCCGGCACCGTCGAGCAGTCCGACCCCGTGCGGGTGCACGCCCCGACCATCGGCTGGCGGGGGATCTCCCTCGACGGGCTGCTGCGCGAGGGTGGCATGACCGCGCCGCTGTTCGTGGAGAACGGCGCCAAGTCCCTCGGGCAGGCCGAGATGTGGTTCGGCGCCGGCCGCGGTGCCGCCAACGCGGTGATCGTGCTGATCGGCTCCGGCGTCGGCGCCGCCGTGATCACCAACGGCACGCTCTACCGGGGCGCGAGCAGCAGCGCCGGTGAGTGGGGGCACACCACGGTCGTCTACCGCGGCCGGCAGTGCCGGTGCGGGGCCCGCGGCTGCCTGGAGGCGTATGTCGGCGCCGAGGGGATCCTCGACCGGTATCTGCAGGTCGACCCGACCCTGGTGCGCAGCGCCGACGAGCTCGCGGACGTGGCGGCGCTCATCGAGGCCGGCACGCCGGAGGCCGGCGGGATCCTGTCCGAGACCGCCGGGATGCTCGGCGCCGGCATCGGCAACCTGGTCAACCTGTTCAACCCCGAGCGGGTCGTGCTCGGCGGCTGGGCCGGCCTGGCCCTCGGCGCGAAGCTGCTGCCGCAGATCCGGGCGGCGGCCGGCGAGCAGGCCCTGGAGCACCCGTTCGGGCAGGTGTCGATCGAGCTGTGCGAGCTCGGCCCGGACGCGGTGGCCTTCGGCGCCGCGACCCTGCCGATGGCGGAACTGCTCAGGCGAGCGTCCCGACCCTAACGGTTCCTTAAGCGTGCCTCTTTTTTCGGGCTTTCTCATTGACTCGAAAAAAGGGTGGTCATAGCCTGCCCTCTATCTGGAAGGGCAGCTAACAGATCGCCCTCTCCCTCCCGAAAGGCTCGCCTCATGAGCAGCCCCCGCCTCCGTCGCTCCCTTCTTGCCGCGGCGGCCGCCGTCGCGGTGCTCGGCACGGTGACCGTCGTCGCGATGACCACCGCATCCGCCGCGACCACCGGCCCGATCACCGGCATCGGCGGCAAGTGCGTCGACGTCGCCGCCGCCGCGACCGCCAACGGCACGAAGATCCAGCTGTACACCTGTAACGGCACCACCGCCCAGCGCATCACGTTCGGCGACGACGGCACACTGCGCGTCCTGGGCAAGTGCCTGGACGTCGCCGCGGCCGGCACCGCCAACGGCACCAAGGTCCAGCTGTGGGACTGCAACGGCACCGCCGCCCAGCGGTGGACCTACAGCGCGGCGAAGGAACTCACCAACCCGAACGCCGGCAAGTGCCTCGACGCGACCGGCCAGAGCTCCGCCGACGGCACCCAGCTGCAGATCTGGTCGTGCGGCGGCACCGCCAACCAGAAGTGGACGATCGGCGGCGGCACCACGCCCCCGACCTCCAACCCGCCGACGTCGAACCCGCCGACGTCCAACCCCGCGATGGGTGCCGCGCCGTACGCGTACCTCGGCTGGGGCAACCTCCCCGACCCGCGCACGATCATGACCGCCACCGGCGTCAAGTGGTTCACGATGGCGTTCATCCTGTCCAACGGCGCCTGTGACCCGCTGTGGGACGGCTACCGGCCGCTGCTCGGCGGTCAGGACCAGACCGTCATCAACAACATCCGCGGCGCCGGCGGCAACGTCGCGGTCTCCTTCGGCGGCGCGTCCGGGCCGTGGCTGGAGCAGACCTGCAGCAGCGCCTCGACGCTCGCCGCCGCGTACCAGAAGGTCATCAACGCCTACGGCCTCAAGGCGATCGACATCGACATCGAAGGCAGCGTCTACAACAACCCGACGCTGCAGCAGCGCACCATCGACGCGCTGAAGACCGTCAAGGCGAACAACCCGGGCGTCGCCGTGTACGTCACCTTCCCGAGCGACCGCAACGGCCCCGACGCCACGATGATCAACCGGGCGGCCGCCTCCGGGCTCACGGTCGACGCGTGGACCATCATGCCCTTCGACTTCGGCGCCGCCGGCCAGAACATGGGCGCGCTCACCGTCCAGGCCGCCGAAGGGCTGAAGAACACGATCAAGAACGGCTACGGGTACACCGACGACCAGGCCTACCGGCACGCCGGCATCTCCTCGATGAACGGCATCACCGACGTCGGCGAGACGGTCACGGTCGCGGACTTCCGCACCATGCTCGCCTACGCCCAGCAGCACCACCTCGCCAGGTTCACGTTCTGGTCCGCCAACCGTGACCGCCCGTGCAACGGCAGCGGCACCGGCGACGACACCTGCAGCGGCGTCTCCCAGAACGCGTGGGACTTCACCAGGGTCATCGCCCAGTACCAGGGCTGAACCACCACGGACGGGTGCCCCGGAACGCGGACGGCCGGGGCACCCCCCGTTGTCGAACTTCGGACGTATCAGCTGCAGGTGAACCAGGTTCACCTGCGAAGATCCATACTGACGGATGCGTAGCCCTCGCCGGCGGTTGCGACCATGTTCTGCATGAAGGCACTGGCAGGCGGTTGGACCCTCACCGGCACGGGCGTGCTGCTCGGTCTCGGCAGCAGTCTCGCGCTCGTGATCGCCGGCCCGAGCCGGCTCGACCCGGCGCGGTCATGCCGGTACCGCTTCGACGTGGGCCGCATGTGGACGGCCCGCGAGCAGCAGTTCCCGCCGCGCACGACCTGCATCCGCGACGACGGCCAGACCTTCGAATACCTCTCCTCCGGCACCACGCTCGCCGGCACGATGCTGCTGGCCGCGGCGACCGCGCTGATGCTGGCGGGCGTCGCGCTGCTGGCGGTGACCTGGCTGCGCCGCGACGCCCAGCCCGAACCGCCCCCGGCCGGCTCCCGGCAGCTGCACCTGTGGCTCGCCCTGCTGCTCGGCATCATCTTCAGCGTCGCCGTGACCGGCGTCTTCGTCCTGCTGTACATCTTCCTCGGAGCGTTCCCGGCCGCCTTCTTCCTGGTGCCGGCCCTCCTCGGCGCCACGATGCTCGCCGCCCTCTTCGACAAGGCCGCCGGCCCGCGCGCCCCCGGCCGCCGGCGGCGCGCCACAACGGTCGCGGTGCTCGGCGGCCTCGGCGGGTTGGCGCTGGAATGGACGGCACTCGCAACGGACGCGCTGCCATTTGGCGACTGGGCGCTGCTGAGCGTCCCGCTCGCCGCGATCCTGTGCGCCGCCGTCGCCGCGGCCCAGCACCTGCTGACCCCCCGGCCGGCCTGATCCCCACCGGCTACGCCAGGTGAAACCTGATGAACCCGTCCGGCTCGGCGAGTTCCTCGTCTGTCACGAACCGCCAGGGGAACAGCTCGGTCGCGTCGCAGAGCTTCCGGAGGCCCAGGCTGGTCCCCACGATGCCGGTCAAGGCGTCCACGAGCATCGTGGCCTGCGCGAGAAACACCGCCAGCCGCTCCTCGTCGGCCGGGTCCAGGTGGTCGAGGGCAGCGGACGCCGCGTGTGGCAGTTCGGCCTTGGTGAAGTACCCGGACATCACCGCGCCGCCCCAGACGAGCAGCGGATTGTCCAGCATGATGTCCGGACGGAACGCTTGCACGTCGGGGCGGAGCCGGTCGAGCGCCGCGAGCGCCCGCTCTGCCCACAGCCGGGTGGCCGGGTCGCGGTGCTCGGAGGCATCGTCCGACAGCAGGTACTCCACCGGCGGTGTGGCCAGCAGGAACCGCAGCCTCGCGGTGTCCTCCTCGGTCTCGCCGGAGATCGCATCGAGCTGCCACACGTCGTTGGTCCGCAGGGTGCCGACGAGGGCGTCGAACAGCTCGCGGTAACCCATGACCAGCAGCGGGACCTGCAGGTCCCCGAGCATCCCGGCCAGCTTCCGGTTGAGCCGGCCGAGATCGTAGCGTGGGCTCGGCGCCAGGAAGTTGGGGATTTCGCGGATGTAGGACGGGAACAGGAAAGGCGCCCGCGGAATCTTGATGGCCTGGTCCGGCCTGTCGGGATACTGCACGAAGATGACGACCCAGGATCCGCCCACCCGGCACCCGTCCAGACGGTATCCACCTGGGATGTCGAATCGTAGCTGCTCGTCGAGCCACTCCTCGTCGATCACGGCTGCCACGTCGTCTGTGTGGCCGCGTCGATCACCCAGTCGTAGGTGCGCACAGTGGTCCCGGGCAGCTCGTCGTGATATTGCCGCAGGGCCCGGGAATCGTCGGGACTCAGCAGGTGCCGGCGTCCGGCCACGACGATGCCCTCGAAGCCGACCGAGATGCCGGGCAGGACCATTCGCGCCGGGCGCAGGTTTCGCGAGATCCATCGGCGTACCGCGCGCAGGTCGTCCGCGCGGGCCCGGACTTCGGCGGCGACCTCCCCACCCACCACCGCCGCGGTGCCAGAGGCGGCGAACTGCACCAGGAACCACGTCACTTCGTTGGTCGTGTGCTGCTGCCGCGACGCGCACAAGTCGACCGACGCCGGTCCGAGCGTGACGGACCAATGGCCGGCCTCGCCCGTCGTATGCAGGGCCCCGTGGATCAGAGCGGGGTGGAGGGCGAAGAAGTCGACGAGCGTCGCGCGGTCCGGTGCCCGGTCGAGCAGTTCCTGCAGCAGCCGTGCGGGGGTGCGATCACCGGCTATGGGTCCCTCCATCACGGTGTCGAGGATCCGGGCGACTACGGTGCGCATACCGTCAGCGGTGTCGACGGCCAGCCGGTCCGCGAGGAGCGGCGAGTGCCGCGCAAGCGTCTCCGCGTCCATGTGATGCCACACCGGCAGGATCACCTTGCGCCGGTGGGCGTCCTCAATGGCCGACAGGCCGTTGAGTTCCTTGCGCGGAAACCGTTTGGCCAGGAAGCTCGGGCTGAGGACGACGATGCCGAACCGGCTGTCGGCAAGCCCTTCGTCGATTTTCTCGTGCAGGCTGTCACCGAGGCGCAGTTCCTGCCGGTCGAGCCAGACTCGCAGGCCCGCCCGGGTGAGCGCGGCCGCAAGAGGCGTCGCGACCTCGTCCTTGTCCTCACTGGCGTGACTGATGAAGACGTCCCACGTCGGCACGGCGGCCTCCGGTTCACGTTCGGCTGCGTCAACAGTCGCTTTCCGCGCTGCCTGGCGCTATCGGGTACGGGACAGCCGCCGCCCATCCGACAAGCAGGCGCACTGCACGTGCGGTTCCGTTCACGTGGCGTGATGGCGCTGGACGTGGAGGTGTGCGGCCTCGAGAATGGTGGGGTAGCGCCTACCGGGGGGAGGCGGCACGTGCCACGACCGTACTTTTCTTTGGACGCACCGGATTCCGGGTCTTCGGCGTCGTCGGGTTCGATTGATTGGGATGCGCGTTTCGCTGCGCAGCGGGCGGAGTTTGCGCGGCGGCGTGAGGAGAAGTTGCGGGTTCGGGCGGAGTTCGCGGAGGCTCGGGCGCACGGGTTGGCGGCTCGGCATGCGACGAAGCTGGCGCGGTTGCGGACCGCCCAATTGTTGGCGGACACGCCTGCTCCTCCTTCCGCGACCGGCCCGGTGACCCCATCGTCGCCTGTTGGTCCGGCCGCGTCATCGGTGGCTGTCCGTCCGGTCGCTGGTCGCTCGCCGGACACCCGCTCGTGTTCACAGCCGCCGCGGGTTGCTGTGGCATCGCCCCGATCAGTGCCGGTGCCACGTCTGGAACAGCTGGGTTTCCTGGTAGCCGGTGCCGGTGACGGCCTCGATGATGGTCCAGAGGAAGTCTTCGTCGGGGCCCCAGGACGGAAACTCGACGGACGCCTCGACCGGCAGCGGGGTGCCGGTGTCGACGACCGGGTCGCCGTCGACGTAGACGAGTTCGCGCACGACCTCGCCGGCGGTGAAGAGGGTGAACGCGTAGCTGCTGGTGACGCTGGAGAAGACGACGGTCAGGGCGTTGCCGGGCGGTTCGCAGGCGAGGGCGAGTTCCATCGACGGGTCCCAGACCTGCGCCCACCCGCCGGTCTCCGCCGCGAACAGCACACCGTCCGCGAGGCCGCTGGTCGCTTCGTCCACGCCGACCAGGCGGCCGTCACGTGCCAGCGCCGTGGGGGTGAGCACCGCGACCGCGTCGGCGGTGGAAGCGTTCTGGATGAACAGTGCCGAGGTGTTCCAACCCATCCGACGACCCTAGACGTGCCGCTGCGGACGGGCACCCGGAGCGGCAGGGCTGGCGAACAGGACCGTGGACGGATTTCAGATGAGCCAGTGGTCGTGGGGGTGGCGGCCGGGGCGGAAACCGGCCGACTCGACCATCGCGGCCGCGTCGGTGAAGCCCTTGGCGACCAGGTCGGGGCGGTGGGCGTCGCTGCCGAAGCAGATCGCGCGGCCGCCCTCCTCGCGCCACCAGTGCACGAACTCGGGTTCCGGGCCGCGGCGGGTGTTGACCTCCAGGGCGCGGCCGGTGCCGGCGAGGGCGCGCAGGACGGCGCGGATCTCCTCCTCGAAATCCGTGATGGCGAAGGTGGAGCCGGTGGGGAGGTACCGGATCGGGTAGTCGAGGTGGGTCAGGGTCGAGAAGTCGGAGCAGGTGTGGATCATGCGGATTGCTTCGGCGAAGTAGTCACGGAGCACGGCGGGGATGCCGCGCAGCGCGAACTCGTCCTCGACGAGGCGGTGGCGGCCGGCCACGGCAAGGGAGTGCAGCGAGCCGATGACGCGCTCGAACGGGGCGGCGGCGAGCAGCGACGCGGTCTGGGTGGGGAACCAGTGCGGCTCGCCCAGTTCGACGCCGGTGATGATGCGCAGCGACGGGAACCGCGTGCGGCAGCGGTCGATCGCCGACAGGTAGCCGGTGACGTCCAGCGGTGGCGGGGTGAGGTGCACGTCGTCAGTGATGTGGCGGGTCAGGCGGTCCGGCAGGGTGGCGGGTGTGACGTCCCACGTGACGAAGTCGGTGTGTTCGGTGAACGCGATCGCCGGCAGCCCGAGTTCGACGGCCCGCGCGCAGGAGCCCTCCATGTCGCCGGTGGCGGTGTCCCAGGAGAACTCGGTGTGCGTGTGCAGGTCCGCGGGCAGCATGCGGCGATCGTGTCAGCCGCCGCCGGGGCCGCCGAAAAGAGCCCGCAGGAATGTGACGGCGTCCTCGACGGTCGGCACGACCGGCACGCCCGGGGTGACCGGCGGGCGGTCGACCATCAGGACCGGCACGCCCAGGAGCCGGGCCGCGGTGAGCTTCGCGGCGGTCATGTCGCCGCCGCTGTCCTTCGTCACGAGGACCTCGATGGCATGGGACCGCAGCAGCGCCACCTCGCCGTCGACGGTGAACGGGCCGCGGTCGAGCAGGGACTCCAGCCGCGGCGGGTGCGGCGGCGAGACGGGATCGACGCTGCGCACGAGGAACCACCGGTCCGCCAGGTCCGCGAACGCGCCCAGCCCTTGGCGTCCCGTGGTGAGGAACACCCGTTCATAACCGGACGCCGCGATGAACTCTGCGGCCGAGGACAGGGACGGCACCCGGTGCCACACGTCGCCGGGGGCGGCGGTCCAGCCTGGGCGGCGCAGCACCAGCAGCGGTACCCCACACGCCGCCGCCGACGCGCTGATCCTCGCCGCGAACGGGTGGGTGGCGTCCACCACCACGTCGACCGCCTCGCTGCGGACATACGCGGCCAGCCCGGCGGGGCCGCCGAACCCGCCGATGCGGACCTCGCCCGGCGGCAGTGCGGGGTCGGCGACGCGGCCGGCGAGGGAGCTGATCACGCGGCAGCCGGTCAGTGCCGCCGCGAGCCGTCGCGCCTCGCCGGTGCCGCCGAGGATGAGCACTGTCCGCACCAGGAGACGATGTCACGCCGGTGCGTGCAGGTCGACGCGACCCTTGCCGGCGGCCTTCGAGCGGTAGAGGCGAGGAGGGTGGTGGGGCGGTGCCCCCCACGGCCGCGGTCGTGCCGGCCGTGGGCGGGCGAGGAGCATAGCCGCCTGCGCCGCGGCGTAGACCACGATCAGACGGGCGTGAGGAGCGTTGCCGCCTGTGTCGCGGCGTAGACCACGATCAGACGGGTGCGAGGAGCATTGCCGCCTGTGTCGCGGCGTAGACCACGATCAGGCGGGTGCGAGGAGCATTGCCGCCTGCGTCGCGGCGCAGGCCACGATCAGGCGGGTGCGAGGAGCGTTGCCGCCCGCGCCGCGGCGTAGACCACGATCAGACCGGCGACGAACAGCATCGCCGGTCTGATCGGCAGGGCAGGGCCGAGACCGTGAGGGCTACGGGCCGCTGACCAGGTTGGTCACCTGGTGGCCGCTGTTGACCGCGGCACCGGTGTTGTTGATGACGTGCGAGATGGTGCCGGTGCCACCGAGCGACACGGTGACCATGTTGTGGAACTTGACGTTCGGCGTGACCGGGACCTCGAACGAGTGGCCCAGCACGACGCTCGGGTTGGTGGAGAAGAAGCAGTAGCTGCCCAGGCCCCACGCCTCATGACTCGTGACGCCGGCGCCGACCTTGTAGGCGGCCCAGCCTTGTGCCCCGCCGCCGGAGGTCCAGGAGGCTTGGTTGGGCACGTCGTAGGGGATTTCGTTCTGGTAGAAGTAGGTGCGGCCGCCGTTGCCGTTCCAGATGGTCTGGTACTGCTGGTAGTGCTCGACGAAGAGGCCGTACATGGTGACGTTGTTGCCGTTGACGACGAGGCCGTTGGCGGCGGTGTTGGTGTTCCAGCCGACGGTGCCGCCGTTGCCGTGATCGGCGCGCCAGATCCACATGTGGTCGCCGATGACGTTGTTGCTGTTGACGCGCAGGGAGACGGTGGCCTTGCCGGCGATGGAGCCGCCGATGCGGAAGAACACGTCGTGCAGGGAGGTGGGGTTGCCGGCGTGGTCGGCGGTGGAGCCGGAGGGGCCGACCTCCATGAGGACCTGGGAGTTGGTGGTGCCGGCGTCGAAGAGGATGCCGCCGACCTTGACGCCGT